>CADEGN010000424.1 GCA_902826865.1 uncultured Myxococcales bacterium
CCTCGCCAGCTACGGCGCTCTGGAGGTAAGCTCCGCGGCAGCGCGATGGATCACACCCTCTCGGCCGAGCACGAAGCCCTGGTACGCATGGTGCGAGAGTTCGCCGACCGTGAGGTTCGGCCGGCCGCGGCCGCCAATGACCGCGACGCGCGGTTCCCGGCCGACCTGGTCCGCCGCATGGGGGAGCTCGGCCTCATGGGCATCGAGGTCGACATCGAGCTGGGCGGTAGCGGGCTCGATACCATCGCCTACGTCCTGGCGATGGAGGAGGTCTCAGCCGCGTGCGCTTCCACCGGCGTGATCATGAGCGTCAACAACTCGCTCGTGTGCGACCCGTTGGTGAAGTTCGCCAACCCCGAGCAGAAGCAGCGTTGGCTCGTCCCGTTGGCCCAGGGCGACACGCTGGGCTGCTTCATGCTCAGCGAACCGGAAGCGGGGTCCGACGCCGCCGCGCAGAAGACGGTCGCTACGGTCGCCGACGACGGATGGGTGATCGACGGGACCAAGAACTGGATCACCAACGGTCCGCAGGCCGATTTTGGGGTCCTTTTTTGCATGACCGATCCGAGCGGCGGGCATCGGGGGATCAGCGCGTTTGTCATCGACATGAACGCGCCCGGCGTGCGCCGCGGACACAAGGACGACAAGCTCGGCATTCGTGCCAGCCACTCCTCGCAGGTCGTCTTCGAAGAGCACCGCGTGCGGCGCGACCAGCTGCTCGGCAAGGTCGGCGAAGGGTTCAAGATCGCGATGGCGACCCTCGACTGCGGCCGGATCGGGATCGCCGCCCAGGCGCTCGGCATCGCCCGTGCGTCGTTCGAGGCGGCGGCAACCTATGCCGGGATGCGTAGAACCTTCGGCAAGCGTGTCATCGATCACCAGGCGATGGCGTTCATGTTGGCGGACATGGAAACCGAGCTCGAGGCCGCGCGGCTTTTGACCTTGCGCGCAGCAGCCGCCAAGATGGCCGGACGCCGCCACAGCCGCGAGTCGGCGATGGCCAAGCTCTACGCGTCCGAATGCGCCAACCGCCTGGCCAAGGCCGCGATCCAGATCCACGGCGGCAATGGTTATGTGACCGAGTTCCCGGTCGAGCGGTTCTACCGGGATGCGAAGATCACTGAGATCTACGAGGGTACCAGCGAGATCCAGCGTATCGTCATCGCCGCCGATCTTCTGCGGGGATGACCGACCCAAAAGGCCGACATGATCACCCAGCATCGTTTGACCCGACCCGGATTCTTCTGCACCTTGGCGCTTTTCGCCGTCGCCGGTTGCCGCGGCAAGGAGCCGACCGACAATCCCGACGTCGCGGCCGAGCACCGCGGCCAGGGCAAGAACAAATATCAGGCCGACATCGAGACGGGCACGTACCGCGATGATCACGCCGATCAAGGCAAGGGCATTCACCCCTCCACCTTGCGCTCGATCGAGGACACCATCAGCAACGTCTACGAGAAGGACTTCGAGCGTTGTCTCGAGGATCAGATGGACGTGGCCGGCACTCGATTCATGCGCAGCGTGTTCACCGTCGAGTTTCGCATCAACACCAAGGGCAAGGCCGGGAGCGCGAAGATCTTGGATATCTGGGTGAAGAAGCAAAATGCCAGGGGCACCAACGTCGGCGATGTCCCGGCCGACGGCATGAAGTCGTGCATCTCCGGCACGATCGACGAGTGGGTGTTCGATCCGGCGCCCGAGGTGGACTACGTCCACACCTACCGCGGCCAGGTCGGCGAGGCGTTCTAGGCCGGCGATGATCGACTTCGCTCCGAGCGAGGCGGCCCGTGCGGTCGAGGGCGTGGCCCGAAAGCTTGCCGCCGAGGTGCTGGCTCCGGCGGCGGAGGCCCTCGATCGCGACGGTGGATTTCCGCGCGTGAGCCTCGAGGAGATCGCGAAGGCGCGCCTGCTCGCCGTCAACCTGCCGCAGGAACTCGGCGGCCGAGCGGCCGGCGTCGTCGCCTACAGCCTCGCGATCACCGAGCTGGCCCGCGGCTGCGCCGCAACCACGGTGGCGGTGTGCGTGAGCAACATGGTCGCCGAGGTCGTCAACCACTTCGGGACGCCCGCGCAGCGGCAGCTGCACGTGCCGCAACTCGCCGCTGGGCGGCACGTTGTCGGGGCGTTTGCGCTGTCGGAAGCCGCCGCCGGTAGCGACGCGGGTGCGATGCGTACACGGGCACGCAAGACCGATCGCGGCTGGGTGCTCGACGGCGGCAAGCTGTGGATCACGAGCGGCAGCGATGCCGGCCTGTTTGTCGTGTGGGCGCGCACCGAGGACACCCCGGGCACCCGGGGCATCTCGGCATTTCTCGTCCCCGGCGACGTCGCCGGACTCGGACGTGGAAAGCCCGAGCACAAGCTCGGCTTGCGTGGATCGACGACAGTTGCCCTCGACTTTGCCGGCGTCGAAGTGCCCGACGACGCGCTCCTCGGTGAGCGCGGGCGCGGGTTTCCCGTGGCGATGATGGCCCTCGACGGCGGCCGGATCGGGATCGCCTCGCAGGCCCTGGGCATCGCGGGGGGGGCCCTCGACGCCGCGACGCAATGGGCGAGGGACCGGTTCGGTGCCGACGTGCCGCAGCACGTCCAGTGGGCGCTGGCAGACAGTGCCACCGAACTCGAGGCGGCTCGGTTGCTCACCCTTCGCGCGGCCTGGCTCAAGGAGACCGGCCGACCGTTCTCCCAGGCGGCGAGCATGGCGAAGCTGACGGCGAGCGAGCGTGGGTTCGCGATCTGCGACCGCTTGCTCGCGCTCATGGGCGAGGCGGCGCAGCGACGCGGTCACCCGGTGGAGCGGGCGTTTCGCGACATCCGCGTGACGATGATCTACGAGGGCACGAGTGAGGTGCAGCGCGTGGTGCTCTCGCGCGACATCATGCGCCGCTTCGCCGACGACGGGGGTCGCACATGACCGCGGCGATCGATGCGTTCGAGGCCCCCGCCGAGCTCACGCCCGTGCGCGATGCCGTGGCGGCCTTCGTGCGCAATCATGTGGCGAGCCAAGCGCGGGCGTGGGACGAGGCAGAGGCCCTCGCACCGGATCTCGGGCGGCGATTTGCCGACGCCGGGCTCTCGGGCATTGCCGTCGACGAGGTGCAAGGTGGCGTCGGGTTGTCGTGGTTGGCCACCGCGATGGCAGCCGGCGCGGTGGGGGAAGCCAGTGGCAGTGCGGCCGTGGCCCTCGCGTTGCATGAGTGTGTGCTCGGCTGTCTCGCCGACGCGGGCGCGGACGCTTCGCTCGGCCGCGCGTTGTCGGACGACCAACCGTGGACGTGGATCGATGGCACCCACGATGTGCAGGTCATTGGCCGCGGTCCGGGCGGCTGGCGGATCCGCGGTCGACTCGCGCTGGTACCGGTCGGTTCGGCCATGGTGATCAACGTTCGCGACGGCGCTGGCGTGGCGGCCTTTGCCATCGATCGCGGGCACCCGGCCGTCCGGATCGAGCGGCGTGCCACCTGCGGGCTACGGGCACTCGAGCTCAGCGACGTTGGGATCGACGGCGAGGTCGCCGACGCGTTGCGGATCCAAGGGGTTGATGGCGACGCCTTGGCGACCACGCGGGCTCGCCTGGTGGCGCTGGTCGCCGCGGCTGCCTGTGGCATCGGCCGCGGCGCAACGCTCGCGGCCGCGGCCTATGCGAAAACCCGCGAGCAGTTCGGCCAGCCGATCGCCGCGTTTCAAGCGATTGCGTGGAAGCTCGCGGACGCGGCGACGGTGCTCGACGCGGCCTGGCTTTCGGTCCTTGCGGCGGTTCGTGCCATCGACGCCGGGCGATCGGCCGAGATCGCGGCGGCGCGTGCCGCTCTCGCCAGCTTTGGCCCGGCCGTGCGCGCGTGTTCCGACGCCCTGCAGATCCACGGCGGCTACGGCTACACCACGGAGTTTCCGATCGAACGGATGCTGCGGGATGCGCGGGCTTGCGAGCTCGTCGGTGGGGGTGCTGACGTGCACAAAGGCGCGATTGCCCGGGCGATCGAAGCCCGCGTCGGCTGACGACACCTTCGGTGTTCCCTCCGTGGCGGCGCCGTGCGGTCGGCGAGCCGGGGCGAAAGAAAAGGGCACGACGGAAAATCCGACGTGCCCGCGGGCAGACGCGCGCAGAGCGTGCGAGATCAGAGGGCGAAGAGGGCGTAGGAGGAGAGATATAGAACGCTGGCGGAGACGAGCTCGCCGTCGGCGTCCACATGGCGATCGTGCATGGGCATCCAGCGATTGGCCTTCTCCGTGACGAGGGCGAGGTCCTCGACCGCCACGCCCGCCGCGGCCAAGTCGAAGAAGCGGTCGACGTTATCGGAGGCAACGTCGTAGCTGAGCGTGGCCGGGCGCGCGAACTGGGTGCCGACCGGCTCGATGGTGTACGCAGCCCCGATCGCACCGTTGGGCGCGTCGATCTCCACGATCTCGATCTCGACATCGCGATGGAGGGCACCCGCGGGGATCTCCAGGGTGATCCGGCCGTCGTCGGAGCTGACCACGCCGCCCCTGGGGCCGACCGTCGCGCCGTCGCTGTCACAGCCGGCGGCGGCGGTGATAAGCAGGGAGGCGGCCAGGAGGAACTTGCTCGTCATGCGTAGGGCTACAGCAACCGACGTGCCGGCCCTGCGTGGGAAGCCAAGAGATTGGAATTACTTATGGTCGGCGCAATTCGCGCCGACCATAGCGGCAAGAACTGTAGCCGGGGCCTCATTCGAGGCGCCAAACCGCGTTGCCGAACTGGCAACGACCGTTGCCAGATCTACAGGGGATCAGGCGAGCCCGAGCTCGGCGACGTCGTCCTCGTCGAGGCCGAAGTAGTGGCCAAGCTCGTGGAGCACAGTGATCTCGATCTGCTCGGCCAGGCCGTCGTCGTCGGCCGCCGCCGTCAGGAGATTGGCGTAGTAAAGGACGATTCGGGTGGGGCTTACGCCGGCGTCGCCGACGCGCCGGGCGTGATCGTGGGGGCCCTCGAACAGGCCGAGTGCGCGCGGG
>CADEGN010000425.1:0-1997 GCA_902826865.1 uncultured Myxococcales bacterium
GCCCGCGGCTTCGCGAAACTGCTTCTGATTGAAGACCATCCGCTGAATCTCGAACAGCAACAGCGACAGGGCCATGGCGCCGCGCTGGATCTGGCGGGCCGACACTTCGTCGCGCACGTTGATCGCCGACTGCCAATCGACCCGCGCCTGGTAGTTGAACGACGCAGTAAACGGCGCCAAGATCGCGAGGCACGAAAGCACAAGCAGCACCGCCACGCCGTGTTGGCCGCGACGCGCGTGATGGATGCGGCTGCGGCTCATCCGGGTCATTGCGCCTGCCCCAGGTCGATTGTCTCCTGCATCGGCAACGCCACCTGGGCGATGACCGGAACCATCACGTCACCGTCGCGCACGAGGATCTTCATCTTCACGCGCTCGGGCAGGCGATCGGGTTGCATGTCGTTGCGGGTGGTCCGCCAGGTATCGAGCCACTCCCGCTGGCGCTCGTCCCAGTACTGCAGGTCGAACTCCACGACGTCCTCGATCAGCACGTAGGCGGGAAAATACTCGTCGAGCTGGTCGGCCTTGTCGCCCGACAGGCGCCGGCTTTCGCGGCGATAGAGGTGCGAACGCGTACTGTCCTCGGGATCCTTGTCGACAAAGTACTGCACAACCGACTGGTCACTCTCGTTCGCGTCCTTGCGCACCCGCAAATGGCTAAACGACGAGAATGTGAGGTCATCGGTCTTGTTGCCGTCGATCCCATCGAACAGGGTGTACTGGCGTACATCGTCAGCGGGGCGATTGCGCGACAAGTACGTCATGGTGAGCTCGGACTCGATCCGCGAAACACCGTTGCGGATGATGCTGTAGCGCAGTTGCACCGCTTCGGTCGCGGCCATGCCGTCGATGGTCCCGCGAAAGCTGCTCCACACGCCGACGACGATCATCGCCATCACCGCAAGTGAGATCATCACCTCGATCAGCGTGATCCCGCGTTGGCGTCCTGAGCACGTCATCGGATCCCTGGTCCCTTCGGCACCGTCGGTGCGGCCGGCGTGCCCGACCCGCCGCCGGGCCTGGTGCCGCCCGTACCTCCGGGGCCCCGATCGCGCCCTTGGCCGGGTTGGCCGGGCCCACCGCCGTCGCGCGTGTCGTCGTCCTCGCTGGTCTCTCCCGTCTGCGGTAGCTGCGTGAGCGCCTTCGGATCGGTCCAGAAGGTCTCGACCTTGAAGTCGTGCTCGATCGCGCCATCGGTCCACGTGACCGTGCAGGAGACCTTGCGGATCGACATCTCGATCGCGCCCTTCACGATCGGCCACACCATTCCCAGCGCCGAAAACGTCTGGTCGTCTTGTCCGGCCACGAAGGCCGCCGGGCCGGCGCCGCCCCCATCGGTGTCGATCTGTTCCTTGGCCTGCTGCAGCGTGTTGAAGTCGGGGATCTCCACGAAGTCGACGAGACACGCGTAACGAACGTCGGGCGAACCGTCCTCGGAGAAGTCACCGTCGAAGGTCTTGTCGTCGGTGCCCCAGCCCTCAAACGTCATCTCGTCCTCGATCTCGAGCAGCTTCGACTCGGCCAGGAAGGCCGCGACCGACACGCCCCGGGCGTATCGAGTGGCGCGAATCGACGCCATCTGCGACGAGAGGAGCGACGTCATCGATAACGCGAGGATCGCGATGGCAATGAGCACCTCGAGCAGCGTGAAGCCACCGGTCTCGCTGCGGCCGCATCGTCGGCGCACGATCACAGCGTCCTCCGCTGTTCGCGACGTCCGAGGTCGTCCTTCTCCTCGCGCGGGTCATCGGGGAGTTCCAGCGCATCGAGTCCATCGGCCACTGTCACCCGGCCGGTGAGCGGTTCGACTTTGATCGTGTACTGGTTCACGCCGCCCTCATCTTCCAGCTGGATGTGGGCCTTCTGCGTGCGTCCACGCGGAAAGAAGTAGATACTCGCCTCCCCCTTGGTGATTGGCTCGAGATCGTCCGCGGTCCGCACGTAGATGATGCGCACACCCTCGGGCAGTTTGAACGGCTTGGCCAAGCCGGAGAGCG
>CADEGN010000425.1:2007-4940 GCA_902826865.1 uncultured Myxococcales bacterium
ACGTCGGCGCGTCTCCATCGGTATCGCCGCCGTCAGCAGCGTCGCGGTAAGCGGCCGACTGCACCGAGCGGTTGAACGACTGCTCCGCCCGCTCGTCGCGCTCTTTTTGCTCCTCGATCTTGCGCTCATCGACCTCGGCAAACTTCCCATCGCGATCGGTCGCCGGCAGATACATCGCGTCCTCGGCCGTCTGCAGCGAGAACGTGCCGTCCTCGAGCGAGATGAGCAGGCGGTAGTATTGGCCGTTGACCCGAGCCTTGTCGAAGCCGTAGCGAATCGTGTTGGCGACCTGATTGGTCGCCCGGCTGAGCTCCGCCGCCTTCCCCGCCCCGAGGCCGACGATCAGCATCCCCACCATCAGGCCGATGACGGCCATAACGATGACGATCTCGATGAGCGTCATCCCGCGCTGGTGGCGGCGGTGAGGGCTGGCGAAGCGCTGCGACATGGCGGGCGGCTCGTTCCTACTTCCCAGGCTTCTTGCTGCCGCCTTCGATCTCCCCGGTGGATTCGTCGGCCGAACTGCTGATGTCGTCGTCGGTGCCAGGCGTGCCGTCTGGCCCCGCGGAAGTCACCTCGATGAGATCCGCGTCGCACCGCACCTCGTAATCCGTCCCCCACGGGTCCTTGGCGACCTTGGCGGCGTAACCCGAGGACTTGAGCTCGGCGATGTTCTTCGGGCACTTCCGCTTGGCCAGCTTGAACTGCTCAACTAGCTGCTGGATCTGCACCACCTGGTGCTTAGCGTCGTCGAGCTGGGCGTCTTTGTAGCGGTTGAACGCCATGACGCCGACGCCGCCGAGAATGAGGCTGATGATGGCGAGCACGACCATGATCTCGATCAGGGTCATGCCGTGGCTGGCCTTGCGCCGACGGCGGCGGGTTTCTGGGGTGGGATCAGCGGTCTGCATGATGGTGTGTCTCCGACAGGTGCTGGCGGCTAGGTCTTCCCCGCCATTTCAGTGATCTGCATGATGGGGCCCATGATCGAGAAGATCACAAAGCCGACGGCGCCCCCCATTACGACGATCATGAGCGGCTCGAGCAAAGTGGTGAACCGGTCGATGCTGGTGTTCGTCTCGCGGTCGTAGGTATCGGCGAGGTTGGTCAGCATTTGCTCGAGTTGGCCCGATCGCTCGCCGACGGCAATCATGTGGGTGACGAGCGGTGGAAACTGCCCGCTGCGCTTGAGCGAGGCCGCGATGCTCTCGCCTTCGCGGATGCCATCGCGGGCATCGCCGACGACCTTCTCCAGTACCGCATTACCGAGCAGCGTGCGCACGGTATCCAAGGCCGACAACAGCTGCACACCGCTGGCGAGCAGGGTCGACAACGTGCGCGCGAACCGGCCGATGGCGATCTTGCGCACCAGTTCCTGGACCACCGGCGTGCGCAAGACGATGGAATCGCCGATCCAACGCCCGGCCTCCGTGCTGCGCCAGCGGCGGAACATCCAGATCCCGCCGACGATGGCCGCCCCGATCGCCCACCACCAGCCTTGGATGAAATCGGACATCCAGATCAGCAGCTTGGTGTTCCACGGCAGATCCGCGGCCATCTCCTCGAACATGCCGGTGATCTTCGGGACGATGGTGACCATCAAGAGGGTGATGATCGCGGCGCCGAGCACAGAGAGCACGATCGGATACATCATGGCCTTGCTGACACGGCCACGGATCTCGATCTGCTTCTCCATGAACTCGGCGAGGCGAAACATCACCGTTTCGAGCGCGCCCGAGGCCTCGCCAGCCCGGATCATGTTGACGTACAGACTCGGGAACACCTTGGGATAACGCCCCATCGAGTCGGCCAGCGTCGCGCCCTCGTTCACCCGCACCGCGATGTCGCTGAGGATCCCTTTGAACCGTGCGCTCTCGACCTGATCGGTCAGGGCCTTGAGCGACTCGGGCAGAGTCACGCCGGCATGCATGAGGGTCCCGAGCAGGCGCGTGGTCGCGGCCACCATCTTGGGCGAGACGCGATCGAAGAGAGCAGAGAGATCGATCTCGCGCCCGCCACCGGCCGCCGCTGCCGCCTTGCCCCCACCGGCCGCGCTGGTCTCGTTGCATGCGGTGAGAAAGACGCCGTCGCGTTTGAGCGTGGCCTTGAGCGACGGGACGTTTTCGGCGGTGGCCACCCCCTTGACCGGCTTGCCCTTCGCGGACACGCCGCTATACGCGTACGCCGGCATCGCGCGTCAGACCTCCTCCGCGGTCACGCGCATGACTTCCTCGAGCGTGGTTGTGCCGCACAGGATCTTGTGGGCCCCGTCGTCACGAAGCGTGCGCATACCGGCGGCGACCGCCGCCTGCTTGATCTGGCTGCTATCCGCGTTGCGGATGGCCAGGCGCCGTACTTCTTCGGTGATCTGCAGCACTTCGTACACACCGGTTCGACCGCTGTACCCGGTGTGACCGCAACGATCGCAACCGCTTGGGTTGGCCTCGAAGACGTGGCCCGGCGGTGGGAGCTGACGACCCTGGACCGGAACAATCGCCATCGGCAACCCGGCCGCGTCGATCAGCGGGGACCGCAGGCTCAGCTCGCCAGCGAAGAAACGCTCGGGCTCGATGCCGACATCGTTGAGCTCGACCGCCGTGGGCACGTGCGGACGAGCACACGCCGGGCACACCCGCCGGACCAGGCGCTGGGCTTGCAGCGCGACCAGGGAGGATGCGACCAAAAACGGCTGCACGCCCATGTCGACCAGGCGCGTAATGCCGGTCGCCGCGTCGTTGGTGTGGATCGTCGACAGGACCAAGTGACCGGTGAGCGAGGCCTGGATCGCGATTTCCGCGGTCTCTAGGTCGCGGATTTCGCCGACCATGATGACGTCGGGATCGTGACGGAGAAACGAGCGCAACCCACTGGCAAACGTGAGGTCGATCTTCGGCTGGACCTGAACCTGGCTGATCCCCGGCAGCTGGTATTCG
>CADEGN010000426.1 GCA_902826865.1 uncultured Myxococcales bacterium
TGCATGTCGTAGGGCTTGTACTCGTCGATGAAGACCGGCACCGAGCGCGTCGACGTGAGGAGCTTGAGGAGCGCGAACTCGGTCTCCGTCGCGGAGTACGGCTCGGCGTCGCGGATGCCGAAGAGCGGCCACATGATGTCGATGCAGAGGCTCGACTTGCCCGAGCCCTGCGTGCCCCAGACGAAGAGCGTCGGGAACGTGCCGACCCTCTCCATGAAGCGAGGCTTCATCGGCGTGGCGAAGAACCAGCCGATGACGGGCAGCATCACCTCGGGCCGATTCACCTGCGGCAGGCAGCGAAAGACCGTCGCCGCGACCTCGAGGAACGTGTCCTCGTCGACCTTCACGTAGGCGATGCGCTTGTCGAGCGAGGCGCCGCTCGGGACGTACATCACGGGTGACGGTTCCATGAAGCCCTCCTTCCCGATGGCGCAGTTCGGCCCGAGCCAGACGTGGTGCTCGCCCTTCTTGTAGTCGCCGAGCATGTTGGAGCCCGGACGACGCGGGATCTCGCGGCGCGCGAGCACCCGCAGGAGCCCCTGGACGTTGTTGTCGCTGCCGGTCCACTGGAGGTCGGCGGACGGGAGCTGGCGAATGAGGTCGCGCTTGCTGTGAAACGCGGTGAGCGGGAGGCGCAGCCCTGGCACCTTGCCGTGCTTGTCGGTGAGCGCGTCGCCGAAGATCATCTCGCCGTCCTCGGTCAGGACGCGCATCGTCGGCTCGATGGTGAACGACGAGATGACCTTCGACTCGCCGCGCGCGGTCATGCAGTAGTAGCAGGACGCGTCCTCGAAGATCGCGCCCTCCATGTCCTCGTCGCTGCTCTCGGGATCGGTGCCCTCGCCGTCCTCGCGCGCGGGCGTGGTGGCTGCCTTGGCGACCGCTTTGCGCAGGTCCTTGGCCTTCAGCCCGAAGCGTTTCTCAACGGCGCCGAGGTACTTCGACTGCACCGACGGGTCGCGGTGCGCAATGGCGTTGAGGATGGGCTTGAGCCGGTACTCCAGCTCGCGCGCGGGCGTGTCGGCGGGCACGGCTTCGATCGCCTTCTCGATGTCGAAGACGACGTCGTAGAGATCGCACCGCGCCGTCGGCTCGACGTTCACCTTGCAGAAGCCGATCTTCTGGAGCGAGTGGCACGGCGGCGCGATAGAGCCGTCGGCGCGCGCAGTGGCGAGCACCTTCTCGTGGGCCTTGGCGACGTAGCGAACGCCGTCGCGACCGCGCAGCTTGCCCAAGCCCCGGCGGTCGTACTCGATCACCAGCTCGGTGATCTCGTCGAGCCCGAGCCCCTTGTGCGCGAAGAAGCGCACCATGTCGAAGATGGCGACGCTGCGGTCCTCGGCGCCGTGGTCCCAGAGCCGCTGGATGGGGCCGCACATCTCGACCGGGTGTTCCCAGTCGTACTCGCCCTCGGGCGTTCGCTTCGCCTTCGTGGTGCCGGGCGCGGCCATGTTGCCCACGATCGGGAGCGAGACACGCGGGGCGGCGACCGGCAGCGTCGGCTCGGGCTCGACGTCGAGGCGTGCCAGGAGAGCCGCATCCTCGACGCGGTCGAACCCGGAGAGCGCGGCGCTCACGCGGTGCGGGCGGTCGCCCTTGCCGTCGCCCTTGTGGCTGACGGTGCCGATCACCTTGATGATGCGGGCGACATCGTGGATGGAGTCAACGTGGACCGCGTCGGTCTGCGCGCGCTCGCGGACCTTCGTCTCGAAGGCCTTGAGCCCTGCCTGGAGCCGCTCGCGGCGCTCGCCCTCGAGCACCGTGGGCGGCAACGCGAACCAGAGCTGCGCGCCGTTGCCGCTCATCATCAGGCGCGGGCGCACGAGCCCCTCGGACTCGCCCCACGCGATGGCCTCGTTCGCGGCGGCCATCGCCAGCGCGAGCTCGGCGTCGGTGCTGGCGGTGTCCTTGGTACGCACCGGGTCGAGGTCGATGACCGTCGCGGTGATGACCTCGATGTCTTTGCGGCCAGCGCCGGTCTTGAGCGGGCGCACAACGTTCGGCGCGGCGTCGAAGAGGCGGCGTGGGCGCGGCTGGATTCCGACGTAGACGTTCCCGATGGCGTTGGTGCGCACGCACTCGCGAACGAAGGCCTCCTCGTCGTCGAAGAAGCCGATGCCGATGATGCCGCCCGCAGGGCGGATGACGCGCACCTCCGAGACGCCGTGGGCGCCGTGGGCGAGCCAGCGCCACGTGGTGCGGATGGTGCTCTCGTCGGGGCCGAGCGCGCTCATGCGGCTCCCTTGCGCGTGCCGAGCTTCGACGCAGGCACGCCCAGCACCTCGGCGTAGAGCTTCCGGCGCTCGAGGTGGTGGCGACGCAGGAGCGGCACCTTACGGTCGACGAAGTCGAACAGGGCGGCGTCGGTCTTCTCAGCGTGCGGGCGCATCAAGCGCCCGAGGCGCTGCACGGTGCGACCGCGCGCGCGGCCGGGGTACGCGAGGAACACGCGGGAGAGGCGCGGCAGATCGAGGCCTTCGTCGGCGAGGCTGGTGGCGACGATGACCGCCAGCTCCCCGGCGCGGGCGCGATCGAGCAGCTCCTTGCGGACCGCGCGCTTGACCTCCCCGGTGAGCACCGACGCCGAGACGCCCTCGGCCTCGATGGCGTTGGCGAGCGTGTGGCAGTGGTCGATTCGGCCGGAGAGCACGAGGCAGACATGGCCGGCATGGGCTTCGCGAGCGACGTGCTCGACGATGAGCGCGTTGCGCGCGGGATCGCTCGCGACGGCGGCGAGCATCGGCGCGTAGTCCTCGGCGCCGGTGTAGAGGTACGTGAAGTCCGTCTCCACGCTGTGAATGTCGGGCACCGTGAGGACGCCCGCCGCGACCAGCTCGTCGTGCGTGACGGTGAGGAGGGGCGCGCCCATGAACAGGTCGAGCAGCGCGGTCAGTCCATCTTCGCGCTCGGGCGTCGCGGTGAGCCCGAGGCGGTAGCGCGCGGGGCAGCGATCGACGACCGTGTGGAACGTGCTCGCGGCAACGTGATGGGCCTCGTCGAGGATGAGCAGACCGAAGCCGCCGAGGAAGGCGTCGAGCTTCGCGGGTTCCCAGCGCACCAACGCCTGGATGACGGCCACTGTCACGGGCGCGGAGCGCTCTTCGCCATCGCCGATGAGCCCTGCGCCGAGGCCGAGCGTGTCCTTCAGCTCCCCGAGCCACTGCTCGGCGAGGTCGAGGGTGTGGACGAGGATAAGCGTCGGCGTGCGCAGCTTGGCGATCGCGCCCATGCCCACGCGCGTCTTGCCGCCACCGCACGGGATGACGACCGTGCCCTGCGTGACCTTCGCGAGCTTCTCGACTGCCGTCGACTGGTAGTCGCGGAGGCCGAGCGCGGGCACGTCGAGCGTCGCTTCGGGCAGCTCGCGTGCGTCGTCGCAGGCGACGATGAGCCCGTCCTGCGCGGCCGCACGCCTGAGCACGTGGATGGCGCCGCGCGGGAGGCGTAGCTCGCCGCCCGCCTGCTCGACGAAGCACACCGTCTCGAGCTCGGCGCCGGGGTTGAGCCCCAGGCGCAGGCGATCGAGGAACGCCGGGTTCGGGAACGACAGCATCCTGCACAGGCGCTCGACGACCTTCGGCGGCACCTCGCGGGCGTCGAGGGTCAGCGCCGCATCAACTCGCGCGCGCATAGGCAGCCTCCTCGAGGAAGCGCGTGATGTTCTCGACGCGCCGGGTGGTGAGCATCGGCGGCAGGCTCTTGAGGAACTTCTTCCCGTAGCCCTTCTCCGCGATGCGCTTGTCGAGGATGACGGCGACGCCCACGTCCGTCTTGCAGCGGATGAGGCGGCCGACGCCCTGGCGCAGCGCGATGATGGCGAGCGGCACGAGGTAGTTGTCGAACGCGCGCGGATCGCGCTCGCAGATGGCGTCGATGACCGGGTCGTCGGGCGGCGGGAACGGCAGCTTGTCGATGACGAGCCCGGTGAGCGCCTCGCCCGCGACGTCGATGCCGGTCCAGAAGCTCTCGGTGCCCAGCAGGATGCTGCCGACGTCCTCCTTGAAGAGGCGCGTCAGCTCCGCGCGCGGGAGCTCGCCCTGGCGCAACACGCGGTGCTCGCGCCCGTCGAGGCGCTCGTAGACGGCGTTCAGGTTCCGGTACGACGTGAAGAGGCCGAGCGTGCGGCCGTCGCAGACGTCGACCACGTGCTGGAAGATGCGCGAGGCCTCGTCGATGAAGTCGGCGTCGCGCGGATCGGGCAGCCGCTCGGGCACGACGAGGAGCGCCTGCGACGCGAAGTCGAACGGCGTCTCGGCGACGACCTCGAGCGCACCCTCGGGCACGCCGAGCTCGCGGCGCACGAAGTCGAAGGTGCCCGAGGTGGTGAGCGTCGCGCTCACGAGCGACACCGACGGGCAGCGAGCGAACAGCTCCTCGCGCAGCAGCTCGCTCACGTCGATGGGCTTCGACCGGAGCTTGGTGCGCCCCTTGTTGTCGATGTCGAGCCAGTACACGCAGGCGGGGTTCGACTGCGCGAGCCCCTCGGACAGCCGCGCGGCGGCTGTGGCCGCGTTCTTGGCCACGTTGCGCGCCGTGGCGCGCTCCTTCTTGTCGGCCAGGTCGTCCTCGGCGCGGCCCTTCGCGAGCGCCACGAGCTTGCCGAGCGCGCGCTGGAGGGCAGCGTCGTTGGCGAAGCCCGGCGCCTTGAGCCGCTTCTTGTACTGGGGCGAGCGGGCGAAGTCGGCGAGCGTCGCGAACAGGCGCTGCGCCTCCTGGCGAAGCTCCCCGGCGAGCTGCTTGTTCCCGAGATCGGCCGCCGCCGAGGCGAGCCGCCCGAAGGTGTGCTCCGACAGCGTGAAACCAAAGAACTCGCGGGCGATCTCCGCTGCCTCGTGCGCCTCGTCGAGCACGAGCAGGT
>CADEGN010000427.1 GCA_902826865.1 uncultured Myxococcales bacterium
ACCGTGTACGTCCCCGGTGCGAAATCGGGACGCAACGCGATCGACAAGTGCTTGCGGTCCGATTGATCGATCTCGGCCTCGCCCACGTGCACCGGTGTTCCCGCGGCGTCGAGCACCGTGAGCGAGTTCGCGCCGGCACGCCGAAACAACTCCTGCGTGAACCAGACGTCAACGCGAGTCGGCGCGGCTGCGACCGTCTCTCCCGCGGCCGGCGTCGAGCGCTCGTAACCGGCATGCGCCATGGCGGGGGCGGCCCTGGTGGCCGCCGCGAGGGCGACCGCCAGGAGCGCGAATCGGATGAAATTTGCCCGGTGCATGCTAATTCTTGGTCGGCGCAGTAGCCGCGGACGGGGCCTCGTCGTGGCCGCCGGCGGCAAGGCCTGCCCTCTTCCCAAGGAATGCCCAGCCATCCGTGCTCAGTTCGTGTTGGGCTTCGTGAGCGGCCTTCGCCGCAGGCGCGGCAGCCTTCGGGTCGTCCGCCTCGACGGCGACCGCCAGTTGCTGGGTCGCGCTCACGAAGTCCTTCGCGAGCTTGTCGAGGTCCTTTGGCCAACCGGTGGACGCGACCGCGATCTGCGCGTGGCGCACCTTGCCGCCCCATTGGGCGTCGATCTTGCCTTCGGACTTCAGATTCAGGGACTCATCGATGCTGTGGAAGCCGACCGCATCGATGTTGCTCAACACTGCGACCATCGGCCCGGCTTCGCCCGCCGCCGATCCAGCCGTGCACGATGCGGAGAGAACCAGGACAACCGCCGCGAAGACAGGCACAAGCAAACTGCGTAGCACGACGCACTTCCTCACCTACTGAAGATCGGGATGCAGCTAGAGGAAGGGCGACTGCGGCGGGGGTGGGGTCGGGGCAATCGACCATCCGGACGGCAGGCGTTCGGTGGGAGGCGGCTGGGCCCCCTCGGTGAGCGTCACGTCCAGGGCAAGGCTGGTGCGGGCGAGCGACACGCTCGCTGAGCCGACTTCGCCACTGGCGCAACCCTCGACGGCGCCGTGGCAGTGCTGCGAATGGTCCTGACCGCCTTCGTGCTCGTGGGCGTGCTGAGCTGCCGACATCGTCGCGCCCCCCGAGGCGAGCGCACGCCAGTGCCCGACATACAGCAACATAGGCAGGATCGCCGTGAGGAGTATCAGCGCGCTGAGTCGCGTGCGAGTCGGGCTAACGGCCACGAGTCCTCCCCCAGCACGTTCGCCCCTCTAAGGTATCGGCCGGTATCGCTGCGCGCACGCCGAGCGCCGGGATCTGGAGCGCCGAGCGTCCAACCGCCCTGGGTTTCCAGCGCTGCCGTCGGAGCCTGATCCTTCCTCGATTTCGCCGCGGGACGGCCTTGGAGAGATGTCGGCGACTACTTACCAGCTCGCGAAGCAGTCATCGTGCGTCTCGGGCTCGACCTGCAGTGTGGCGTGAGCGATGCGGTAGCGGTCACGCAAGATGTCGCGCGCCTCGTCGAGCACGCGATGGGGATCGACGTCTTCGCTGGTCCGCAGGTGCATCGATGCGACCTCCATCTCGGAGGTCAGAGTCCACACATGGACGTCATGCACGTCGACAACGCCCGGGATCGCGCGCAACTCGGTACGCATCCCTGACATGTCGAGATCCGGTGGCGCAGCCTGCACCAGCACGCGCAACGCCTTCTGCGCCAAGCGCCATGCGCGCGGCACGATGAAGATACCGATGCCCATCCCGAAGATGGGGTCCGCGTACCGCCAGCCAGTCGTCAGCGAGATCACCGCAGCGACGATCACGCCGATCGACCCGATGAGGTCCGCGATGACCTCGAGGAATGCGCCTTCGACGTTCAGACTCTGACCCGCGCCCTCTCGCAACAGGCGCCAGCCGATCACGTTCACCGTGAGACCGAGCGCGGCCACGGCAAGCATAGGTGCCGCCAGCACGTCTGGTGGCTCCTGAAACCGGCGCGCGCCCTCGACGAGGACGTAGGCCGCGACTCCGAACAGCAGAACGGCGTTCAACAGCGCCGCGAGAATCTCCACGCGATAGAGGCCGAACGTGTGCCTGCTCCCGGCCCCAACGCGACTCGCCGCGACGATCGCGGCAAGCGCCATGCCAAGACCGATGGCGTCGGTGCCCATGTGACCGGCGTCCGAGAGCAGCGCCAGCGAGTTGGTCAGGATGCCGCCGAGGATCTCCACGAGCATCACTGTCGCGACCAGGGCGAACGTGATGAACAGCGGTCTGAGGTGCCGCTCGTTCGCTCGTACTGCCAGCGCGCCGTGTTCATGGGCCATCGGACTACTCCGAGGTACTGCCGCGGGTGTGGTCTCGCCACGATACGCCGTGCCGCGCGTGAGGTGCTGATTCGAAGTCTCAGCTACGTGCTTGTTCACCGGGTTCGGGGAACCGGGCGCCTGGTCACCGGTCGAGGGTTTCCACTAGGAACCTGTCGAGTGGTAGTAGTATAGTCCCCCTCACTATCATATAAGGCAGGAACTGATGGCTCATCTCGTCCGCGACAAGGCGAAGCTCATCGCCCGCGTCCGCCGCATGCGCGGGCAGCTCGATGCCGTCGAACGCGCCTTGAACGACGAGGCGGAGTGTTCCGAAATCCTCCGTCAGGTCTCGTCCTGCCGGGGAGCGATGAATGGCCTGATGTTCGAGTTGCTGGAGGGGCAGCTCCGGTACCACGTCGCGGGCGACGTGACCGACCCGGCCTCGGATGAGGCGGCCGCCCTCGAAGAGGTCATCGATATCGTGAGGGCGTACCTGAAATGACGTACCCAGCAAAAGCCGCAGGCGTCGGCGCCACGCACGTCGACGTGGACGAACCCGAGACTGAGGGCGGGATCTCGAAGCGCGACCTCGCACGCATCGCCCTCGTTGCGCTCGCGGCGGCCGCGTCCTGGTTCCTCGAGGGCCTTCCAGCGCCGGTCCTGATCGGAGGCGGGATCGCAGTCATCGTCATCGGCGCGTGGCCGATGCTGGTTGAGGCTGCCGAGAACCTGCGCGAACGACGCATGACGATGGAGCTGTCCATGCTCCTGGCACTCCTGGCGGCGCTCGCCACGGGGTCGGTGTTCGTCGCGCTGATCATCACGGTGTTCGTGTTGGTGGCCGAGGTACTGGAAGAACTCGCCCTCTCGCGCGGGCGGCACGCGATCCAGGACCTGCTCGCCTACCTGCCGACGACCGTGCTCGTGCGCCGCGGCGACCACACGGACGAGGTCCCGCTCGTCGATGTGATCCCCGGTGACCGCGTGCTCATCAACCCGGGAGGCAGCATCCCCGTCGACGGGACAGTGCTCGCCGGCAGTACGTTCGTGGACGAAGCGACCATCACCGGTGAGCCGATGCCCGTGCAGAAGGAGCCTGGCTCGGCCGTGTTCGCCGGCACCGTGAACCAGCGTGGGGCACTCGAGGTCATCGCCGAGCGGGTCGGGCGCGACTCTGCCTTCGGCAAGATCGTAGAGGCAGTGGAGCACGCGGAGCGCTCCCGTGCGCCCGTGCAGCGGACGGCCGACCGCTATGCCGGCTACCTGGTTTACTTCGCCCTCGGCGGCGCGGTGCTCACGTTCGTGCTGACCCGCGATCTGCGTGCAGCGATCTCGGTGATCATCGTCGCGGGCGCGTGCGGCATCGCCGCGGGGACTCCGCTGGCGATCCTCGGCGGGATCGGGCGCGCCGCGCGACAGGGCTCGATCATCAAGGGTGGTCGCTACCTCGAAGCGCTCTGGGCGGTAGACACGGTCGTGCTCGACAAGACCGGAACGCTCACGTACGGGACACCGACAGTCAGCGCAGTGGTCGCGACAAACGGGCACACCGAAGCCGACGTGCTGGAGGTGGCCGCGGCCGCCGAGGCTCGGAGCGAGCACCCGCTGGCGGCCGCGATTCTCGACCACGCGAAGAACAGCGGGATCACGGTGCGGGAGCCGGACGAGTTCGTATCGGTGCCCGGGCGGGGCGTGTCGGCGCGCCTCGCAGGCGCTTCGATTCTCGCGGGCACGCGCGCCTTCCTCGCCGAACGGGGGGTGTCCGTCGACGGTCAGCTCATGGATGAGACCGACCCGTCCGCGTCCGAAGTGCTGGTGACGCGGGGCGGCACCGTCGTGGGTGCGATCTTCGTCGCCGACCGCCTTCGGGAGGAGGCGGCCCTCGCCGTACGTGCGCTTCACACGATGGGCATTCGCACGCTACTCCTCACCGGCGACCGCGCGGGGGCGGCGCGGGCGATGGCCGAGCAGCTCAGGGTCGACGAATGGGAAGGTGGAATGCTCCCGGAGCAGAAGCGTGACCGTGTGCGCGCTCTCGTCGAAGCCGGCCGTACTGTCGCCATGATCGGGGATGGCGTGAACGACGCGCCTGCGCTCGCCGAAGCGAGCGTGGGGATCGCGATGGGCTCGGGCACCGACGTTACCCGCGAGAGTGCGGATGTCGTGCTGATCGGGAATGACCTCTCGCGGTTCGTGGACACACTCCGCACCGCGCGGCGGGTGCAGCGGACGATTCGACAGAACTTCGTGGGGACGATCGCGATCGATGTGCTCGGCATGGGTTTGGCTGCGTTCGGGCTGCTCGGCCCGCTGCTCGCCGCCGCGATCCATGTAACGCAGGAGCTGGCCTTTATCGCGAACTCGGCGCTCCTGCTCCCGCCGCCGGTCCGGAGAGGACCTGACGGAACACGCGTACCGCATCCCCGCCGCTAACCCGAGGGGTTCTTATCGACCGGTTGAGGGTCCTGTTTCGAGCGCGTCGAGCACCACTCGAAGGCGCTCCTCCGATATTGGTCCGAACAACTTGCCGCGTGGCTCGAGGTTTCGCGCGCAGAAGTAGGACTCGGGCACCCC
>CADEGN010000428.1 GCA_902826865.1 uncultured Myxococcales bacterium
TGGGCCGATCTGCGCCCACTCGCCCTTCATCAACGCCTCACCCCCAGCTGCCCGCCAACCTGGGTCGGCAAAACGACGGGTGCACCGGCGAGGTGCGCGCGACGGCGCTTGCGAAAGCGGATCGCGTCGGCGCCCAGGCACGAAAGGCCCGCGACGACCCCGGCGCTACCCACGGCTGCGAGGCTGATGCCGCCGGGACGGCCTTGCGGTGCACCCACGCCGAGGATCACGCCACCGCCCACGGCGAGCGCCGTCGCCGCGAGGAACGTGGCCACGCCTGCGATCGCGAGCCGCGTGCTCAGCTCGTAGCGCTCGGCTGCGGCGGGCCGCGCCGGCACGGCCGGGGCAGGCGGGCGGGCTGCGGCCGGTGCCACGACCCGCGGCGTCTCGGCCAAGTGTGCGCGAATGTCGTGCTCGAGCTGGTCGGCCGCCGCCTCGACCAGCGTGCTCCCCCCGCAGTTCGTGCACGACACCACCTGCGTCGAGTCTGCGCGATCGCTGAATTCGAGGATCAACACGCCCGACAGATCCATCCCGCCGCCGCGCGACTCCGACGCCCGCGCGGCAAACCACACGCTGTGCGGAAGATCGACGGCCTCGACCGATGCGCGCAGCTGCGCGAGCCGGACCGTGAGCCGCTCACACAACGCGTCGGTCGCCGCCTGCCCGGTGGCCGTCGGCAACGTGCCGGCCAGGCGAAGACGGACGACGACCCCCCCTTCGCTAGTGAAGGCCGTACGACCCGTGTCATGGCTGGCGAGCTCGCGCGCCTCGTCGACGGTGAGGGGCGTGGCCGATCCGGGCGCGGTGGGTGCGCGCGCACCCCATGCGACCGCTGGCACGCATGCCCCCGCGACCGCAACGCCCGCGATCATGGTCCGAAGCGACGTCCGAAGCACCTGCATCGCCGCGCCGAGCGTCGCCGGCGGTCGGACGCAACACAAGCCCCGGCCCTGCGCCGAGGGCGACCATGGCCGATCGGCCAACGAGGATGGAGAGGACGGCGCGCGGACCCGGGCGAGCATGGCCGCGGGGGTCCCGAGCAAGCCCCGCGCCAGCGGCTCGGAGCTGGCGTTTGACAGGATCGGCCTCGCCGCGGGCGCTTCCAATGATGAGACCAACGCGTCCCGGTTGAGGCAGTGGCAGACGGCGACTGGGGTGCGATTGTCCCAGGGGACCTTGCTGTGCGCGCGGCGTGCTCGGCGTACTCGGCGTGCTCGGCCTGCGCGTCGTGCGCGGCGTGCGATACCATGCGCCGGCTCGGCCGCCGGCGCACCTCGGCCGGGGAACCTTGAGATGACCAAACTCTCCAACCAACCGAACGCCGCCGCATCGTCGTCGGGCCGAGCTCGCATCGAGTTCTTGGGCGTCGAGAACTACCGGGCGCTCCATCGCATCCAGCTGAAGGACATTCAGCCGCTCACGGTGTTCTTGGGGCCTAACGGCAGCGGCAAATCCACGTTGTTCGACGTCTTCAACTTCCTTTCGGAGTGCTTCCAGTTCGGGCTGCGGCACGCGTGGGACCGTCGAGGCCGCGCCAAGGAGCTGCGAACGCGGGGGCAAGCCGGCCCGGTCGCGATCCAGATCCAGTATCGCGAACGCCCCAAACAACCGGTGATGACCTACCACCTGGCCATCGACGAGGGGACCAAGGGGCCCGAGGTCGTCACCGAGTGGCTGGAGTGGCGTCGGCGGGAAAAAGGCAAACCGTTCCGCTTCCTCGATTACAGCCGTGGGATCGGACGCGTCATCAGCGGAGAGATGCCCGACGAGCGTGACGCTCGCATCGAGAAGCCCCTACGCTCCGCCGACCTACTGGCAGCCAGCACACTCGGCCAGCTGGCGGAGCACCCCCGAGTTGCCGCGCTGCGCGAGTTCATCACCGATTGGTACGTGTCGTACCTCTCCATCGACGATACGCGCGGACAACCCGAAGCCGGCCCGCAACAACGATTGACCAAGACGGGCGACAACCTGCCCAACGTCATCCAGTACCTCAAAGAGCAGCACCCCGCGCGGCTCGACGATATCTTTGCTCGGCTGCGTTGCAGGGTTCCGCACCTCGAGCGGGTGCTCGCCGAGCCCATGCCCGA
Source organism: uncultured Myxococcales bacterium (assembly GCA_902826865.1). Lineage (GTDB taxonomy): Bacteria > Myxococcota_A > Polyangia > Nannocystales > Nannocystaceae > Xiheibacterium. The sequence goes on from CADEGN010000428.1 coordinate 2,094, forward strand.
CGGCCGCCTGCTGCTGCAGATCAAGGACGCGCCGTTCGCCGAGCCGGTGCTCTCTCGATTCGCGTCCGATGGCACGCTCAAGCTGCTCGCCTACATGATCCTGCTTCATGATCCGGCGCCGCCCCAATTCATCGGCATCGAGGAACCGGAGAATTTCCTCCATCCTCGCCTGCTCCCCGAACTTGCCGAGGAGTGCCGGGCAGCCTCGGCGCGCTCGCAAATCCTCGCGACCACGCACTCACCGTTCTTCTTGAACGGGCTACGATCGGAGGAAGTCCGGGTCTTGTACCGCAACGACGAAGGGTACACGCAGGCCGTCCGCGCCGCCGATATCCGAGGGATTCCCGAGTTCATCGCGGCCGGTGCATCGCTCGGACACCTTTGGATCGAGGGGCGCTTTGGCGTGGGCGACCCCCTCGTACGCGCCGGCGCACCGGCCCCCGGGAAGGAGACGAAATGATCGTCGAGCACATCGACGTGATCGTCGAGGAGCCGTCGATGGAAGCGGCCCTGCGCGCGCTGCTGCCGAAGATCATCGGCACCACCGCGTTCGAGATTTATCCACATCAGGGAAAGTCGGACCTACTGGCGCGATTGCCCGACCGCTTGCGCGGATACGCCGGCTGGCTGCCCGACACCTGGAGGATCGTCGTGCTCGTCGATCGCGACGACGAGGCGTGCGAGGCGCTCAAAGCTCAGCTCGAACGCGCCGCCACCACCGCCAACCTCACCACCAGATCGACCGCGAACGACCGATGCTACCGCGTCGTGAACCGCCTCGCCGTCGAAGAGCTCGAGGCCTGGTACTTCGGCGATTGGGAGGCGGTACGCGAAGCCTACCCTCGCGTCCCGGCCACGATTCCATCCAAGGAGACCTATCGAGATCCCGATGCGATCCGCGGGGGGACGTGGGAGGCATTCGAGCGCGTGCTGAAGAGCGCGGGTTACTTCGCCCAGGGTCTGGCGAAGATCGAGGCCGCCCGGGCAATCGCGGCGAACATGTCGCCCGAGCGCAACTTGTCGAGGAGCTTCCAGGCCCTTCGCCGCGCCTTGATCGAGATGGCATCGACCCGATGAGCCGTGCGATCGCCGAGGTGGCCGCGATCGCCGCAGCGTCCGAGATCCGGCGCGCCAGGGGCGATCACCGCAGCTGCAGTCGACTGAGCCAGCGGTGGACCTGCCGCCGGTCGAGTTCGGCGATCCGTGCGGCCTCGGAGACGTTGCCTCCGGTGAAGGCGAGCAGCGCCTCGAAGTAGCGTCGGGTCATCTCATCTTTGGCTTGCTCGAACGGCAACGGGCATGGGCGCTTCGCGTCCGCGTCGGCCGAATCGGCGCCCGCATGCGCCGACCCGACGCCGGTTCGTGGTGCGCCACCCGGCGGCGCCGCTGCTCCGATCGCCGCGCCGATCTTCGCCCCCAGGTGGGCCCCCAAGTGGACCCCCAGGTGGACGGGTTCCACCACCGGGGCCGTGCCGAGCCGCGCGCACACCCGCATGAAATGGCGCAGCTCGCGAACGTTGCCGGGCCACGGGTGGGCCTCGAGCACCGCGAGGGCGGCCGGCGAGAGCTCGGTGGGACCACCGGGCACCGAGAGTTCCTCGAGGAATCGCCGCGCGAGCTCACCGATGTCGGCGGGCCGCTCGCGCAACGGCGGCACCCACACCACGTAGCTCGCCACGCGGAAGTACAGATCTTCGCGAAAGGTCTCGTCGGCGACCATCTGGCCAAGATCGCGGTGAGTCGCCGCGACCACCCGAACATCCACGGGCCGCGTCCGTGTCTCGCCGAGTCGGCGAACCTCCCGGCGCTCGAGCACCCGCAACAACTTGGCCTGCTGCTCGAGGGGTAGCTCGCCGATCTCGTCGATGAAGATCGTGCCGCCGTGGGCAGCTTCGAAGCAGCCTGCCCGCGCCTCGTGGGCCCCCGTGAACGCGCCCTTGGCGTGGCCATGGATCTCCGACTCGACCAGCTCGGCGGGCAGCGAGCTGCAATCGAGCACCACCAACGGCCCGGCTGCACGCTCGCTTTCGTGATGCAGGGCGCGCGCGACGAGTTCCTTGCCCGTGCCGGTCTCGCCACAGACGAGCACGTCGATCCCGCTGGGTGCCAACCGGCGGAGCAGCGCAAACAGCTCGCGCATGGATGCGCTGGCGGCATGCATCTCGCCGAACGATGGCGACTCGGACACCGGCCGTTCGACCTCGGCGACGGTCTCGATCACCACCGGCACCCGCCCGACGACGAAGCGTTTGCCGAACGGAAGCACGACCGATTCGAGGTTGATGTCGTCGATCCATGTGCCGTTGCGACTACCGAGATCGCGCAGGCGCATCTTGCCGCCTTCGAACGAGATCTCGAAGTGCTGGCTGCTCACCGACGGATCGTCGATGACGATCTCCGACGGCGCCCGACGCCCGCCGACGATGCGCGAGGCGCCCGGCGGCAGCACGATGGTGTGCTGCTCGCTCGACCATGACGCGACCACGGCACCGGCGCGCTTGTGCATGCGCTCGCCGGCGCGTGGTTGTCCGAGGGTCAAGGTAAGGTTGGCGATCCGCTCGGGGTCCACCGGCACGCCGCGACTGTACGCGCGGCTGCGGGGCACAGCCAGGCGGCCGCGCGCGTGTGGCGTGGCGGCGCGCGCCTATGGCGTGGCGGCGCGCGCGTATGGCGTGGCGCTGCGCGTCCATGGCGTGGCGCTGCGCGTCCATGGCGTGGCGCT
>CADEGN010000429.1 GCA_902826865.1 uncultured Myxococcales bacterium
ATCGCCATCGGTGCATCCTCTTCGCCGCGGATCCTCGTGCTGCTCGGGAACGCCACCGGCGGCTACGACGCCATGCCCGAGATTCACACCGACGACCCAGTCTTTTCCGAGCGCGGCATGGTCGTCGGTGACATCGACGGAGACGGTCACACCGATCTCGTCACGCAGACGCAGAATCTCGAGCTCACGGACCCCACGGTCTTCTTCGGCGACGGCGCGGGCAACTTCGACGAGTTCGCCCGACCTGCCACGGGCGACGGTTACTGGCCGCTTCACCTCATCGACCTCGACGACGACGGCGACGATGACATCCTCGCCCTGGACCGCGACGGATTCCTCGTGATCTACAGCGAGCCGGGCCGTCAGTTCCGCACGGTCGAGCAGGGCCGCATCCCCGGCGAGACCGGTTTCAGCGGGCTGCATTACGTCGCCGTCGACCTCGACCGCGAGGGGAGCATCGAAGTCGTCGGCCTACGCGAAACGACGGCGTCCGGGACGTCGCAGACGTTCCACGGCGAGGCCTACCTTGAAGTGTACTCGCAGATCGGAAGTAGCGGTTTCGCCGACACGGCCCGCGTGCTGTTCGAGGACACCTGTGACGCAGCCCCGGAGGAATTCCAGGCCGATCGCAGCGGTGAGCTCGACGGCGATGGGAATCCCGACGTCCTGATCGCGTGGTCCACGGCCTGTCCCGAGCCGCTCACGTTCACGGTTCTCGGCTTTCTGTACCGGCCGGACGGAAACTGAGTTGCGGCCGGCGACGTGAGACAGCCGGCTCCGCGTCCCACCCGCGCCCCAGCATCGCCGGCCTGCTCGACCCGCACGTCCCTGGGCGATGTTCGGGTCGAGGGTGACGCGCTCTATGTGGCGGGGGGATGCTGGGTGTTATCCAGCATGGACGGTTCCACGCCTGCACGCGGAATGGCGCGTGTCCCGGATGGGCGAAGATCCCGGCAGAGGGAGTGCGCCAACGTCTTCGGCGTGGTACGCAGATTCGTCGGCGGATCTGGCCCTCGGGGCGGACGATGGATTACGCGAGCCCGCAGCAGTTGCCCGTGATCGGGGTCCGCACAGGATCGCGCTTACGCGCGCATGTCCTTGTCCTCGGTGGTCTCTGCGCCTGTGGTTCGCGCGCGGGTGGCCACGAGCTGTCCAGCGGCGTCGACGGCTCGACGACGACCCACGCCGTTGGCTCGGCGTCGACCGAGGGATCTGGCGCCGGAGAAGGCTCGTCGACGGGTGCCACGCCTCCGCCCTCACTGTGCGCCGAAGGCGTGCTGCGCTCCTGGTGCTTCGAGGTGCGCTCGCTCGTTCCCATTCAGCTCGTCGGCGACTTCGATGACGACGGGTTGGACGACGCGGTTACTTGGCGGCAAACGAGCGAGCTCCTCGATATCGCGGTAGGCATGCGCAACGTCGGCGATGCCACGTTCGAGGAGCTCTGGTCGTTCGGTACGGGGTTTGGGACGTCATTTGGGCGTCCAGCCGGGGGTACTGGTGACGGCGTGAAGTTCTTCGTCGGTGCGGCAACAGGATCCGACGCGACCGACACGCCGTTGCGCGTGTTTGAGCTCAGCCGGGAGGCCGCGACCCTCACCACGTCGATCCCAATCGACCACACGTGGTACTTCGGCGACGCGGACTTCCTCGACGCCAACGAGGACGGGCGGATGGACATCGCCATCGGTGCATCCTCTTCGCCGCGGATCCTCGTGCTGCTCGGGAACGCCAACGGCGGCTACGACCCCATGCCCGAGATCCACACCGAAGACCCGGTTTCCTCGGACCGTGGCATGGCGGTCGGTGACATCGACGGAGATGGTCACACCGATCTCGTGATGCGGACGCAGAATCTCGAGCTCACGGACCCCACGGTCTTCTTCGGCGATGGCGCGGGCAACTTCGCCGAGTTCGCCCGCCCTGCAACAGGCGACGGACAATGGCCGCTTCACCTCATCGACCTCGACGACGATGGCGACGATGACATCCTCGCCATGGACCGCGACGGATTCCTCGTGATCTACAGCGAGCCGGGCCGTCAGTTCCGCACGGTCGAACAGGGCCGCATCCCGGGCGAGACCGGTTTCAGCGGGCTGGCCTACGTCGCTGTCGACCTCGACCGCGACGGCAGCATCGAAGTCGTCGGCCTGCGCGAAACGACGCCGTCCGGGATGTCGCAGACGTTCCACGGCGAGGCCTACTTCGAGGTGTACTCGCAACTCGGAAGTAACGGTTTTGCCGACACGGCCCGCGTGCTGTTCGAGGACTCCTGTGACGCCGCCCCGGAGGAATTCCGCGCCGATCGCAGCGGCGAGCTCGACGGCGATGGCAACCCCGATGTCGTCCTGTACTGGTCCACCTCCTGTCCCGAGCCGCTCACGTTCACGGTTCTCGGCTTTCTGTACCGGCCCGACGCAAACTGAGTTGCGGCCGGCGACGTGGGGGGTTAAGACTTCGTTCTCGTTGGAGTCGCCCAGCGCGCTTGCAGGGAATATCCGAATGCCGATCGCGAATGGGCCTGGCGATGTTTCCAGCGACGAGGATCGATTGGTCGCACCGTCGGTCGAGCATCGCGACGCTTTCTTGCGCATGGCGCAAGAGTGGCGGCCCTTGATCGGGGGCCCGCAGGGAGCCGGCTTCCGTGTCTGCCTGCTTGTCGCCGGGAGTCTCGCCGCGTGCGCATCCCGCAACAGTGGGCACGCAGTGTCCGGCGTCGACACCCTAACCACGACGTCCGGCAGCACTTCCACGTGGACGACGGTGTCGAGCGGAGCGGATGGATCGTCCACAGGGACGATCCACCCGCCGTCGCTGTGCGCCGAAGGCGTGTTGCAGTCATGGTGCTTCGAGGTGCGGCCGCTCGCCCCAGTTCACCTCATCGGAGACTTGGACAAGGACGGGTTGGACGACGCCGTTACCTGGCGCCAGGGAAGCGACCTCCTCGACGTCGCCGTCGGCATGCGTAACGTCGGCGACGCCGTATTCGAGGAGCTGTGGTCCATCGACACCGGCTTTGGGACGTCGTTCGGTCGCCCAAGCGGGAGCGTTGACGAGCACCTCAAGTTCTTCGTCGGCGCGGCGTCAGGACCGGATGCATCTGACACGCCGCTGCGCGTGTTCGACCTCAGCGTGGAGGCCGCAACACTGTCCGCGTCGATCCCGATCGAGCACACATGGTTCTTCGGCGATGCGGACTTCCTCGACGCAAACGAAGATGGGCGAATGGATATCGTCATCGGTGCGCACGCGTCGCCGCGGCTCCTCGTGCTCCTCGGGAACGACGCCGGTGGCTATGATCCCATGCCCGAAATCCACACGGAGGAACCTGTCGGCGCCGACCCGGGCATGGTGGTCGGCGACATCGACGGAGATGGCCACACCGATCTCGTGATGTCGACGCAGAATCTTGACCTTACCGGTCCCACTGTGTTTTTCGGCGACGGCGACGGGAACTTCGCCGAGTTTGCCCGTCCCGCGATCGGCGACGGTTATTGGCCGCTCGAGCTCATCGACCTCGACGACGATGGCGACGATGACATCCTGGCCATGGACCGGGACGGATTCCTCGTGATCTACAGCGAGCCGGGCCGGCAGTTTCGCACGGTCGAACAGGGGCGTATCCCGGGGGAGTCCGGTTTCAGCGGGTTGCATTACGTGGCCGTCGACCTCGACCGTGACGGCGGCATCGAGGTCGTCGGCCTCCGCGAAACGACCGCATCCGCTCAGGGGCAAGCGTTCCACGGTGAAGCCTACCTCGAGGTCTATTCGCAGCTCGGGAGCGATGGCTTCGCCGACAGGGCCCGGGTGCTGTTCGAAGACACATGTGATGCCGCACCGGAGGAATTCCGATCCGATCGCCGCGGCGAGCTCGACGGCGACGGGAATCCCGACATCGTCCTGCATTGGTCGACCGCATGCCCGGAGCCGCTGACTTTCACGGTTCTCGGCTTTCTGTACCGGCCCGACGGAAACTAAGCAGCGGCCGGCGACGTGGGGGGGGGTAGACTTCGCACATGCGAACGGCGCGAGCGTGGTATGAGGCGCGCTATGTGGCGGGGGGATGCTGGGTGTTTTCCAACATAACCAGAGCCCACGCCTGCACGAGGAATGGCACGTGTCCCGGATGGGCGAGCGCATATCCCTACAAAGGGAATGCGCCAACGTCTTTGGTGACGCTTTACTACGGTTTTGATCCGACCGCGGGCGTCGGTTCACCCAACATCGCCAACCTCGACTGCCTCGCAGAAGAGGGGAGCGGATGCTGCGGTGCGCAACTATCAAACGCTGGTTGCGGCTACCTCGGTGCCAGCGTTGTGCAGTATCAATCGTGGGGTGTAGGGTGCAGTTTCGATCGCGCGTACACTTCTGCCGCCCACGAGCTGGGGCATAACCTCGGGCTCTCGCACGACACCAGCTTCCCCTACAACTTCATGAAGGCCGCCGGGCAGATCGAGGGCACTGACCTCAACGCGGCCAACACGGCCCAGCTCGAAGCTGCACTCGAGTCACCGACGTGCGGGCGACGGCCTGGCTTCGAGTGGAACTCGACCCCGAACGATCCTGGTGAACCATGCAGCAGTTGCCCATGATCGGGGTCCGCGCAGGATCACGCTTACGCGCGCATGTCCTTGTTGTCGGTGGTCTCTCCGCATGCGGTTCGCGCGCGGGTGGCGACGAGATGTCCGGCAGCGTCGGCAGCTCGACGACCCAGACCGTCGGGTCGGCGGCAGCCGAGGCATCTAGTCCTGAAATAAGCGCAGTAGACGGGCGAGACGCGGAATTCACCTGAAGGGC
>CADEGN010000430.1 GCA_902826865.1 uncultured Myxococcales bacterium
CCGGCCTCGCTGGTGACCTCGACCTCGAGGGTGGGGTTGCCGCGCGAGTCGAGGATCTCGCGGGCGTGTACGTCGACGATGCTGCTCATTGCGGAGGGGCTCCTGGGCCACGCGGCGGCGCGCTTCTGCGAGAGCGTACCAAGTCGCGGCCGGTTGTGGGGGGCACCGGGGTCAGGCGCGCCGGTTGACGGCGGAAAACGCCCGCCGCTACCGTGGCGCCCGCCATGCGCAGCATCGCGATCGGCCTACTCGGGGCGGGCAACGTCGGCTGCGGCGTCGTGCAGCTGTTGCGCGACAACCACGATGCGATCGCGCGGCGGGTCGGCGCGTCGATCCAGATCAAGCGCGTGCTCCTGCGCAGTCCCGGTACGCGCAGGCCGATCGATGTGCCAGCCGAGTGGAAGACGACGGACCCGGCGGACATCCTCGCCGACCCTGAGATCCGCGTGGTCGTCGAGGTCATGGGTGGTCTCGAGCCCGCCCGACAATACGTGCTCGAAGCGATCGCGGCGGGAAAACACGTGGTCTCGGCCAACAAGGCGCTGCTCGGCACGTTCGGGAAGGAGCTGTTCGCCGCGGCGGCGCAACGCGGCGTATCGTTGCACTTTGAAGCGTCGGTTGCCGGGGGGATCCCGATCCTTCGCAGCCTTCGCGAGGGGCTCGCAAGTGATCGCATCGAAGCGGTCTCCGGCATCGTCAACGGCACCTGCAACTTTGTCCTCGACACCATGACCCGCATGGGGGCCAGCTTCGACGCCGCCCTTGCCGAGGCCCAGGTCCGCGGACTGGCCGAGGCCGACCCAGCCCTCGACATCAGTGGCGTCGATGCGGCGCAGAAGCTCACGCTGCTCGCCCTCGTTGCGTTCGGGCTCCGGGTGGATCCGCAGCGGATCCCAACCGAGGGAATTACCCGGATCACCGCGTTCGACATCGAGGCCGCGCGCACGCTGGGGTGCGTCATCAAGAGCATTGCTGCCGCACGCGTGGACCACGGGCGTCTGCTGGCGCGCGTGCACCCGGCGCTGGTGCCGATGCACAACGTGCTCGGTGGGGTCCACGGGACCTACAACGCGGTGCTGGTCGAGTCGCGCGCCCTTGGTCGCAGTCTGTACTATGGCCGTGGTGCCGGCATGATGCCGACGGGCACCGCCGTCGTCGCCGATTTGGTGGAGGTCTGCAGGGCCATCATCGGTTTGGGCGATCGGGGGACGGGTGTCGATGAGCTCGCTGCGATTGTCGACGTCACCCCGGCGTCGCTGGATGACGAACGCCACGAGAACTACGTGCGCGTCACCGTGCCGAACGTCCCCGGGGTCCTCGGCCAGGTCGCGAACTGTCTTGGCGCCCATGGGGTCAGCATCAAGCGGGTGAATCAGGATCCGCGCGGGCCAGGGTTGCCGGTCGAGATGGTGGTCGTCACCGAGTCCGTCACGGACGCCGAGCTCCGCGCCGCCTTGGCCGAAATCGACGGCCTGCCCACCACCTTGGCGCCGGTGCTGCGCCTGCGTCTGCTCGAGGCCGATCCGCTGGACTAACCGCCGTGACGTCGCCGCGTCTACCCACGATCGATCGCGCACGGATGCGCCCGGCCGTACGCGCGCGGATCCTGTTCGCAGATACCGACCAGATGGGCATCGTCTACCACGCGTCGTACTTGCGCTACTTGGAGCACGCGCGGGTCGAGCTCTGCCGGGCCGCGGGCCTCGAGATCCCGCTGCTCGGTTCGTTGGGGTTCGGGTTGCCGGTGGTCGAGCTGGCGGTGCGTTATCTCGCTCCGGCGCGCTACGACGACGTCATCACGGTGTACGCGATGGTGTCGGCGCTCGGCCGCGTGCGGGTGGACTTTCAGTACGTTGTTACGGTGGAGCCCGGCGATCGGCGTGGGCTCGACGCGCCACAGCAGCTTCTGTGGGCGGAGACTCGCCACGCGTGTGTCCGCCTGGCCGATGGCCACGTCGAGCGTCTGCCACCCGAGGTGGTGGCGTTGCTCGAATCCTGCTATTCACCGCGTTGACGGGGGGTGCCGCCCGTCACGGAGCACGCCATGGACCGCCGCCTCGTCCTCGAGTTCGTCCGTGTCACCGAAGCCGCAGCGATCGCCTGCTCGCACTTGATCGGCCGGGGCGACCGCGAGTCCGCCGATGCCCGTGCCGTGGCGGCGATGCGGGCGGCGTTCGATCGCGTGCCCGTCCGCGGCACCGTGGTGATCGGCGAGGGCGAACGCGACGAGGCGCCGATGTTGTTCATCGGTGAGAAGGTCGGTCCGACCAACAGCGAGCTCCCCGAGGTTGACATCGCCGTCGACCCGCTCGAGGGGACCAACCTGTGCGCCGAAGGGGGGCCCGGCGCGCTCGCGGTCTTGGCTGTGTCTTCGAAGGGGCATCTGCTCAACGCGCCTGATACGTATATGGAAAAGATCGCGGCCGGCCCCGAGGGGATCGGCGTCGTCTCCCTGCGCAAGTCGCCGACGGAGAACGTGCGCGCACTCGCCGAGGTCAAGGGCAGGCGGATTAGCGACCTTACCGTGGTCGTGCTCGAGCGTGAACGGCATGCGAAGCTCGTCGACGAGTTGCGCTCGGCCGGGGCGCGCGTGCACCTCATCACCGACGGCGACGTTGCTCCGGCGATCTCCACGTGTCTCCCCGATAGCGGCATCGACATGGTGTACGGCACCGGCGGGGCCCCCGAGGGCGTGCTCGCGGCCGCGGCCCTGCATTGCCTCGGCGGGTTTTTCGAGGGGCGGCTCGCCTTCCGCAACGCGGAAGAGCGTCAGCGCGCGATCGCCATGGGCATGGAAGATCCCGATCGCTTGCTTGCGCTATCCGAGCTCGTGCGCGGCGAGGTGATCTTCTGCGCCACCGGGGTCACCTCTGGGCCTCTGCTCAAGGGCGTGCGCAGGATCGGCGATAGGTTGCATTTGCAGAGCCTCGCGATGCGCTCATCCACAGGGACGGTGCGTTGGGTCGACTCGAGCGTGCACCTCGAGCGGTTGAGCATGTAGGCGCACGCACCTGAGTTCCACCACGGGCCCTAGCGCTGCGTCGAGACCACGAGGTCGTCGAACGCGGTGACCGCGTCGCCCTTGGTCCACAACCCGATCATCCCGGCCTCAGGAAACGACCTGTCGTCCGCGGAAACCACCGGCTTGTCGTCGACGAAACACTCCATGTGCGCACCCCCGACGATGACGCGCAATTGGTGCCACTGCCTGGCGTCGAGCTCGAGGGGCGCCGAGGCGATGTCGACCCGGGCCCCGCCGACCAGCGCGTAGATCCGGAAGTTGCTCTCCAGCGGGTTCCAGCGCATCACGTAGTGGTCATCGGGACCCTTGGCCCGCACGACTACGCCGCCGCCTTGGTTGTTGGTGCCACCTCGCGGGCGCAGCATCACGGTGAGATCGAGGTCCTGGTAGGAGGTACCCTCGAGCAGGGCGAGGTTGAAGGTTTTGTTGGTGCCGGCGGCCTCGGTGACCGCGAAGACGTGCGGGGCCGAGGGGGCGTCGCGGGTGGCGGTCACGGCCCAGGTCGCCGGAGCATCGGCCTTTTCACCGGTGTGCATCGGTCGGAATCCCTGGGCGATGCCACCGGGGCGATCGCTGTCGAAGTGCCAGGTGCGTACGTCGGCATCGAGGGCTGGCTCGGCCCGTGGGCCGGCGATATGCGCGTCCGGAACCTCGCGCGGCGGGTTCGATTTCGCATCGCCTTTCACCTGCGCCTTCGCGTCGGCCTTGCCGGTCTTGCCTGCGTTGTGTTCCGCCGTGCCAGCTTCGGGCTTGCCACCCGAGCCGCAGGCGAAGGACGCGGCGAACGAGAAGGCAAGGGCGACCCGGTGCACAGCCGCGAGCATAGCGACGATCCTCGCAGCTGTGCCAAAGTGTTCCAATGCGGATCGGCATCGACGTTGGCGGGACCAAGATCGAGATCGCGGCCCTCGACGACGCGGGCGCGTTCCGATTGCGCCGACGCGTACCGACGCCCGCAGATGACTATGACCGAATCGTGCGCACGGTGGTGGAGCTGATCGCCGGGGCAGATCGCGAGGTTGGCCCGTGCGCCCGCGTTGGCATCGGCACGCCCGGGTCCCTCGGCCCCGACGGGCGGTTGCGCAACAGCAACACGGTGTGTCTCAACGGACGCTCGTTTGCCCGTGACGTCGCTGCCGCGCTCGGCCGCGAGGTTCGTGTGGCCAACGATGCCAACTGCTTTGCCCTGTCCGAGGCCGTCGACGGCGCGGCGGCGGGCGCCACCGTCGTGTTTGGCGTGATCTGCGGGACGGGCTGCGGTGGTGGCCTCGTCGTCCGCGGCGAGGTGATCGCGGGATGCCAAGGTATCGCGGGCGAGTGGGGCCACAACCCGCTGCCGTGGCCAAGGCCCGACGAGCTGCCAGGGCCGCCGTGCTACTGCGGGAAGCACGGCTGCATCGAGACGTTTCTCAGTGGGCCGGCCGTGGTGCGGGACCATGCTGCCCACGGCGGCGACGCCAGCACCCTGCAGCAGATCGCAGCGGCGGCGGCCGACGGGGACTCGTTCGGACTGGCAACGCTCGAGCGCCACGCCGACCGCTTCGCCCGCGCGCTCGCCACGGTCATCAATATGGTCGATCCCGAGGTCGTCGTCCTAGGCGGTGGCGTGGGGAATCTGGTGCATCTTGAGGCCGAGTTGCGCCGTCGCCTGCCGCGCTGGGTCTTTTGTGACGAGCTCCGCACGCGGATCACCCGGCCACTGCCTGGCGACAGCAGTGGCGTGCGCGGGGCCGCGTGGTTGTGGTGAGCCC
>CADEGN010000431.1 GCA_902826865.1 uncultured Myxococcales bacterium
ATCCGAGCGCCAGCGCATTGGGATGGGCTTGCCAAGCGCCGCTGGCCCAGTACGCCGCAAAGAACCACGCCAGCGATCCGGCGACGCGGTGATCACGGGTGCCGGGGAAACGCCGGACGAACAACCGGGCGCCGGAGAGGATGGCCAATGTCGCGCCGCCGAAGAGCGGGGCCACCCACCAAGGTTGTCCGAACCACGTCGGATTTGGGTAGTGAAGCACCCCGTAGCGCAGGTGGATCTGATCGAGCAGGGCCCCGACGATTGCTCCGAGCACGAACGCGGTGATCACCCGGGCGGGAGTCCACATTGCGCGCAACCATACCAGGGAGCGCGGCCAGCAGCGACCGTGCGCGAGCGTGGTCGCAGCCCGGCGGCGGCGCAGGAAACCCGCGCCGCCAGCCATCGGCCGGTTCAACCGTCGCAGTAGCGTAAGTCGAGGTGGTCGGTTTCTTCGCTCCCATCGCCGTTGCGCCAGGTGACGAAGACGCGATCGCGACCGATGTCGCGATTGCCCTCGTGATCGCAATCGGCCTGGGTCACTTCGAAAACGGTGTCGCTCTGGAGCTCGGCGAGGCGCCAGTCTCCGCCATCCATGCTGACCTCGAGGATTGCGTCCGGCAGGGGACCCTTCTCGAGGAACGCATCGCTGAGCTTGAACGTGTCACCGACCTGCAGCTTCGCGTCGTAGGGGAGATCGGCTTCGCCGCCATCGTCCCCGGTGTCGCTGCTGGCACCCCCGCCGTCATCGGTGCTGCAGTTGCCCGGGACGCTGCCCGTTGCGGAACAGCAATCGTCGGTGTCGTGGGAGTCGTCGGTGTCGTTGGAATCGTCGTCGGTGTCGTTGGAGTTGTCGTCGTCGGTGTCGCTGGCGCCGCTCTGGCCGCCGCGGTCCCTTTGCGGGTCGCCGGGCGCGGGATCGCAGGCGATGGTGGAGGCAAGGGTGGCGAGAACGACGAAGCGGACGCTGTGTTGCGGCATGGCGTGGTCTCGGTCCCTAGTTCCCGGTCGCGGACAGGCATTACGCGGGGGACGACGCGAGAGCACCGCCCGCCGCCCCCAGGGTCGCGTTACGCCCAGTATTTCTTCGTCCTCGCGCTTAGCTCACGTATCAGACTCGGGGCTTCGACCCATCCTCACGCCCGCGGATCTCCGCGGGTTCCGAGGGGCGATAGTGAACCAGCATTCGGACGCAGATTGTGGCGCTCTCGCGGCGCTCTCGGCCCCACGGCGATGCGACGTCCCGCGCGCACGGCTGCGAGGTTTCCGAGGTCTTCACGTCGGGGCACTGCGCCGGTCACTCGTGTGATCACGGCCTCCATGGCGCGGAAGAACCGAATCCGCGTAAGTAGGGGATTGAGCCAACCGTGGGTGATGCAGTAGTAGCGGTCAAACGGCGCGCGGTGGTGCTCAGCGTGGGCCGCCGAGCCAAGGATGATCCCCGTGCGCTGGAGGAGGCGAATCACAGCGGGTGCATCGTCACGGTGCGCCCACTTGTGGATCTGATTGGTCGCCACCGCAAGTAGCGATGAGACACCCAGCAACATGCTCGTGAACGTCGCGGCGAGGTGGCTGTGGCCGGCGAGCCAACCGGCAAAGCCGATGACCGGCAGCAGCACGAGGGCATTGGCGCCGTTGGTCTCGAGCAGGTCGTGACGGCAGATCGCTTTGGGATCGACGTGATGCTCGCGGAACGGCCCGATCAGCGTCTTGCCGATGATCGGCCACTGTTCGCTCCCCCAAGTATCGGCACCCCAGTGGATGATCCCCGACGCCAGGTCGGTGAGCAGGCTGGCGCACAGCGCTGCGGCGAGCAGCCATCCGCCTCGAGCGTCGGCGTGGCTCGGCATGACTACCATCCAGCGGAAGGCCAGCATGGCAAAGGCCAGCAAACTCAGGGCGTCGAGTGCGATCACCAACGGCGATCGCTCGCTCTGGCTAGGAAGCGGATTCATCGAGCGGCGTACGCGGTGGACGAGACGGTGATTGGCCCGGCGCACCTGCGCCAGCGCCCGGCGAAGGGGCCGACGCAATCGTCGGCGAAGGCTGGACATCTCGACGGGCAATCGCACCCGGCGGGATTGTCACTCGCGAAGTCGCGCGTGGGCAAGCCCCGCAAGCGACACCGCGAGCGGAGCCCACCCGGTGCGCGCGCGCAATGTTGCGCTCGGCTGCCGAGCGGCCCTCTGGTAGGCCGGCTCCAGGGAGCCCGAACCACCCCGGAGCCTGCGCCAGCGGTGGCGATGGGACAACATCAGGGGTCGCGTTACCTTGGTGAGGTGGGCAGGTCGAACCATTGTTCGTGCGCGATACACTCGCTCGTATTTGTGCTGGGTTGCGCCTCCGACGGCCCCATGCCGGCGGATCATGCCGACGCGACGGGGGCGTCGGAGGGCGTGAGCAGTTCCGGCGGCGGTACACAGGGCACAGCGACCGGCACAGGCACGGTGTCCACGACTGCGTCCACGACCGCCGACAGTAGTGCGGGGATCGACACCACCGAGGGTGGAAGCGCCTCGAGCGAGACCGAGGGTGTGCCGGGGGGCATCCCGGTGTTCGTTGCCCAAGGGATGGTCGGCCGCTCGACGATCTCGTGCGACGACGGGCTCACGTGGGTCGGCGACCGCGCGTGGGATTCGGAAGGCGACGAGCATTTGTGCGGGTCCACCACGCCCGTCGATTGTTTCGCGGATGATGGCGCGCTTTGCTCCCAGGTGTGGTTCGACGGCAACTGCAGCATGGAGGCGTGCGACTGCGGACACAGCCCCGGGTTTAGCAAGGGGATCGTCTACGGCAACGGCCTCTTCGTCGCCACGTGGGGCTGGGGCTGGCCGGGCGCGGTGTCGTGGAGCACAAACGGAATCGATTGGACGGTCGGCCTCAACAACGACACCTTTGGCGGGTTGAGCTTCGATGGGGAGCGTTTCGTGGTTGCGTCGCGAACGCCCCAGGTGTCACCCGATGGCAAAGCATGGATGCCCACCACCGAAGCCGACTTCCAAGGCAGCGGCGGGGTGCTATGGAGCGTCCGACGCTTCGGCTGGGGGTCTTATCAGGGCCAAAGTCGATTCGTCGCCTATGCCAGTGGTGACGGCGTCGACGTGTTGGTCAGCTCGGATGCCGGCGACAACTGGTGGCGGCCGACCGGGTTCCCCGCCGACTGCTTAGGTGAGGGACCGGGCGCCTACGGCGACATCATCGGCGGCAACGATGTGCTGCTGATGGCCGACGGTGATGGACACGCCTGTCGCTCCGTTGATGGCGGGCAAACCTGGGAGTCGCACGTGATCACCGACAGCCGCATCGCCAGCTCGGGGATCTGGACAGGCGACGAATTCTGGTTTTGGGGTTGGGGCAACCGCTATCGCAGCAGCGACGGCATTAGCTGGACCACCGAAGCCATCGACTCGGAGACAAGCGTGGGTCCCGTTGCGCGCAGTCCATCAGGCACGCTCGTGGCGGTTAACAACCTCTGGCTCGGCTACGGCGAACAGCAGTTCCTTCGCAGCACCGATGGCATGAAGTGGGATGTGCTGGCAGACGGGGCTTTCACCGGGGGTCATCCGATCTTCTTCATCACCCACGGCTTCGCTGAACCCAGCGAGGTGTGCCCGGGCTGAGCGCTCGGAGTGGTGTTACGGGAGGTCCCGCCGCGATCATCGGGCCGGCGGACTCGCCAGCGCCCGTGAGATCGCCGCGAGCACCTTGGCCTCGGCCGGTGGAATCGGCTGCGGCAACCGTGCCTGGGCTTCGGCGGCGACAGCCCGTGCGCGATCGTGCGAACCCGGTTCATCGGAGAGCACGAGCGCGAGCACGAGCCCGGCGAATCGCCGCGTATCGCGATTGACCTCGGAGTCCTCGGCGATCCGAAACGCTCGCTCCGCGAGCTCGAGCGCCTCGCGCCCGCGGCCGACGGCGCGAAGATTGTGGGCGAGGTTCGCGATATCGACCACGTTCTGCGGATGCTCGCGGCCGTATGCGACCTCGTGGATCGCGAGTGCGCGCTGGCGGAGGGCCAGGGCCTCCGCCGGGCGATTGAGATCGGTCTCGAGGACGTTGGCGACGCCGACCAAGGAGTGGGCGATGCGCGGATCTTCGGGATCGAACAGCCGCTCGCGGAGGTTAAGGGCCTGGCGATGATGCTCGAGCGCGTCTTCGGGGCGTCCGAGGTCATGCAGCACGCTGCCGATGTTCTGGTGGGTCTGGGCCACGTCTGGATGAGTCTCGCCGTAGGCCGCGCGGTAGGTGGCCAGCACCCGCTCGAGGTCGCTGAGCCCGCGCTGAAGATCGCCGAGCTCGATCGCGGCGATCGCTACATTGTTGAGGATATCGGCCGTGCGGACGTTTTCTTCGCCGAGGATCCGCTCCAGGGCGGCGTATGAACGCTCGTACCACTCGAGCGCCTCGGCGTAGTCGCCGCGGTGGTCGTAGACCATCCCGATCGCCGCGAGAGCCATCGCCGTGCTCGGGTGATCGTTGCCGTAGTTCTCGTCCCAGATCGCCAGCCCGGCGTGGGCCGTTTCGAGCGCCTCTTCGAACCGTCCGAGCACGGCGAGTGTGCTGGCCATGTTGGTGTAGAGCGTCGCGCGTCGCAAAGGTGGGAACGCGAGGGTCTCATCGGCCAGGGCGAGGGCGCGACGCTGGTGCTCAAGTACGTCTTCAGGCCGACCGACATGTTCGAGCGCCAGGGCGATCGCATTCTCGAGATGCGCAGCACGCACAGGATCGTCGCCGATGCGGGCGAGGGTTGCCCGGGCCAACTCGGTCCAAAG
>CADEGN010000432.1 GCA_902826865.1 uncultured Myxococcales bacterium
ATTCGGATCGCCGCCGCAGCAGCAACAGGCTGGAGGGTTCGGGGCGCCGCAGCAGCAACAGTCTGGAGGGTTCGGATCGTCGCCGCAGCAGTCTGGAGGATTCGGATCGCTGCCGCAGCAGTCCGGAGGATTCGAAGGAGGGCCGCAGCAGCCTGGAGGATTCGGGGCGCCGCAGCAGCCTGGAGGATTCGGAGCGCAGCAGCAGCAGCCTGGAGGATTCGGAGCGCCGCAGCAGCAGCAACCCGGAGGATTCGGGGCACCCGGCTTCGGCGCGCCTGCTCCCGGGGGATTCGGCGGAGTCCCTCCGCAACCTGGATTCGGCGGACCCCCAGCGCCGCAACCCGGGTATTCCGGGATGCCACAGCAGGTGGCCGTCGGGCTCGATCAAGCCGCAGCCGCGGCGGATGCGAGTGGTCAAGGCTTCATCGACGATGTGAAGTACGGCATCCGAACCGTGCTCGGCAACCTGGTGCCGACGGTGATGGTGCTGGGAATCCCGGCGATCGGCGCCGCCGTAATTTCGGCGCCGTTCCTGCTGCTGGGGATTCTGTTGTTCATGACCTCGATTGCGAGTTTGTTGCAGTCGTTGATCTACTTCGTTGCGATCCCCGGTCTAGCGTACTTCATGGCGCAGGCCTACTTCGGCAACCGCGTGTCCTGGATGGATGCGTACAAGGCCGCGTTTGGGCGCGGCATCCCGCAGCTCGTCAACTTCCTCGTGGCCGCCCTAATCGGCGCCGTTGCGCTGTTTTTCCCCCTGGGCTACTTCGTCGCGCCGATCTGGCTGTTCGAGGACAAGAAGTTCCACGAGAACAATCTGCGCAGCCTCGAGCTGTGGAAGCCAGTGATCGTACGAACGATCGTCTCCACGCTGATCCTCGCGCTCTGCATTCAGGTGCCGATCAACATCGTGTCGTCGATTCTCCTCGGGATTTTCGACGCCGGTGGCTTCATGTGGCGGTTGTTCAGCGTGATCTTCTTGCTGGTCAACGCGGTCACGATCTCGGTGCTCGTCCCGGCGATCTTTGCCGTCTCGATCAAGGTCTACTTCGAGGTGCGTCAGCAGCTCGAGGGGGTCGATCCGCGGCCGGCGGCGAAGGCCCGGCTCGACGAGATCCAGGCTGGCGCGGCGGCGATCCCGGGCGTGCCCGACAACCTCGGCAGCATCGGAGCGCCGGCAGCGGCGGCCGCACCCGCGCAGCCGGGTTACCCGCCGCAGGGCCAGGGCGGCTATCCACCGCAGCCCCAGCCCGGTTACCCACCGCAGCCCCAGCCCGGTTACCCGCCGCAGCCGGGTTACCCGCCGCAAGACCAGGGCGGGTACCCGCCCCAGCCTGGCTATCCGCCCCAGCAAGGTGGCTATCCTCCGCCGGGCGGCTACCCGCAACAGTAAGCCCGGCTCGCGCCCGTCGCGACCTCGGTTGCCCGTACTTGCGCTGCGCCCCGAGCCATCGATGATGGCTCCCGCACGGCGCATGGCGTTTACCCCTCCGGGCGATTCGCATAGGCTCGCCGGGCTCGTCGCGGCGGACGCGATCAATCCGCACGCGATGCAGGAGGACGTCCAATGCCCGACGCATGCGGAGGCGGTGGCAGCGAGCCACAGTACAACCTCGCTCGCCTCGCCGAGTTCCCCGAACTGAGCCCCGAGCGCCTACGCCTGGCCTATCGCGAGGCCTGCATGTCCCGCCTGCACGTCGAGCGGATCGTGCAGGAGTGTCTCAAGGGCACGGTGAAGTTCGCCATCTGGGGGCCCGGTGAGGAGATCCACGGAACCGCCAGCGCGCTCGCATTTGCCGAGACGGTCTCACCCGACGCGTTCGCCATCTGTGGTCATTACCGTTCGGCTTCGATGCTCGCTCTGTGGTCTCGCTTGCGCGGCTACGACGACTTCCACCTCGACCACATGCGCCAGCAGCTGTCGAAGGCCACCGATCCGTGGAGCGGCGGCCGACAGATGACGGCCCACTTCAACGACATGCGCCACAACACGTTGCCTGTGCAGTCGGCGCTGGGGATGCAGGTTTCGAAGTCCGTCGGGTACGCCTACGGGTACAAGGCCAAGGGCGTGGATGATGCCGTGGTTGTGTGCGTCGTCGGCGATGGTACGTGTGCTGAAGGTGACGTCCACGAGGGAATGACTGGCGCGGCGATCCTCCAAGTCCCGTGGCTGCTCGTTGTGACCGACAACAACGTCGCCATCAGCGTCACTCCCGCCGACGGCCGTGGAATCAAGGACTTCGAGTCCTACGCGCGCGCGTTCGGGTTCTCGTACTTCACGTGCGATGGCAACGACTTCCTCGACGTTTACGACACCACCAAGCGTGCGACCAGCTTCTGCCGCAGCGAGCAGAAGCCGGCGCTCTTGTGGGTCCGAAACCTCTCGCGTCTCAACGACCACAGCTCAGCCGCGGACGTGACGTTCAAGTTCGATCAGTTCGATCCGCTGATCGACTTCGGCAAGGCCATGGTCGCGCACGGGTTCCTTGGTGCCGACGACATCATCCGTCCGCGCGACGGAACCACGAAGGACTACTACGCGCGTCACGAGCTCGGCAACGTAGGTGGCGAGGCGGATGCGCACATCGTTTGGACGATGGAGCAGGCCGGGCGAGAGCCCGAGCCGACGTATGAGTCGGTGTTCGAACACATTCGGGCGCCGTTCCCCGCAGTCACCGAGCCCCCGCCGGTCGGTCGACCCACGGTGGTGTCCATCAACGGTGCGGTTCGGGCGGCGATGCGGTCGATCCTGCGCGCGAACCCGATGGCGTGGATCTATGGCCAGGACGTCGGCAAAAAGGGCGGGGTGATGCAAGCCACACGCGGACTGGTGGCTGAGTTCCCGCGCCAGGTCCGCGACGCGCCGATCAACGAGCCGTTTATCGTCGGCAGCGCGATTGGCTTCGCGCTGCACAGCGGTGCCACAGCGCTGCCGGAGATCCAGTTCTCCGATTACAGCCTAAACACCCTGCATTGGCTGGTCTACCTCGGCAACCTTGCTTGGAGCTCGGGCGGCAGCGTTTCGGCCAATGTGATCGTTCGGCTTCCGGTGGAGCCGCTGCACGGAGGGGCGATGTACCACTCGATGTGCATGGAGGGCTTCTACGGCGCAATTCCAGGACTCACCATCGTCGCGCCGACAACCGCACGCGACGTCTATGGGTTGTTGCGCACCGCTGCCGAGTATAGCGGCCCGGTGCTCTTCTTCGAGTCCAAGGGGCTGTACCGGATGAACCTCGGCGACGCCTTTGCCGGGGAGCCCACCGATCCGAAAGAGGTCGCAGCCCTCAAGCGTGCGATTGCGTTCGAGGGTTACGCGCCCGACCTCCCCGAGGCCTACCGTACGCCCCTTGGCAAGGCCGCGTTGCGTCGTCGCGGGCGCGACGTGACCATCGTGACCTGGGGCCGCTGTACGCTGTATTGCGCCGCCGCAGCCGAACAGCTCGCAGCCCGTGGGATCGAGGCCGAGCTCATCGACTTGCGCACGATCGTGCCGCCCGATCTCGACGCGGTCCTCGCGAGCGTGCGCAGCACCGGGCGCTTGCTGGTGGTCCATGAGGATCGGGTGTTCTCCAGCCTTGGCCGAGAGATTCAGGGCGCGGTTGTCGAAACGCTCGATCCTGAAGGTGGCTACGTGCACACCAAGGTGCTCGGCCAAGATCCCGTCCCAGGGATCCCGCAGAACGTCCACCTCGAAGAGCAAATCGTCGTGTCGCCGGACAAGGTCGTGCGTGCTGTTGAGGCGCTGCTCGCGTTGGGCAAGCGCGGGAGCCAGGCGCCCGCACCTGCCCGCGTTCGGCCGGCACCTAGCGGGGCGCCGACCGTGCTTTGGACGCCGAATCGAAATTTCGTGACGTGAACGAGCTCGAGGGCGAGGACGAGTTGAAGATCGGCGGCGTGACCCTGCGTGGGGTCAGCCGCGGCGGGATCTTGACCTGCCTCATGGTCCCGGAGTTCGATGTCATGTTTGACGTTGGCGGGCCCGTGCGGGGCCAAATGCGCTACTCGAATATCCTTGTTTCTCACGGCCACCAAGATCACCTTGGCGGGCTGCCGTACCTGATCTCGCAGCGCCAGTTGGCCGGCCTGCCGCCGCCGGCCGTGCACGTGCCGGTGGAGATCGAAGAGCCGCTACGGCGAATTTTCGCCGCGTGGAGTGAGATCGAGGGCTTCGCCCTCATCTCGGGCATGGTTGGACATGCGCCCGAGGACACCGTCGAGCTCGCGCGCGGGACGCTGGCGCGGTGCGTGCGATCGGCCCACCGCGTGCCGTCGCTAACATGGATGGTCGAACGAACCACAGCCCGGCTGCTCCCGGAGTATGCCGCGCTGCCGCCCGCCGAGCTGGCTGAGCTGCGCAGGGTGGGGACGCGCCTCACCGAACCGCGCACCTCCGTGGCGTTGTGCGTCAGCGGCGACACGACGATCGACTTGTTCGAGCGCGACGAGCGGCTGCACGGTGCTCGCGTGTTGGTGCACGAGGTAACGTCGTGGGACGACCGCCGCAACGTGACGGACACGCGCGCTTGGGGCCACACCCACGTGGATGAGCTGATCGCGGTGTCCGAACGATTCACCGGCGAGGCGCTCGTGCTGGTCCACCGCAGTCCGCGTCACACGCGGAGCGAAGCGGAGTCGGTGGTGCGTGCGCGATTCCCAGCCGGCGTCCGGGACAGGATCCATGTCTTCGGCCGCTGACGTTAGCGGTAGCGAAGCCGACGTCCTCGTCCTTGGGGCGAGCTTTGCCGGCGTGGAGGTCGTCTATCAAA
>CADEGN010000433.1 GCA_902826865.1 uncultured Myxococcales bacterium
CTGCTCTCAACCGGGCGCGGTGATTGCGCAGCGCAGACCGAACAGCTGTTCGGCACACCGGGCGAAGCCGCACAGTCGAACGGCATCACGCTGCCGCAGGTGGTGCGCACCTGGCTGTACGTCAACAGCATCGACGTGAACTACGCCGGGGCCAGCTCCGGCCGCAATCGCGTGTTCGATCGCTTCGGCATCAACCACGAAACCGGCTTCCCTGCCAGCACCGGTATCGAGGGCCGCTCCTCCGAATCTAACGACTCGTTGCTGCTCGACGTGCACGCGATCCAGGGCCTGCAGCCGGGCCAGAACCGCGCGATGCAGGCGCCGACCCACATGAATCCGACGGTGGAGTACGGCGTGACGTTCGAGCGCGGGCGCGAGGTGGTGTTCGGCGACCGGCGTCACCTGTTCGTCTCGGGCATCGCGAGCATCGACAACCAGGGGCAGATCCAGCATATCGGCGACGTGCAGCGCCAGACCGAACGCGCGATCGAGAACGTCGAGGTGATGCTGCGCAACAGCGGTGCGGCGCTCGAGTCGATGCGCTACTTGCTGGTCTACCTGCGCGACCCGCTCGATGCCGATCTGGTCGAGCGCGGCATCAACGCCAGCGTGCTCAAGGATGTGCCGCACGTGCTGCTGCGCGCGCCGGTCTGCCGGCCCAAGTGGCTGGTGGAGATCGAAGGCATCGCGATCGACGGCAAGGGCAACACCGACTTCGCGCCATACTGAGGCTGATCACAACCGGTTGCGGCGCTCGGGTATGGTTGCAACTTGCGCTCCGAGCGCTGCGCTGCACCAGGTGTTGCGCATCGCTCGCCATTCGGATCACCGCCTCTGCAAGGATCGCGCTGCGCCATGACCCCCATCCAGATCGGTATCGCCGTCTTCGTCCCGTTGTTGTGGGGCTTTCAGTACGTGGCAATCAAGGCCGGGTTGGCGGAGTTTCCGCCGCTGTTCTTCATCTGCATCCGGTTCCTGGCGATCGCGATCCTGCTGATCCCGTTCGTCGTGCGACCGAAACGCACCGAGATCCCGGCGATCATCATCATCTCGGTGTTCATGGGTGGGCTGCACTTCGGGCTGTTCTACCTGGGGATGGCCGTCGGGCCAGGAACGGTCGCGGCGGTTGCGTATCAACTGGCCACCCCGTTCATCGTGCTGCTCGCCTGGCCGATGCTGGGCGATCGCCCTTCGAAGTCGACAGTGGTGGGCGTCATCCTCGCGCTCGCCGGCGTGCTGATCCTGGGTATCGGGCCGGAGGCGCGCATCAATCTGATCGCGATCCTGCTGGTGGGTGCCTCCGCGCTCGCGTTCGCAGTCGCCAACGTGATGACCAAGAAATACGGACCGTTCGATCCGCTCATGCTGATGGGCTGGTCGTCGCTGTTCACGATCCCGCAGTTGCTGATCGCCACCCTCATCCTCGAGGAAGGGCAGATCGAATCGCTGCGCGCGGCCGATCTGGCGGGTTGGCTGGGCTTCGCCTATACGGTGTTGATCGGCGGAGTCATCGGCTTCGGACTGTGGTTCTGGCTGATCGGCCGCTGTCCGATGAATCGCATTGCCCCGTTCAGTCTGCTGTTGCCGGTGTTCGCGATCATCTCGAGCGTGCTGTTTCTCGGCGAGGACCTGAGCACCAAGTTCGTGGTCGGCGCCGTGCTGACGATCGTCGGCGTTGCCGTCACGCAGAATCTGCTCAAGCTGCGTGCACGCGCGGCGCAGCCTCAGCAAACCGCCGACGCGCGCTCAGGTACTTGATTCGGGGGACCGCGCTAACGCATGAGCTTGCGCGCGGCGTCTTCGACGACGTGCGTCGCCAGCCAATAGAGGCGCTCGGCGATGGCGCCGAGCACGGCGCGGTCGTGCTCGGCGCGGAATCCGGCGAGCATCGAGAAGAACTGCTCGACGTCGGCCTTGCACGCCTTGACCAGTGCCCACTGGTTGCCGACCAGGGTGAGGCGTTCGGCGGGCGTGAGCGCGTCCTGCAGGACGGAGACGAGACGGCCGAGCGCGGCGTCGTCGAGCGCGAAGCGGTAGAAGCCGGTCCCTTCGCCGTTGGGGAAGAACCAGCGCGCGCCGGGTAGCGGCACCGTCTGTTCGGCGCGGTCGGCGAGTACGCGGGCTTCCTGCACGCCGGTGTCGGTGCCGTACTTGATGACCATCGGCGTCGGCCACAACGCCGTGCCGTCGGCGCGGACTTCGGGGTCGGCAAAGAAGCGCTCCTGGCGGAGGTGGAGGGCGTCGTCGCGCGCCTCGATGCGGATCAGGGGATGGCCGGGATGGGTGATCCAGGCGTTGGCGATGGTGGCGACGTCGCGGCCCGAGGCAGTGCCGAGCTCGCGCCAGAAGTCGTCGGCGGTGGCGTTGGCCTCGCGGTAGCGATCGAGGTAGGCGCGCACGCCGGTGCGGAAGGCGTCGGCGCCGAGGAAGCCCTCGATCATCCGCACGACGCCGGCGCCCTTCCAGTAGGTGATGACGTCGAAGCGCTCGGTTGCCTGCTTGGCGTTGCGCACTTCGAACGAGATCGGGTGGGTGGAGGCGAGCGCGTCGAGGTTGAAGGGGCGGACCAGGGTGGCGACGAAGTCGCGCCACATGCCCCACTCCGGCATCAGGTCGGCGACCACCTTGTAGCCGATGAAGGTGGCGAACGATTCGTTCAGCCACAGATCGTCCCACCAGGCCATGGTGACCAGGTCGCCCCACCACATGTGGGTGAGCTCGTGCGCGGCGGTGTAGTAGATGCCCTTGAGCGCCGGGGTCGAGGCGCGCTCGGCATCCGCGGCGATGGCGGTCAGCCGGTAGGTGATAGCGCCGGGGTTCTCCATCGCGCCGGCCTCGAAATCGGGCACGCCGATCGCGTCGACCTTGGTGTAGGGGTACGGGATGGCGGTGTAGTCCTCGAGGTACTCGAGCGAGCGCGCGTGCGCGTCGCGAGCGAAGATGCCCTTGGCGGCCATGCCGCGCGGCAGGAAGACGCGCACCGGCCAGCCGGTCGAGGTCGTGACGACCGGCGTCGCGTCGTAGGGGCCGACCGTGAAGGCCACCAGATACGAGGAGATCGGCGGCGTTTCGGCGAACTCGACCTCCTTGCGGCCGCCGCCGAGGTTGGTCTCACGGATGATCGGGCCGTTGGCGATCGCGACCAGGTCGGCGGGGATCTTCAGCGTCAGTCCGAAACGTGCCTTGAAGGCCGGCTCGTCGAAGCAGGGAAAGGCGCGGCGCGCATCGGCGGCTTCGAACTGGGTCGCCGCGTAGCGCTGGCCGTCCTTCTGCGAGCGATAGAAGCCCCGCAGGCGGGCGATGATCTCGCCACGGAAGTCGAGATTGAGGCGCGCCGCGCCGCGCGGCAGCGGGCGCGGGAAGGTGAGCGTGGCGGTCTCGGCAACGGCGTTGTAGGTCGCCTCGCCGATCAGCTGCGTGCCATCGTCGAGCAGCACACGGGCGGCGGCGATGGTGAGCTCGGTGGCGTGGAGGGTGACCGTCGACGTCGGCTCGGCGACGACCAACTCGATCTCCTCGACGCCGTGGAAACGCCACTGCTCGAGGTCGACGTCGATGCCGATGTCGTAGCGAACGGGCCGAACGTGCGGAGACAGGCGGAAGTCGCGATCACTCATGCCTGAGGCTGATATCGCATCGACGCGACACCGGCCAGACGGCATGCCGCGCGTGGACGCGCGGCGCGATCAGTCGCGCCGCGGTTGCGACGTCGGACTCAGTGCGACTTCGAGACCCGCACCAGCGCCCACAGCAGGCCGGCGCCGAGCGCGATGATCATCAGCAGGCCGGAGGGGCTGGTGGGCGACGGCACCACCGGAATCGCCGGACGGGTGTTGGTCGCGGCGCGGGTGTTGGTGACCGTGCGCGTCGGCGTCACCGTCGGCGTCGAGGTGATGGTCGGCGTCTGCGACTGCGTCAACGTCGGCGTCGTGGTGTTGGTGTTGACCGGGGTGTTGGTCACCGTCGCGGTCGAGGTCACCGTCGGCGTGAACGTCGCCGTGCCGGTATTGGTCGGCGTCGGCGAGGGGCCGATGGTGTTGGTGAACGTCGCGGTGAAGCTCGGGGTTGCAGTGGCGGTCGGGACCGTGTTGGTCGCGGTCGCGCTGGCGGTCGGGGTCGACGATGCGGTGGCCGTCGCCGGAACGCTGGTGTTGGTGGCGGTCGCCGTCGAGGTGGCGGTCGGGCCGACGGTACCGACCGTCAGCTGGCCGTCGACCGGCTCGCAACTCGGCGAGCCCTCGTTGAGCAGGCAGCCGTTCGGGACGTCGTCGGTCTGGGTGAAGTCGAGCGCGGTGACGCCGTTGGCGACGCCCTGGAAGGTGACGTTGAACAGCGTGTCGCCACCGGCAGGGAGGCCGGAGGGACAGGCGGCGGTGATGACCACCATTCCCGGCGTGCCGATGCTGGGAATGACCGTGCAGCCCACGGTGAGGGTACCGGCGCTGCTGACGTTGGTCGCGGTGGCGATGCCTGATGTGTACGTGAAGCTGACAGCGACGCCGAGTACGCCGGCGGTGTCGGCGATGGTGACCGGAACGACGGTGGTGTTACCGACGCTGGCGATGACGGCGTTGGCGGGGAGCGTGACCTGCACGGCCGAGGCGGCCGCGGCGCTGAGTACGGTGGCGATCGCGAGCACGGACTGCACCAATCGTCGTTTCGCGTTCGCCGACCTGCGACCCATGCCCCAATCCTCCGACTTACCCGGCGCAGCCACCGGACTGCGTCATGCCTCAAAAAGCCCGCCGACGTT
>CADEGN010000434.1 GCA_902826865.1 uncultured Myxococcales bacterium
CCGCGCCGCGTGACCCGTCACGCGAACGCCCTCCCGGTTTGCAACGCTGGGGTTCTGGTGGTTGGTCGCAAGAGCCTCTGCGATCGTCGTCACCAGCCGCCCTATAAATAGGGGCGGTGATGACGTTGAAGTTGTTCGCCGCGAGTCGCTCGGTTGGCGCCCGCAACAACGTCACCACCAACCGGCACCTATGGATCCGGTGAAGTCCTTCAGTCGGGCATCCTCCACATGGTGGACTTGCCGGCGCCCGCCCGGACGATGCCGGCCTCCTTCGCCGCGCGGTCGATCGTGCTACCCGTGAAGCCCTCAGCCATCATTGTCCGGCGCACGTCCGCGGCCGGACGCTCACCGCCCGCGAGCTCACCCTCAAGCGCACGCACGGCTTCGCTGAAGCGTGACAGACGCAGCGGGCCGGAACCGTCGTGGGCTGCGAGCTGGTCCGCGGTCACCTCCACCTCGCCATCCCAGTGAATCGATCCGTCATCGGCGATCGTGAACGCGAGCGAGGGCACCGTCCCGGCACGCGCCTGTTTTTCCACCGCCACGATGCGCTGGGTGCCCCGCTTGGCGACCGCGATGCTGTGACGGGCGACCGCCCGCCAAGCGAGCGAGCCGGCACCACGTTGGCTCGCAGGGCCGCTGCCCTTACGCCAGTGGCGGAGGAACGCGACGCACACACCGGTGCGCGCCGCCAGCTTTACCCACGGCCGACACACGGCACGAACGCGGATCTCCGTTTCGTCGGGCAGCTCGCCCACGAAGTCCTTACCTGCATCGAGCACGATCAACGCGACGCTATGATCCAGCACAGCGCGCTCAAGCGCCGCCATGTTGGCGTCGACAGGTTGCCAGTCGCGGTCCACTCCGAGCACCGCAACCTGTGCCGTGTCGGCACCGGCGGCAGCCAGCGCGGGCAGGATGTCGACTGCTGGATCCTCCTCTGTTGACATCCAGAACACAGCCTGCGGCAGCTTGGCGTCTCGGGAGACGTCGCCGGGCAAGGCACGACCCGTCGTCACGGAGGCGACCACCGCACGCATCAGCGTCGACTTGCCCGCGTTCGACTCGCCTTCGACCAGGCATAGCTTTGCCAGCGGCAGGCGACCCGCCCAAAGCCAGTGCAGCTCGCCCGGCGTGACGCCGTCGAGCCACACGAAGCCCTGCGGCAGGTCGATGCTGGCGGCTCGAGCGCACGCATGTCTCGCGCGGCTCGCCGGGTTGGCTCGCGGCCGCGAAGGAATGGGCTTGAGGCAGCAACGCAGGGTCGCGTTGCTGCGCTTCCTTCCGATCTTCGTAGTCATGCCCCACCTCGCGTGCGACGCCCCGCGTCGCCCTCGCGGAGCCGCAGCGGCTCCCCCTCGTGCCACGCGATCTGGCTGTCGATCGGCAGTTGATCGACGGTGAGAGAAGCACCGCTGACCTGTCCCTTCGTTGCCGAAGGGCGAGTCCGGAAGCATCCCTTTAGATCAGGTTCGCGGTGCATCGCGAGCATCGCCATCGGGCGGGTTAGGTCGCTTCGCAGCTTGACCCTGCCTCCGGCGTTGCCGCTAAACCGCTGCGCGCGGACGTGCTCCCAAACGCGATGGGCAGAGAGTCGCCGTTCGCCCCCGGCGAGCAACGCCCGAGATCTCGCGGCGAACGCGGCGTAGGCTTCCGCGTGGCGGTCGATCCAGGCCACGAAGTGGCGGAGCACGAGTTCGTGCTTCGCTGTGCGTGGGCCGTTGTCCCAGGCGGGCCACATGAAGGTGGTCGCGGTCATGCTCCACCTCCTTCGGTCGTGTGGCGCAGTGGTCCGGTCTGACCGCCGTGCGGTGGCACGAGCGCGTGCGGCAACGTCGTGCTCGCGCCCCCGCGCTCGGCGAGCCACGCGTCGATGTCCTCTAACGCGTAGCGGACGCGCCCGGCCCGAC
Source organism: uncultured Myxococcales bacterium (assembly GCA_902826865.1). Taxonomy (GTDB): domain Bacteria; phylum Myxococcota_A; class Polyangia; order Nannocystales; family Nannocystaceae; genus Xiheibacterium. Next base: position 1,911 of record CADEGN010000434.1, read on the forward strand.
CGGGGCTCAACTTGTGATAGCGGGGGCCGCCGCCGCGGTGCCGCCACCCGTCTAGGGTCCGGCGGCTAATCCCGAGCAGGGTCGCTGCTTCGGTTGGGCTGATCAAGGATTGTGTCATGTGCTGAGCTCCACTGGCGCCGACTTACGTGTGACGCCAAGGAAGCAGCTTAGGGTTGTCTCCCGGCCGTTGGCAGCGCAGGCATTCCCTACTGTTGCTTGCGAACGCGCTTCCTGGTCGCCTTCGGGCGCTTCTTGGCCGCCTTCGAACGGGATGATTTGACGAATCGAAGAGAACGAGCCGCCCGGTCCACCGACGAAGCCGCGAAGCGCCGGCGATGCATCGAGTAGAAGCCCACCCACTGCCCCGCCGCGTCTTCTGCTGGATCGTCAGGGTCGCGGAACCGGGAGAGGTCGTCGTGGATCGCCCTGACCGACGGCCATGGCTGCGCCTCACTGTGATTCGTACGGGCGGCCAGCACTTTCAGGGCGGCATGGGCGCTGGCGCCGCCAGCGTCCACCTGGCCACGTTGGCGCACGTGCGCACTAACGAACCTCGGCATCATCGCGCGCGCGATGGCGTCTTGAGCCTCAGCCGCCACGCGTTCCAGCGCTACCCCGACCTCGCCCACTGCATGGTCGAACAAGACCAGGACGTCGTTGAGCGTGTTGCCGGGCTCAATGGCCGCACACCACTGCTGGCCGAGAATCTCTCGCACTGCTTCCAGCGCCTGATAGACCAGTCTTGCCGCGTCACGAACCTTGGCCTCCTCCTCCCGCAGAAGAATCGGAGCCCCCCATTCCTCTTCTCGCTTGTCCTCTCCTCGCCCGGTGACAAGAACCGAATACCCTCGTCGTACCCCTTTTCGTGGCCCTTCTAGTGGCTCTCGTCGTTCCGCTTCGCGCTCGCGAAGGCGCTGCCACACCTGTGGCCAGAGCTCGCACTCCTCGGCGATCGAACGCCTCGCTTGATAGTCAATCGCGGCCTCGAAGGCGTTGATGATCTCGTCGACGGATCGCCGCTTCGCGGCGCTTCTCCGCTTCCGCTTGGTGGCGGTATCGCGCTTCGGAGTCCGCTTTGGCTTGCTGTTCGCCACTACCCCCCCCCCCGACGAGTCTGCCGCTTCGCCGGAATTGCGACAACAACACGCGGGCGCATGCAGCCGCGAGCGCGAGCAATAATAGCGTCATGCGGTGCACGAGAGCTCCTTCCTCGTCGTTTCCGGTGTCGGGCCGCGAGGATCGTCGACTCGATGTGTCGGGATCGGCGTCAAAGCGCCGGCAGAATCGGGCATGGATTCCACTGCGGAGTGAGAAGCGTTGCGCAAGTCCGGGCGCGCGTGATGGCCATGTGAAGCAGACGTCGGCTGCGGGGGAAGTTGTCGTCCAGCGAGTCCACGCCCAGGACGAGCCGATCCCTTGGCGTTGGTCCATCAACGATGACCACCACGTCAAACTCCCTCCCCTTTGCTTTGTGAAGGCTCATCAGCAGTCGGCCGCCATCGTCCGCGTCGCTTCCGAGCAGCTTCTCCCGCATGAACTCCTCGGCCGCGAGATCGGCCGCGCCGGCGTAGGAGCCCGTGTCGACGAACAAGCCCGTGAGCCGGGCGCGGAGGGGCTCTCCCGGGCGATGCGGCGCGCGCAGGTCGAGGAGTTTGCGAACCCTCCTGAACGGGACCCGGGAAGGTCGTGGATGGCGGTGATCGCCGCTTCGACGTCCTCGTTCACGCGGCCGAGCTGGGGGACCCCGGCTTGCACGCGAGCAGCGAGCTGATGGACCCCCTTCGCTCGCTTCGAAAGCTGTCCGGCAACTAGATCCTCGCCCATCGCTCGAGTCGTTCTGCCTCGTCGCTGGCACTCGTTCCACCTCGGACTCTCGCGAGCGTGGCCGCACAGACGAGCGCGTTGCTGACATGGACGGGCTCACGCTCACCTATCGCCTGAAGAACCCAGGCGAGGGACTGCCAGGCCGGCTCTACTTCGTCGAGCGTCACGACGACACGGCGATGCAGGGACAGTGAGACGATGCCGCCGGTCAGCCGCAGGCCGCTACTCAGCCTCCCGACGAAACGGTTGCGGTACGCCAGAACCGCTACCGACGGGTGGCTGGAGGACATCGTTCTGCAAGAGCGCTCTGCAGCCAGAATTGCGCCCTTGAGGACCGCCCCGAGTCTCTTCGACGACGGGTACGTCTTCACGAGCACCGCGCCGCACGGACTGCCGAGCCGGGTTCCGGCAAGTGTGCACCGCGCATAGCGAACGATCGAGGACCCGGGGCTGCGATGGTTCTCCTGGAGATCGATCACTTCGATGCCAGGGCAAGTGGCGCGCAGGTGCGAAAGCCGATCTTCTCGAACCCCCTCGACGAAGTCGTACACATGCTGGTCGGCGTCGCCCATGAACACCAGCGTGCCATCGCCCGCGATCAGCTAGGCCAACTCGTGTTGTTCGTCGCTCGTGTCTTGGTACTCGTCGACGATCACCAGCGGGTGTCTGCGCTGGTACGCAGAGCGAAGAGTGGCGCATCGACGCAGAACCTCGACCGCAAGCGGCACCATCCGCGCGAAGTCGATCAAGCCGTCGCTGCTCTCCAGGCGGCGGGCTTCCGCGTCGCCGGCTACGCCCGGAGGAAGACGGGCTTTCTCCGACACGGAGAGGGGTCGCACGACTCCGGGCACCCCTACGAAGCGACCATGCGAGCGAAGGATGTCGAGCGAGAATCGATGGAAGGTGGACACGCACAGGCGTTGAAGGGTAAGCCTCTTACGAAGCGCCTCGAGCTGAGCCGTTGACGGTGGTTCGACGCCG
>CADEGN010000435.1 GCA_902826865.1 uncultured Myxococcales bacterium
TCGACGCGGTCGGCTACGGATGACGCGATGGACGACCGCCAAAGTCGAGGCTAGCCGAAGGCAGCGGAAAATGGCAGACCGTCGAACTTTGCGTCCCCCCGGCGAACGGCTACACGGCGTCGGCTCGGCTCGGCCTCCATCGTCCTGGGTGCGAAGGCGAGGGTGGGGACGAAGAAGCGTGGATCGACGACCTCGAGATCGTGTCATCCGCGAAGTGCAGATGATCCCTGCTCGCGACGACACACGCGTCGCAAGAGCCCGATCGTCGGGCGCGCGCCTCGTCGAGTGTGGCCGGCGTGGCGCTTCGGTCTGGCGAAGAAACTCACGACGCAGGACACAAGGGGTCGACGTCGATGCTCACGTCTCGCGCCGGAAGGATCACCTGGACGAGGATCTGTTCCCCGTCCCACTCCGGAAGGTTCGCTGCGAACTCACCGGCGCCAAGCTCGTATTCCTGGGTCGCGGCGATCACTAGTGCCCGGTGTCGGAAGTTCGTGCCGGGTTATGCACGGCTCTGCGGCCCGATGGCGGCGTTGCTCGGCGCTCGCAGTACGCCCGGTACAGCTTCGGCCTCGCGCCTTGCCCTCGGGCCGCAGCCCCGCACCTAACCCGGCACGAACTTCCGACACCGGGCACTAGCTTCCGTGCTGTGCTGTGCTCGTCGGGCCGGCGAGCATGATCTGCCCAACCGACGCTGAGCCGTCGTGGGGCTGGTCCGGTGCGCTGCCCGCGATCATGACGAATGCTTCGACCGGTTGGCCATCGGCAATCCGCCGTCCGCGGCTGCGACGTCACCAGCGTCAGAGCGGCCGGCGTAGGAACCACTCGACGCCAGGGCCGCGAGTATCGTCGCGCGTGCGAGCGTTCGCGCCATTAGCGAACAGGATCGAAGCGGTAGCAGCGGCTGTCAATCCCCGGCGAAGCGTTGCAGCACGGATCCACGGCGAGGGCGTGGAGATCCAGTGGTCCCACTCACTCACCGGCTGGCTCGGCGAAGTGCCCGCGCGATTTGGTCCTTCTGATGAAATCGCAGGGGCGCTGCAAGTCTCGCTAGCGCCAGCGCTGGACGACGAGTTCGGCGTCCACCGACCAGACGACGAGGTCGGGGCCGATCGCCCCTGCGGTTTCAATGTACTCGGACCACGGTGACTGCGGCACAGTCCACAGCAGTTCGCCGGTATAGACGTCGAAGATCCGCGGAGGATCGAGGGCGAAGATCTCGGTGTCGCTGATCCGCTGGAACCTCCGGATATCTGGAAGCGTGGTCGACTGCACGATCGCTCCGTCGAGCTCGACGATGTCGGTGCCGATGAGGTCGTCGCAAGCGCCCTGAGCGAAACAAGACCCGTCACTCTCGTAGCGCGAGACCAGAAACCGCTCGTTGTCGATGAACCCCCAAGCGACCCCATCGATGGCGTTGATGAACTCGCCGTCCTCATACACATAGTTGACGGTGCCCTCGTACGTCGATCCCGGGCCCCAATCACCGTCGGTCACCACGACATGGGCGCCGTCCGGGGCGATCGCGGCGATCACGTTGCTATCGGAGGAGGCCACGGTTTCGCCTGATGGCAACGCAAACGCGATGTTCCACCACGGGCCGGTCCACGTGAACTGATGTGCCGCCACCGAGGCGTCGTTCGACATGCTCCAGTTCCGCATGGCGCAGGTTGAGCAGCCGCCTGGGTCGATCACGGCGATTTGGCCTCCATCCGGCAGCGCTTGGAACAAGCTCGCCCACCGCGACCAGCTAAACGCAGGTGGCACGGGCACTGAGAGGTTTGAAACGATCGTGCTGCCATCGGGCGAGATCGCATGATCGCCGTAGGGCAACGTGAGCTCGCCGACCACTTCGACCGTGCATTCATCGACCACGTCGAAGATGGTGGAGTTCCCGGTTGTAAACGTCACCGCGAAGCGCCCGGCGATGGCAGGATCAACACGAGTGGTCGAGCCGAGGTACGGAGCGATCCATGCCCCGCGACCGAGCTGATCGGCCACTTGGCTCCGGCGAGGGTTGAGCACCCAGGCGCCGGAGTTCCAGGCGAATTGCCATCCGCCGGCGAGAGACGTGCCGGGCGCGAAGGGTTGCAGGTACGGCCCAGCGGGATCAAGCACCGCGATCACATCCGCACCTCCCAATCCGCCCGAGGCCCAGGCTGGACCGCTGCCGCGACCGTTGTTGACCAAGTCCGGGTCGGCGATGATCGCAGTCATGAGATCGGAGACGTGCGCCACGCCCACGTCCGTGACAACGTAGTCCCCCCACCCAAACTCGATGGATGCGACCTCGACGGCCAGCTGAGTGCCGTCCACGTCGTACAGACGGGTTGCCAGGCCTTGCTCGCTCCACAACCGCGGCGTGTCGCCGAACCATCCGCCGAAGTCGCCTTCGAACGCGCGGCTGTCGAGGGCGCCGCTCGCGAGGTCGAGGCGCACAACTGCATCGTGGTCATAGCCCGCGGCGTAGATGTGGAGGCCATCGGGCAGGGCGAGGACCTCGGCATCGGTGAAATCGCCAGTTGCAGAAACGAGTGATGATCCGTCGACTCCAAACACCTGCAGCTCGGTTGCGTCGGCCGCCCATAGGTAGCTCGCGTCCGTCGAGAGGCCGCGGTGTCCGGCGGCAAGAATCTCTCCAAGTGGCTGTAGATCCGCGGCTGAACGTAGCCGCACAATCCCGTCTGCGCCGGCGACGGCAAGGACGCCCGCGACCAGCTCGGCCCATGCCACGCGCTCCTCAGTGAGCACGACCTCAAACGAAGCGGCGTCGAACAGCGCGAGCCGCTGGGTCGACGACACCGCGAGAATGTGGGTGCCGTCGTGGTCGAGCGCGCGCAGGTTCGTTTGATTCTGCGACAGCACGAGGTCACACGGCGGTATGCAGTCGAGTGGGCACGCCGGGTCCGGGGGATCCACGGTGCCAAGATCGAGCACGATCCCGGCGGTCGTCCCACCGTCGTCGGTTGTGGGGACTGCGGTCGATCCCACGGTGCCAAGATCGAGCACGATCCCGGCGGTCGTCCCACCGTCGTCGGTTGTGGGGACTGCGGTCGATCCTTCGCCGTCGCCCGTCGTCGAGGTCGCTGTGATCGAGGAGCTTTCGCCGGTACCGGTGGATGGAATTCCCGTCGAGGGATCGCTCGCGGTAGCGCTCGTATCACCGGTCGCAGGAACGTCTGAAGTCGTGGCCGACGAGGATGAATCACGCGCGGTCGTGTCGGAGAGCCCGGTGGTTTCCGTACCACCGCTCGACGTACCGGACGTCTCGAAGTGACCCGAAGCGGAGCCAGTTGAGGTGGATCCGCCGGCGCTGGACGAGCCCGCAGCACCGCCGTCGGACGTTGATGCTCCGCCAGAGCTAGTCTCGGTGCTGGCAGGCACTTCGGACGGTAGAGAACTGCATCCCGTGGCCAGCTCCAGGACGACCCAGCCGATGCGAGTCCGACGTGGTTGCACGTACGGCAGCGATGGCGCGACCGGCTCGATTCCGTGACTGACCTGGTGCGCGTCGCTTGGCGAGCGGCCCCGCGGCGGCGTGGCAGACGCTGGGCGGCTGGCTCAGGGCGAGGAGGGGCAAGTGGCGAGTTCTGGCCCGGTATCCCGTGGGGTCGGGCGCGCGGGGAACCGAGCCTGCCCGTACGAACTGGCCGGAGTTCTGGAACTGCGCTACGGATGATCCCCCAACTCGACCGCACCGTCACTTTCCGTCGCCAAGACATCGACGGTCGCCCCGGGCTCGAGTATCTGACGCTGAAGACACCCCATCTCGCGGTCGAGCAGTTGCGGTGACTGCTCGCCGCGCTCCGTCGCCTCGCACACCTCGACGAACGCGCCCGTCCACCGCTCGGGTACCCATCGAGCGCTCGTAGAACGCGCGTCGGCGCATCTTCGGCGAGCACGGAATCGCTCCGTTCGAAGCCGGCCGTCACCGCCTGTGCGCGCGCGGGATCCCACACCGCCGCCGGATGTTCGGTTGCACCCAAGCAGCGCTTCTCGTCGGACAGCGCGGCGACTCATCACGACGTGCAACACAGCGTGAACGCGCCCGTGAGGACGAGCTCGCCCATCGGCACCGAAGGCGCCAGCGTTGGACACGCATTGCCACCGGGGAACATTCCGGCGAACGATTCACCGCTGAGGTTCCCGCATTCGTAGCTGGCGGGGGGGATCTCGACGGGGTCGCCGGCGCAGTCGGGCTCGGTGAACGCCAACAAGGGCGCTTCGTAGCAGCTCTCCGAACTCGGTGGCGCGCCACAGGAGCAGGTCGAGCACGCCCGCGTGTCGCTCGAACCCGTCCATAGCGCGTGTGCTTCTGCGAACGCGCCCTCCGGGCACGCCGCTTCACCCTCGCGGTAGATGCACCACGCCGCCTCGAAATCGGCGGGCGCCGGGGGAACGCAGAACTCGTCGGGTCCGCACGTGCCGTCGTCGGACGTCTCTGCGGCACAGAGCTTGATCGCAGCGTCCCACTGCAGGGGTGGAATCAACTCGGTCTTGTTGCTTGTGCACGTCCGTGCGGCGTAGCCGGACTCGTATAGGCTGAAGCGGAGACAGGCATTGAAGGGTAGGTTGGTACACCCCGACGTGATCGGGGCGTAGCCGCAGTTGTAGTAGTCTTCTTCCCCGACGTAGTTCGGGTCCTGACAGATCGCATAGCGCGGGCTGTCGCCCGCAACCCAAGCGAAGCGCGAAGCGTGTAG
>CADEGN010000436.1 GCA_902826865.1 uncultured Myxococcales bacterium
GGTGTGCCGGTGGTATCGACCGACGTCGGCTCGTGTCGCCAGCTCGTGTACGGGTTGGGCGCCGAAGACGAAGCGATCGGACCATCGGGGCGCATCGTGCGCATTGCCGATGCGGAAGGGCTGGCGCTGGCGGCGCTGGAACTGCTGAGCGATCCGGACAAGTGGTACGCGGCGCAGAAGGCGGGCATCGAGCGCGTGACGAAGTACTACACACAGGAGCTGATGTTCGGCTCGTATCGCACGTTGTATCAGCGTGCCGTGGCGGGGTGGCCGGAGGAGAAGAGCGGAGCGAGCGCCAGTGTCGACGCGGAGGAGGCCGACGCGACAGCGCTCGAGAGCAAAGACGCGCCTGAGGTCGCAGCAGAAAATGGTGCAGCCGAGCCGCGCACCGCCGAACCACGCATGCCCACGGCGGTCTGATCGCGAGTCCACACATGGCCGGCATCGGTTTCGAACTCCGCAAGATCCTCAAGCGCGACAGTCTGCTGGCGACGCTGCACGCCTACGCGTACGCGACGATCATCGGCTCGGGGCCGTGGATGCTCTCGATGATCGGGCTAGCGGCGATCGGCGGGGTGACGTTCGTGGCGATCAACCCCGAGGTCTACATCGCCAAGTTCCAGATCACTGTGACGATGGTGATCTGCATGTCGCTGATCCTCACCGGCGGGGTGCAGGTGTCGTTCACGCGCTTCATCTCCGACCGGCTGTTCGAGAGCAACATCGGCGTGGTAATGCCGAGCTTTCACGGCGTGATGCTGTTCGTGACTGTCGGGGCGGGGCTGTTCATCCTGCCGCTGGCCCTGTTCGGCTTTCCGCGCGAGACGCTGCTCTACAAGCTGCTGCTGGTGGCGCTGTTCGTGATCATGAGCAACATCTGGATCACGACGATCTTCCTCTCGGGCCTGCGCCAGTACCGCGCGATCGTGGTGCTGTTCGCGGTCGGCTACGGCATCTCGGTGGGCGCGGCGCTTGCGCTCAAGCCGTGGAAGCTCGAAGGGCTGACGCTTGGGTTCACGCTGGGGCAACTGGTGCTACTGGTGGGCATGGTGGTGATGATCCTGCGCAGCTTCCCGGCGCAGCAGTTCCTGTCGTTCGACTACTTCGAGCGGAAGAAGTACCGCTTCTATCCGACGCTGGTGCTGGCCGGGCTGTTCTATAACGCCGCCGCGTGGATCGATAAGCTGATCTTCTGGAATCATCCCGAGACCAGCCACGAGATCATCGGCGTGTTCCGCGGCTCGCTGGTGTATGACCTGCCGGTGATGATCACGCACCTGACGATGATTCCGGGCTTGGCGCTCTTCCTGATGCGCATGGAGACCGACTTCGTCGAGCACTACACCAAATTCTTCGACGCGGTGCGCGACGGCGGGTCCCTGGAGCAGCTCGACGAGTTGCGCAACGACATGACCGAGTCGGCGCGCAAGGGGATCTTCGACATTCTCAAGGTGCAGGCGCTGGTGGGGATGATCGTGGCGGTGGTCTCGCCCTGGTTTCTCGAGCAGATCGGCGCATCAACGGTCTATCTGCCGTGCATGTACGTTCTGCTGATCGCATCGGGGCTACAGACGGCGCTGCTTGGCATTCTCAACGTGCTGCTCTATCTCGATCGGCGCCGCGTGGTGGTGGTGCTCGTGGGCAGCCTGTTCTTCCTGAACGCGATCCTCACGTACGTGTCGATCAGTCTGGGGCCGAAGTGGTATGGCTTCGGGCTGGCGGCCTCGCTGGTGATCGTGTGCGTCATGGGCTTCTACTGTCTCGATCGCAAGCTGGAACGCCTGGAGTACGAGGTCTACATGCTGCAGTAGCATCGTGCCCTCTGCGACTGACGAGGCTCGCGAAATGCGCGATCGACTGATTGGCGGCTGGACGCTCGACGACTGGCGTGTGTCGTACGGCGATGGCCGACCCGAGACGTTTCCGTTCGGACCCGATGCCACCGGCATGCTGGTGTATGCACCGGACGGCACGATGCACGGTTGCATGGCGCGCGCCGGACGCAAGCCGTTGAGCGCCGAAAGCGCGAAGTTCGCGCCGGCCGAGGAGCGGCTCGCGGCGTTCGACAGCTACTTCAGCTACGGCGGCACCTGGACGGTCGCGGCTGACACGGTCACGCACCACGTGACTGTCGCGCTCAACCAGAATCTGGTCGGAACGCATCAGGTGCGGCGCATGCATTTCGCCGGCGACACGCTCACCCTCGCAGCCGATGACAAGGTGCCCGGCAGCGATGTCGATCGCCACCACGCGCTCACCTGGCGGCGTATCCGCGCGGGCAGCTAGCACCGGAGCTCTCGCACCATGGATCGGCTGGAGCGCTTCTATAAGATTCAGCAGTTGCTCGAGCGCAAGCGCGCCGTGAAGGTCGAGGAGTTCTTGTCGGAGCTCGGCATTTCGCTCGCGACGTTCAAGCGCGACCTGGAGTACATGCGCGACCGCTTCCATGCGCCGGTGATCTGGGATCGCGATCTGCGCGGTTATCGTTTCGAGACGCCGCTCAAGGACGCACCGAAGTTCGAGCTGCCCGGCCTGTGGTTCAACGCCGAGGAGATCCGTGCATTGCTCACGATGCAACAGCTCCTCGCGAATCTGCAGCCCGGGTTGCTCGAGCCGCACATCGAGCCGCTGCTCTCACGTCTGCATTCGCTGCTCGACGTCGGCGAGCATCCGGCGCAGGAGGTGGAGCGGCGCGTGCGGATCATCCATCACGGCGCGCGCAGTCTGAATCTGCCGCACTTCCAGCTCGTTGCCGCGGCAGTGCTCAAGCGCCATCGACTCTGGATGCGCTATCGCGGACGATCGCGCGGCGACGAAACCGAGCGCGAGATCTCGCCGCAGCGGCTCATCCACTATCGCGACAACTGGTACGTCGATGCGTGGTGCCATCTGCGCGAAGACATCCGCAGCTTCGCGGTGGACGCGATCATCGAGCGCGCCGCCGCCCTGGAGCCCAGTCTGCGCCCGGTGATCAACGCCACGGGCGTGGTGCTGCACACGAACCTGGGGCGCGCCCCGCTCTCGGACGCGGCCATCGATGCCATGCGCGAGGTCTCCCGCGGCTACTCGAACCTCGAGTTCGACCTCGAGAGGGGCGAGCGTGGGTCACGGTTCGCCCACCTCGAGGGGCTCCTCCGCCGCCTCACAGGCGCCGAGGCGGGAATCGCGGTGAACAACAACGCCTCTGCGCTCCTGCTCGCGCTCTCCGCGCTCGCGCGCGACCGCGAGGTCGTCATCTCCCGCGGCCAGCTCGTGGAGATCGGGGGCGGGTTCCGTATCCCCGACGTGATGCGCCAGTCCGGGTCGGTCCTCGTGGAGGTGGGTACCACGAATCGGACCTACCTCCGCGACTACGCCGACGCGATCAGCGATCGCACCGCGACACTCCTGCGCGTGCACGCCTCGAACTTCCGCGTGGTCGGATTCACCGAGCAGCCGCCACTGGAGGACCTGGCTGCGCTCGCCCGTGCACGCGGGCTGCGATTCCTCGACGACGTCGGGTCCGGAGCGCTCATCGATCCGCGGCCGTACGGGCTGGCGGGCGAGCCGCTGGTGCAGGACTCGGTCCGCGCCGGAGCCGACGTCGTGCTGTTCTCGGGTGACAAGCTCCTCGGCGGCCCGCAGGCGGGGATCGCGGTCGGCACGCACGACGCCATCGAGGCGATGCGCCGCCATCCGCTCGCTCGCGCGGTCCGCCTCGACAAGGCGTCCATCGCAGCCCTCGCGGCCACGCTCCAGCACTACGCGCGCGGCGAGGCGACGACGGCCGTGCCCGTGTGGCGGATGATCGCGGCCGAGGCGACTGCGTTGCGCCGTCGCGCGCGGCGCTGGATGCAGGTCGTCCGTTCCGCCGGCGCCACGGCCGAGGTGGTTCCGGCCCGCTCGATGGTCGGCGGTGGCTCGCTCCCGGGCGAAGGCCTCGACTCGTTCGCCTGCGCGGTCGCCGCGAGTGGCGGCGAGGCGCAGTCCCTCGCGGCTCGCCTCCGTCGAGGGTCCCCCGCCGTGGTGGCGCGAATCGAGGACGACCGCGTCCTCCTCGACCCGCGCACGGTCGATCCTCGCGAGGACGCAGCCGTCGCGTCGGCGTTGCGCGTGGCGCTCGCGGGCTCGTAGAGGCCGCCACGTGACGCCGGTCACGCTCGCCACGCCGCGCCTCGTCCTCCGCCCCTGGCGGCTGTCCGACGCGGAGGCGGCGTTCGAGTACGCACGCGACCCGGAGTTCTCCCGCTACCTGCTCTCCGTGCCTGTGGACCTGACGCTCGAGTCCGAGCTGCGCTTCATCGAAGCGCAGGCGGCCACCGTCTGGTCGACGCGCCCCAGCTGGGCGCTCACCCGCGACGACCGCTGCATCGGTGGCATCACGCTCCACATCGATCACCTCCGCGATGTCGCCTCCCTCGGGTACGCCCTCGCGCGCGAGCACTGGGGTCATGGGTACGCCACCGAGGCGACGCACGCAGCCGCGCACTGGCTCTTCGCCCGCTACCCGATCCACCGCCTCGTCGCCACCGCCGATGCCCGAAACGCCAGCGCGCTCGGTGTCATGGCGCGCCTCGGCATGCAGCGCGAGGCGCTCCTCCGAGGTGTCCGCCAGGTGCCCGGCGGGCACGCGGATGCGGTGGTGTACGGCATCACGCGGTCGCAATGGCAGGCCGCACGGCAGGAGCCCGCCTAGCCCGCGACGCCTG
>CADEGN010000437.1 GCA_902826865.1 uncultured Myxococcales bacterium
CGCTCGAGGTCCTCGGGATCTCGACCAAGGACACACACCGGATGTCCGCCGGCCGCCAGCTCGCGTGCCAGCGCCCGACCCATTCCCCGCGTGGCTCCGAGGATCGCGACCTTCACGGTACCCCGAGGATTCGCACCGATTGTGCACTCCGCAAGCGGCCATGGGGGTCGTACCGGCGCTTGAGCTCGAGAAACCGGGGCAGCCGCGGCTCCATCGCTGCGAAGTGGTCGCTGCGGGTGAACGCATCCTTCGTCAGGTACATCCGACCGCCAACCGCGATCACATACTCGTTGAGGCTGTCCACCAGGGTTTGGGTGTTGGGGCGAACCGCGATGTCGAGGGCGATCGAGATCCCACGCTTGGGGAACGAGAGGACCCCTCGCCCTTCCGGTCCACAGTCCTTGATCACGCACAAGAACGACGCGCCGCCGCGGCGGCTGAGCAGTTCGAGGAAGGGGCGCGCGTGTTCCGGAGGAACCACGCATTGGTACTGCGTGAAGCCGCGCGGGCCGTACATCCGGTTCCAGTGGCGGATCATGTCGAGCGGATAGAAGAACGACTCGGGATGGATGATCCCCGGGACGATCCGCCGCCACTGCTTGCGGTAGTAGAGGGCGTTGAACGCGAGAATCGACAGGCGGCTGAGCACAACCTGCGGGAGCACGAAGGGCATCGCGACGCGTCGCTTGGGCCGCGGGACACCTGAGGGCGCCTCCGCGGGCGTGGCCCAACGCCCGCGCTGGAGGATCCCCCGACCGAGCGCCTTGCCTCGGGCCAGGCAGTCGATCCAGCCCATCGTCATCGGCCACGTTTCGGCGCTTCGCCCGAGCGTGGCGATGAAATCGTCGATGTTGGCGACTTTCTCGCTCTCTTGCCAGATCCACGGGGTCGGGATCCGATCGAGCGTGAACTCGACCTCAAGGATGTGCCCGAGCAATCCCATCCCGCCCACCGTCGCCCAAAATAGGTCGGGGTCGCGATCGGGCCCACACTCGACGATGCTCCCGTCGGCGAGGCGCACCAAAATGGCATGGACGTGTTCACCGAAACATCCGGCGACGTGGTGGTTCTTGCCGTGGACGTCCGAGGCCACCATTCCGCCGAGGGTGACGTATTGGGTGCCCGGCGTGACCGGTGGGAAGAAACCGCGGGGAAGCATGACGCGGTTGAGCGCCACGAGGGACAGTCCGGCCTCCGCGCGGAGCCGGCCGGAGGACGGATCGAAGCTCAGGATCCGGTCGGCGAGCGGCGAGGCTGCGAGGACGCGGTCGCCCGGGGCCGGCAACGACGAATCGCCGTAGGAGCGGCCGAGGCCGCGCGTCAGCGGCACGTCCTTGGTGATCGCCGCCAGGTCCTCCGAGCGGAGTTCAGATCCCGGTCGCGCCAAGCGGCCCCAGCCGGCGAGGGTTTCCGCCCCGCGTGCCACGCGGGCAGCGGCCCCGGCGATCGTGGGTGCGGGGGCGTCGCTCGGGGCCGAACCATCCATTCCGATGGCTGGAGTCTACCAGCGTTGGTCCGCGCGCGACTTGGCCAAGACCGGCGAGTGGTCGGTGCGCGTGGTCGGCCGGTCGCGCACGCAGGGCCGCACGCACGGGCACGAGCTGCCGGGGACCGCGAGTTATGGTGATTGCGCCGCGGGGCCGCCACCGCCACCATCACAGCGGATCTCGATGACCAACGTCCTCGTCGTGTCGGGTGCGTCGCGGCCCGAGAGCAATGTCCGCAGCGCCGTGGCCTTGGCCGAGCGCGCCGCCATCGCGGCCGGCGCCACGGTACGGACCCGCGACCTTGCACTCACCCGTCTGCCGATCATGGAGGCCGGCAGTGGGGATCAGGATCTCGTTCCTGACGTGGTGGCCGTCCGGGCCGATGCGCGCTGGGCCGAGGGATTCATCCTCGTGACGCCCGAGTACCACGGCAACATGAGCGGCGCGCTCAAGAACTGGTTCGACTTCCTCTATCTCGAGCTCGCGGGCAAGTTTGCTGGGGTCGTCGCCGTGACGGGCGGCGGAGGCGGGGACATGTCGATCATCGCCGTGAAGAACTGCTTCTCGTGGTGCCACGGTTTCACCCTGCCCTTTCACGCGGCGGTACGCCCCGCGGATCTCCAAGGCGGCGAGATCGTCGGCGAGAAGGTGTGCGACCGGATCGCTCGCATCGCCCACGACGTTGTCCGCTACGCACCCGTGATTCTCGAGACTTTCGCGGCTGCGCGCACGCTGGGGCCCGGTCCCGCGGCCGGCGTGGCCGGAATGCACGTGGGAGACTGGGACGATGGCTGAGCTACGGATCGTGATCACCACGCTGCCGGAGTCGGTCGCCGCAAGCGTCGTCGAAACCCTTGTCGAGGAACAGCTCGCGGCCTGCGGAAACCTGGTCGCGGCCAGGTCGATCTATCGCTGGCGGGGCGAGATGTGCCGCGAGCCGGAGACCTTGGTCGTGATGGAAACGGCGGCCACCCAGGCCGCGGCCCTGCTCGCCCGGCTGGAGACGCTGCACCCCTACGAGTGCCCGAAGATCCTCGTACTCGTTCCCGACCAGGTGAACGCCGCCTACCTCGCATGGGCCGAGGCCTGCACGCGCGCCCGGTGAATGGTCACGTAGCTCGAGACAGCGATAGATGCGTCGAGCTACGAGCCGCCGATCTTCGCCGGGTCGATCCCGAGGTGCGCGACCAAGAACCCCCACAGGTCGGCCCATTCCTCGATCTGCTTGGTCGTCGGCTTGCCCGCCCCGTGTCCGGACTTGGTGTCGATGCGGATCAACACCGGATCGTCGCCGCGCTGGGCATGTTGCAGGGCCGCGATGAACTTGTAGCTGTGGGCCGGCACCACCCGATCGTCGTGATCAGCCGTGTAGACCAACGTTGGCGGGTACTGGGTGTTGCCCTTGACGTTGTGATAGGGCGAATAAGCCATGAGCGCGGCAAATTCGTCGGGCTTTTGTGGTGAGCCGTAGTCGCTCTCCCACGCCCAGCCGATGGTGAACTTGTTGAACCTCAGCATGTCGAGGACGCCGACCCCGGGCAATGCCGCGCCGAAGAGATCGGGGCGCTGGGTCAGCACCGCGCCGACCAGCAAACCGCCGTTGCTGCGCCCGCCGATCGCCAGCCTCTCTTTGCTGGTGTAGCCCTTGGCGATCAGGAACTCCGCGGCGGCGATGAAATCGTCGAACACGTTCTGCTTGTCGAGCTTGGTACCGGCCTTGTGCCAGGTCTCGCCAAATTCGCCGCCACCGCGGAGGTTCGGCACGGCCAAGACGCCGCCCATCTCCATCCATACGAGGTTGGCAACCGAGAACGACGGGGTCAGCGAGACGTTGAAGCCACCGTAGCCGAACAGATACGTCGGGTTTTTTCCATCCCACTTCATCCCCTTCTTGTGGGTGATGAACATCGGGATCTGGGTCGTGTCGGTGCTGGGGAAGAACACCTGCTCGGTGACGTAGTCGCTTGACTTGAATTTCACCGTCGGACGGCGCCACAGCTCGGTCTTGCCGCTCGCGACGTCCAACTTCCACACTTCGGTGGGGGTCGCAAAGCCGGTGAACGAGAAGTACGTCTGACGGTCGCTGAGTTTGCCCGCGAATCCGCTGATCGTGCCGATGCCCGGCAACTCGAGCTCACGCTCCAGCTTTCCGTCGAGCGTATGGATCGAAACCTTGGATTGGGCGTTGTCGAGCCAGTTTGCGACGAACCGATCGCCGACGGCCGAGACGTCCACCAACGTGCGCATCGACTCGGGGATGATCGTGCGCCAGTTCCCGCGCTCGGGCTTGCGCACGTCGACGGCGATCAACCGACCGCGCGTCGCATTGTCGTCGGTCGTGAGCCAGAGCGTCGAACCCTTGTTCCCGACGAAACGGAACCGGGCGGAGAATCCCGGCAACACCTCGATCGTCTTGCGCGCCTTGCTGCGCAGGTCCTGGACAAAGATGCTCGTTCGCGGATCAGTCCCGATCTTGACCGTGATAACGAGCCAGCGCCCATCGTCCGTCACCTCGGGCTCGAACCCCCACTGTTTTTGGTCCGGCCGCGCATACACCAAGACGTCGGCCGCCTGTGGTGTGCCGAGTCGATGGTAGTAGACCTTCTGATCGTAGTTCTCGGCCGAGAGTTCGGCGCCGGCCTTCGGCTCGTCGTAGCGGGCGTAGAAAAGGCCCTTGCCGTCGGCGGACCAACTCGGGGAGGCGAACTTGATCCACCGCAGCTCATCGTCGCGATCGTGGGCGCTCGCCACGTCGCGGATCTTCCAGATCTGCCAGTCGCTGCCCGCCGCCGCCGTTCCATAGGCCATGAGCCTGCCGTCCTTGCTGAAGGCCTGGCCAGCGAGGGCGACTGTGCCGTCGGCCGACATCGCGTTGGGGTCAAGTAGCACGCTGGTCGCGCCGTCGTCGGCGATGGTGTGGATGACGGAATGGTTCTGCAGTCCGTCGTTGCGTCCGACGACGAGGCGATCGCCTTCGCGGGTCGGGACACCCCAGCGCTCGAAGTCCCACAGCTCGGCGAGTCGATCACGCAGGGGCTTGCGCGCCGCGATCGAGTCGAGATGCCCGAGGGTCAAGCGGTTCTCGGCATCGATCCACGCGCGCGTATCCGGGCCCTCCATGTCTTCGAGCCAACGATAGGGATCGGGGACCGTCACGCCGTGGTAGTCGTCGACGTGGACATCGCGCCGGGCCTGGG
>CADEGN010000438.1 GCA_902826865.1 uncultured Myxococcales bacterium
CCTTGCCGCTGGTGGGCCGGCCGGTCGCCCGGACCGCCGGCGGCTTCACGCGGGGATCCTGGCGCATCTGTGGAGGCGTGGGGCCAGCTTCGTCCGCGACCTCCAACGCGCCCTCGGCCCTGAGGTCGGGCTCGCCGACCTCGACGCGGCGCTTTGGGATCTCGTGTGGTCCGGACACGTCACAAACGACACGCTGTTGCCGCTGCGCACGCGTCGCGGGTCGGGTGGTCCGCGGCCCGGCAGTCTTCGCGCGCCCGGCGGGCGCTGGTCAGCGGTGGTGGACCTCGTGGGTGCGGGAGCCTCGCCCACCGAGCGCGCGCTTGCCCGGGCCGAGGCCCTGCTCGTGCGCCACGGAATCGTATCGCGGCAGATCGCCCTCGCGGAGGACGTGCCCGGGGGAGTTGCCCCGATCGCAGGTGTTTTGCGTGAGCTCGAGGATCTCGGCAAAGTCCGGCGCGGATATTTCGTCGAGGGGTTGGGCGGCGTCCAGTTCGCGGCGCCCGGGGCAGTCGATCGCTTGCGGATGATGCGATCGAGCGAAACCCGCGACGTGATCGCGCTTGCCGCGGACGATCCTGCGAATCCCTGGGGCGGCGCGTTGCCTTGGCCGACGCGGAGCGGCGGTGGCGGTGCGCCCCGACGATCGGTGGGCGCGAGCCTGATCCTTGCCGGCGGTACGCCGGTGCTGTGGATCGACCGCGGGGGTCGACGGATGTTGACGTTCCCTGCTGCGGCGGACCGTGCGTGCTTTCTCGCCGGGGCGCGTGCTCTCGGACAGGTCGCGGCCCAGCGCGCGGGCAAGTCGCTCCGGCTCGAGACGATCGACGGGGAGCCAGCGCGCGGCAGCGGGTTTGCCATGGCCCTACGCGAGGCCGGATTCACCAGCGACCTGCACGGGTTGACCCTCGACGTTCGCTAGCCCCAAACCGCACGCGCGTCCGAATCAACGCACGCGGCGCCGCCCGTCGGCACGGCGCTCGCGTCTTCACACCGGCGTGCCGGCGCCCTTCGCCCCGTGTTTGGGCGCGTCGTCGAGGTGGGGCACGAACGGGATGAGCAGCATGCTCGGCACCGTCGCGCAGAAGGTCAGCAAGAAATACGTCCCGAAGCCGACGGCCTCGGCGATGAACCCGCTGGCCACGCCCGCCAGCGTGAAACCGATGCTCATGATCGCGGTCAGCACGGCCATGTGCGTCGCTTTGTGACGCGGATCGACGCACCGCATGATGTAGACCATGAAGACGGCCGTGCCGAGGCCGGCGCCGAAGTCCTCTCCGACGACGATCGCGCCAAGCCCGACGACGCCGAGCGCGGCCGGATCCGGTTGGCTCCCCGCCCACGCGTAAAGTAGGTTCGGGACGTTCTGCGCGAGCACGAGCGGCCACACGCAGCGGCGCATCCCTCGTCGGCTGATCAGCCACCCGCCGAGCAGCGTGCCCGACAAGGTGGCAATCGTGCCGAACGTGCCCTCGATCGTGCCGATCTGCTGCAGCGTCAGGTGGCACGGCCCGGGCTCGAGCAAAAATGGCGATCGCATCTTCATGAGGAACGACTCGCCGAGTCGGAACAGCATGATGAAGGCGAGGACGCGGCCCATCTGCGGCTGGGCGAGCAGGTCGATGTAGGCGCGCGCGTACGACGACTGGCGTCGGGCGAGGACGGTGTGGATGCGGCGGAGCGAGGCGAGGACGCCGAGCACCGCGAGCAGGAGTACGAGCGCGATCCACCCCTCGAGCGACAGCCGGCCGAAGTAGGGAATGGGTTCGATCGCGCTCACCATGCCGTCACGCAGATCGGTCAACACAGCCCAACGCCACTGCACGAACGCGAGCGCGGCGATCGTCAGCGCGACGCCGGCGATTGCACGACGGCGCGATGGCGTGAACCACGTCGCCATCGGCGCGAGACGGCGCTCGACGGCGGGCAGGAACGTCACGTGATAGGCGAGCAGCGCGGCGACGACGGCGGCCGCGACCACCCATCCTACGCGAAACCCGACATGATTGCCAGCTGACGCGGCCAGCCATCCGACGAGGATGAGCAGAAGCCCCTTGACCGACAGCACGGCGATGCGAAAGGCCGCAGCCTTGAATCCGACGTAAGCCTCGCGTTCTCGCTCGTCGAGCGCCTCGAGGTAGTAGCCGTCGATCGCGATGTCGTGCGTCGCGGACGCGATCGCGAGCAGGATGAACACCAATGAGAGCAGGCCGAACTCCGGCGGGGCGCCGATCGCCGCCAACACGAGCACGAGCGCGAGGATCACGACTTCGGCGCCGATGAGGAACGCGCGCTTGGTCGAATAGCGGTCGAGTATCGGAGCCCATAGGAACTTCACGTTCCAGGGCAGGTGAAACAACGACGTGAGCCCGATGAGCCGCACGTTCGCGCCGAGCGACTGGAACAGGACGTCGACGACGTTGTTGACGAGCGCGTAGGGGAAGCCCTCGGCGAAGTACGTCGTGTTCACCCAGACGCTGGGGTGGCTCGGGCCGCGTTGCTCGACCCGATCGCTGTGTTTCTGCGCCATCCGGCCGGTCGACCATGCGGGACGGATCGGGCCCCGTCAACTTCCGATCCTGGGCAGCGGATCAGAAGTGGTGAAGCTCGGTGAATAGGCTGGAGCGGACCTACGCCTCGGGGGCAAAGGTTACTCGAAGACCGTGAGCCGCCTGTCGGCTTCGACATCGTCGAGCACGCGCGCCTCGCCGGTCGCCGGCCAGCGTACTTCGACGCGGTGGACCACCGCGTTGTCGCCGAGCCCGAAGTGAGCGACCGCTTCCTCTTGGCCATATAGATGATTCGCGACGCCGATGTGCCGCACTTGCCACGGTCCATCGCTCTGGGCCTGGATGCGCACCGTGGCGCCCAGTCCTTGGGTGTTGGGCCCGCTGCCCACCACTTGGACCACCAACCAGTGGCCGGAGGCATCGTCATTGCGGTAGAGCGCGGGACGCTCGGAGTTGGAGGTGAAAAACAGGTCGAGATCTCCGTCGAGATCATAGTCGAACGGGAGCAGACCCCGCCCTTGGCGCGCGAAGTCGATGCCGAGCTCGGACGCACACTCGGTCCAAGGCACTGCGTCGTCGTTGCGCCAAACCCTGGCCGCGTCGACGGCGAACTCAACCGTGGGCCAACCAGCAGCCAATGCGAGGTCGAGATCGCCGTCGTGCTCGAGGTCGACGAACGCGGCGCCCCATCCCCATCCGCCGTCGCGCAGGCCGAGCATGTCCGTGACGTCGGCGAACTGGCGCCCACCGTCGTAGCGATACATGCGGTTGCCGAGCTGGGGGAACTCGGCGGTTTCGATCGCGGAGATGAACCAGTCGAGATCGCCGTCGCCGTCGTAGTCGCCGAATGTCGATCCCATGCCGTTGCGTTCGGTTCCCAGGCCCGACTCGAACGTGCGATCGGAGAACGCAAGACCACCGTCGTTCCACCACAGCCGAGTGGTCCCAAAGTCGGCGGTGAGGGTGAGCTCGGGCCAGTCGTCGCCGTCGATATCGACGAATGCGGGGGCGAAACCATACGCACCCGGCTTGGCATCGACGATCGGGGCCAGCCAACGCAGGCCGATTCCCATCGCCTCGGTCACGTCCTCGAAATGACCGTCGCCGAGGTTGTGGAGCAGCCGGTTGTGGTCGTCGGCCGGTCCGAGCGGATCGTCGGGGTGCCAGTCGGCGACGAACACGTCGATCCAACCATCGAGGTCGTAGTCGCCCACGCCGATTCCGGCGCCGACGTGGGGATCTGGGCTCTGGACCGCGAATCCCCGCGCCACAGCCTCCTCGGTGAAGCCACCGGCGCCATCGTTGATGTGGAGGAAGTTTCGCGGTGCGGCGTATCCGGTGCGCAGTAGATCCAGATCTCCGTCGCCGTCGACGTCGGCCCAGACGGCGGCGCCCGTGAGGTGATCGTCGGCGATCCCAGCGCCTGCGGTGACGTCCTCGAACGTGGCGTTGCCACGGTTGCGCAGCAAACGATCGGGCGCGTCGAGGGACGTGAGATAGAGGTCAACCCAACCGTCATTGTCGTAGTCGCCCGCGGCGGCGGAGACGAGAAACCGCTCGGGGATGCAGAAGTCGTTCGCCTGCGGCTTCTCGACGTCGTCGAGCAGACAGAACGGGGCGACGCGAACGGTTCCGGGCGCGAGTGCGAGTCCGGCTTCCTCCGTCACGTCGCTGAACGCGGGCGGCGGACGCTCCGGCGGGGCAGCGACGCCCAGATCGCGCGATGCCGTGGTGGTCGAGCCCGGTTCCTCGCGTGTCGGCCCCGCGGGGTCGGACGTCGCCGGGTTCTCGCCCGTCGACTCGGTTGCCGGGCTTGCGTGCGCAGCTGTGCCTGATTCGTCGGCGTCTGCCGCGACCAATGGTGCGGAGTCCTGCCGGCACGAACTCAGCAGGGCGAGATGAAGCAGCGAGATTGTTGAACCTCGGGGCGTCCGAACAGTCTAGCAGCCCGGAGTTTTCACCACGGGCGACTCGCCGGGCACTGCCCGGATTGTCGTCTACGTCACTGCACGCGCCAGCCGTATCCGTATGGGCGAAAACGGTGTTGGCGCCAAACCAAGGCGCGCAATTTCGACTTGCAACTCTGCCCGCCACGCTCGACCCTGCCACCATGCCTCTCGCATGGCGAACCCCCCTCGCCTTTGCGGGTGTGATCGGTCTGTCCGGTTGC
>CADEGN010000439.1 GCA_902826865.1 uncultured Myxococcales bacterium
CGCTGTGGAAGGTGCTCTGCGTTCGGTGCGGTCTGCGCGTTGTCTTCTGCTACCGGCCCGACGCCGCAGACGGCCCTGCGTTCGTCGCGTCGCTCGCGGGCGCAGTGGTCGAGGCAATGCCCATCGCCGAGCGCGCGTCACTCGACGGCGAGACGCTGGTGATCGTCGGCTCGCGCAACGACGCGGGGACCTTCCCCTACGGATTCTTTCAGGCGTGGAAGCTCAACTCCAACACGGGGCGTTTCGAGCGCTTCGCGCGGCAGTGAAAGTGAGAAGAACATGGCAATGAAGCCCTGGTACAAAATCGTGACTCCGCGCGAGGATCTGCGCGAAGGCAAGCCGCTCGACGCGTCTGAATTCGCGGTCCACCTCGACCACGTTCGCGATGGGCGCGCCCCGGCTGTGTACCAGAACCCGGCCGAGTTCTTCGAGCGCACCTTCCTCACGAAGAACCTTGGCGAGCTCACCGCGCAGGTCGTGCGGCGCCTATCGGGCGTGAAGGTCGAGACCTCGGCCATCTTCAACCTTTCGACGCAGTTCGGCGGCGGTAAGACCCACTCGCTGACCTTGCTCTTCCACCTCGCCCAGAACGGCGACGCGTCGAAGTCGTGGAAGGGCGTGAGCGGCATCCTGCAGAACGCGGGCGTGACCACCGTGCCGAAGGCCGCGACGGCCATCTTCGTCGGAACCGAGTTCGACTCCATCACCGGTCGTGGTGGCCACGACGGCACGCCGCTGCGCAAGACGCCGTGGGGCGAGATCGCCTTCCAGCTTGGTGGCGAGGAGGGCTTCAAGCTCGTCGAGCAGCACGAGAAGGAGCTGACCGCGCCCGGAGGCGACGTCATCGAGCGCATGCTCCCGAAGGGCAAGCCGACGCTCATCCTGTTCGACGAGCTGATGAACTATGTGAGCCGCAGCCGCAAGAGCGGGCTCGCCAGCCAGCTCTACACGTTCCTGCACAACCTCTCCGAGGTCGCGCGCGGCCGCGACAACGTCGTGTTGGCCGTGTCGATCCCGGCGTCCGAGCTGGAAATGACTGCCGAGGACCAGTCCGACTTCGAGCGCTTCAAGAAGCTGCTCGACCGTCTCGGCAAGGCTGTGATCATGTCGGCTGAGGCCGAGACCTCGGAGATCATTCGCCGGCGCCTCTTCGAGTGGCAGGGGCTGCCGAAGGACGCCATCGCAACCATCGAGGAGTACGAGGCGTGGCTGCAGGCCAACAAGCAGCAGCTCCCGAGCTGGTTCCCGGTCGAGAACGCACGCGAGGCGATGAAGGCCTCGTACCCGTTTCATCCGTCGCTGCTCTCCGTGTTCGAGCGCAAGTGGCAGGGCCTCCCTCGCTTCCAGCAGACGCGCGGCGTGCTGCGGCTCCTCGCGCTGTGGGTCTCGAAGGCCTACGCCGAGGGCTACAAGGGGGCGCACAAGGACCCGCTCATCTCGCTCGGGACGGCGCCCCTCGAAGACCCGCTGTTCCGCGCGGCGCTCTTCGAGCAGCTCGGGGAGGCACGCCTCGAGCCCGCCGTAACCACGGACATCGCCGGCAAGGACCACGCGCACGCGCTGCGGCTCGACACGGAGGCGACGCCCGAGCTGAAGAAGGCGCGCCTCCATCGCAAGGTCGCGACGACGATCTTGTTCGAGTCGAACGGAGGTCAGCAACGCGGGGAGGCGACATTGCCCGAGGTGCGCCTCGCGGTGGCCGAGCCTGCGCTCGACATCGGCAACGTCGAGCAGTGCCTCGAAGCACTGACCGACAGTTGTTACTTCCTCGCGGCCGAGAAGAACCGCTACCGCTTCAGCTTCCAGCCGAACCTCAACAAGCTCCTCGCGGATCGCCGCGCGAGCGTCAGCACTTCGTCGATCGACGAAGTGGTGCGTAAGGAAATCCAGAAGGTCTTCGGAGCAGGCACGGGCCTCGAACGCGTCTACTTCCCGAAGAAGAGCAACGACGTGCCCGACCGCGCTTTGCTCACGCTCGTCGTGCTGGCTCCCGAAAACACGGCACCGGAGCCTGCGACGAAGAACCTGATCTCTACAATGACGACCGAGAGCGGCGCATCCTCGCGCACGTTCAAGAGCGCGCTCATCTGGATCGTGCCGGAGGACGCAACGACGCTCCTCGAGGAGGCCCGCAAGCTGCTGGCGTGGAAGGACATCGAGGCGGACTCTGGCGAGCTGAAGCTCGATGAGACGCAGCAGCGGCAACTCACCGAAAACACCAAGCGCGCCGAGCGCGATCTGCGCGAGGCTGTGTGGCGGGCGTACAAGAACGTCTTCCTGCTCGCCGACGACAACTCGCTGAGGAAGATCGACCTCGGGCTCGTTCACTCGAGTGCGGCGGGCTCGCTGGTGGAGTTGATCCTCGCGCGCCTCCGGCAGGAGGACATCGTCGTCGAGGGCGTAAGCCCCAACTTCCTCACGCGCTACTGGCCGCCCGCGCTGCCCGAGTGGAGCACGAAGTCGGTGCGGGACGCCTTCTATGCCTCGCCCAAGTTCCCGAGACTGCTGAAGCCGGATGCCGTCAAGGACACGATCTCGCGCGGCCTTGACGCGGGCACCGTCGCGTACGTCGGCAAGGCGAGCGACGGCGCCTACGAGCCGTTCGTCTACAAGCGCTCCCTCGGCTCTGGCGACATCGAGATCGCAGACGACGTGTACCTGATCGTCCGCGAGCGTGCGGAGGAGTACGTGGCCAAGATGGCTGCGCCCCCTTCGCCCACGGGCGCGACACCGCCCGTATCGGGAGGCGAGGCGCAGCCCACCCCTGGAACGCCCACGGGCGCGCCCCAGGGCGCCACGACGGGCATCCTGCGGGGCGGCTCGCCCACGCCCACGACCTCGGGGTCTTCGGAGCCGCCGCCCGGCACCGAGATCGCGGGCTTTCATTGGAGCGGGGAGATCTCGCCGCAGAAATGGATGAACTTCTACACGAAGGTCCTCTCGCGCTTCGCGACCAGCGGAGGCTTGAAGCTCACAGTCTCGGTCGACGTGGAGCCGCCTGGTGGCACCACGGTGTCGAAGGTGGAGGAGACCAAGGTGGCGCTCCGCGAGCTCGGGCTCTCGGAGGACGTCGATCTCAAGCGGCGATGATGCGCCCCGGCCGACACCGAGTCCGCACGTTCAGCCTCAAGCCCGGCGTCTCAAGTCTCGCTTGGCCGTTGCCGTCGCCGACTGCCCGGTGGCGATCGCCTCGATCCCCGAGCGCAGCACGCTCCTGCGAGCGGCGCGGCGCCCGCTCATGGTCGGCGTTAGCTCGAACACGAACGCGTTGCGAGGCGCGTCGATGATGCCGGGGAGACGCCGCGCATCCTCGGGGCTCCTCAGCCCACCGGGGAAGTCGCCGAGGAAGTCGCCGGGGAGGTCACCGGGGAAGTCACCGGGGAAGTCGCCGTCTCTGGCGAAGCCTCGGGCGCTCGCGGCCCCTGAAGTCGTGCCCGTCACCCCCGAAATCACCCCTGAAGTCGCCCCCGAAGTCGGTAGGACCCCCAGCTTCGCCACGGGCGGGCCCACTCGGCTCGCCGCGCCCGTTGCTCGGGGCTCGCGTCGGGGCGCGCCCTGGGCCAACGTGGGCGCCCTGGTGGCGCTCATCGGCGAGTCCGAGATCGCTCGGCTTCAGCGCGCTGCCTTCAGTTCGGACCGGGTCAACAGGGCCTCGACCCCCGAGCGCGGCACGCTCCGTCGCGGCACGCGACGCCCGTTCTGGGTCGGCCTCAGCTCGAAGACGAAGGCGTCGCGGGGCGCGTCGATGATGCCCGGGAGGCGACGCGCATCCTCGGGGAGCATCGTGCGCTTGCGGAGCTCGAAGCCGACCTCCTCGACGAACCACTGTGTCGCGCTGGCCGCATACATGCGGCCGACGCCGACCGCGTACGCATGCCGCACGATGTACTCGACGAGCGCGCTGCCGTGCTTCCGCCGCCGGTACGTCGACCGGACCGCGAGCGCCCGCAGCACCGCGGCGTCGCCGTACTCGTCGAGTACCGCGACGCCGATGACGACGCGGCCGTACTCGAGGACGACCCGCGTCCGCTTTCCGCCCGCGGGCTCGAGCCAGAGCTCCGACGTAGGGAACCAGGTCATCTCCAGCAGCATGTTCGCGACCAGCTCATCCCGGGCCTCGAGCTCGCGGAAGACTCGGCGCGGCGGTCCCTTCGGCTTCTCGATCAGCCCCGAGGTGCGAGGCGGCTCCGGCTTCGGAGGCTCGGGCGGCGGCCAGGGTTCCCCACGACGCTCGGCCCTGTGCTTCGCGCGCCACATGCCGAGCAGGGTCTCGGCGAGCACGCCGGCCACCTCGTCGATGCGACGCTGCACGTCGGCGCGTCGTTCCTCGCGCGCGATCTCGGCGGCGTCTTCGGGCTGCGGGGTCTGGTCCATGCGGACCACACAGGCTCGCTTCCCCGCTACAGTCCAGCGGGAGTCGGGACGCCTCGCTTTCGCTCAACGTGGCCCGAGGGCACTCGGCCCCGAGGCGACGGACTTACGATGGGACAGAGCGAATCGGCGAATCTGTCCCAGCGCTCTCGGCGCAAGTTCTCAGAATCGCAACACGAGCGCCTGCGTGGGTCAGTGCGAAGGTATGAATCTGTCCCAATTGCGTTTACCGAGAGCGTTCGCAGGCTGCGCCGCACACGGAGCCATTTT
>CADEGN010000440.1 GCA_902826865.1 uncultured Myxococcales bacterium
CCCGTGGTGCGGATCGAGCGCCTGTCGCTCTGGTACGGGGCTTCGCGCGCTTTGCACGAGATCAGCCTGGCGGTCCCCGAGCGGCGCATCACCGCGCTGATCGGTCCGTCGGGCTGCGGCAAGAGCACGCTGCTGCGCTGCATCAATCGCATGAACGATCTGATGGGCGAGGTCCGGGTCGAGGGCGAGGTGCGTTTCCGGGACCAGAACGTCTACGCGCCGAGCGTCGACGTGAATGCGCTGCGCCGCCGCATCGGGATGGTCTTCCAGAAGTCCAACCCGTTTCCCAAGTCGATCTTCGACAACGTCGCGTATGGTCCCCGGATCCACGGCGTGCGAGGGCGGAGCGAACTCGAGGAGATCGCTGAGAGCAGCCTGCGCTCCGCAGGACTCTGGGACGAGGTCAAGGATCGACTGGACCAGAGCGCACTGGGCCTCTCGGGCGGTCAGCAGCAGCGGCTCTGCATCGCGCGGGCGATTGCGGTGGAGCCCGAGGTGCTGCTGCTCGACGAGCCGTGCTCCGCGCTGGATCCGATCGCGACCCAGCGCATCGAGGAGCTGATGGCGGTGCTCAAGTCGCGCTACACGCTGGTGATCGTCACTCACAACATGCAGCAGGCGGCGCGCAGCTCCGACTACACCGCGTTCCTCTACCTGGGCCGGTTGATCGAGTTCGGCGAGACCGGCGAGCTCTTCGTGAAGCCGCGCGAGAAGCAGACCGAGGACTACATCACGGGTCGCTTCGGGTAGCGGCGCTTCCGACTCGGGCGGGGGAAGTGTCTGGCGGATGTGGTGCCGGGCGGCCCGAGACGGTTTTCTTCGCGGCCGCGGGTCTTTTTCCAGAGGTTAGGCGCACTGGTTTCGAGGCTCGAATCCGACCCGACGGCCGCGAAGAAAGGCCGTCCGGGCCGCTGGGATCGGCTCGCCCGGCGCTCCTCGTTGCTTGTGGGCAGAGTGGGACTTGCTCGCGCGGCTTCGCCGCGCATCGCCTCGGTGGGTCGGAGATGAAGCGGGTCAGGGGTTCAGGTTCAGGGCGGCGGCGTCGCGGTCGCTGAGCCAGCCTCCGTCGCTGCGCTGGCGGACGCTGGCGTCGCGCTTCCAGGAGCGCTCGCAGCGCGGCGCGTCGCTCAGATCGGTGACGGCGACGCGTTCGTCGCTGGCGGCGATCAGGCTGAAGCGGCTCACGCCGCACAGATCGGCGAGCTCGGGGTCGAAGGGCAGCAGGCGCGCCCGCACGTCCTGGGGGACGTGCAGCTCGATGCCTGCGTCGAGCGGGTTGTCCAGGCCGCCGGCGGCGCGCCGCTCTTCGAGTGCCTTGAGCACGGCGTCGCGCCGCACCATCACCTCGGCCCAGGCCGGGTCTGCGTCGACGTGGGGCGGTTCGGGAAGCCGTGCCTCGTGGACGCAGCTCGGATCCTCGAGTGGCTTGCCGCGCAGCGCGAGCCAGTCCGAAGCGCGCCAGTTGGAGTTGAGCGCTCCTATCATGCGCTCAACACCCTGCGACGTCTCGGTCTGGTAGACATCGCGTGGCGTGAACTGACGCCAACCGTATAACGTGTCGCCGGCAGGATTGAGGTTGTTCCTGAAGCCGGGTCCGCCATAGATGTTGGCGGCGATGCCGGCCGTGCCGGCGTCGTCACTCCGGGGCAGGTACAGGTCCTGCGTTGTATAGCCGAGGCTGGCCTGAATCTCCGCGTTGCGCGGCAGGGAAATATTCACGTTACTGCGACCGGTGACGCGACTCAACCCCCCCGGATTCAGCTGGCGGCTGCTAAGCGATCGGTTATTTGCTGCGAGGTAACGCTTCTCGAATTCCGGAAGGGTGGTGACTCCATCTTCACTCTCCCATTCACCATGCAGGAAGTACCGCGCAACCTCTGAACCTCCCCGCAATTGAACGCCTTGTTGTTGCCGGTAGCCGATTCCGAACGGTGTCGACTCCTTGTCATTGACCAGGTTGTAGCTGGTCACGCTGTCCTGTACGCAGGCGCCGGAGACAACTTGCGACAGGAAACATTGCACCGTGTTCGAAGGCGACGAGGTTGTGTTGGCGGTCGTGCCGGTGCGCCATCCCCACCACGCCGTCGGATACTCGTTGCGATCGCTGATGGCGGTCTGCTCCGTGTAATACGACCACTGCGGGCGCCCTGCCGTTCCCTTCTTCGTAGTCATCACGATGACGCCGTTGGCGGCATCGGTTCCATATAAGGTTGCGGCTGACGGGCCACGAATGACCTCGATCGACTCGAACTCTTCAGGATTCAGGTCGTTCAGGCGGCTCGGCGTCGTTCCGCCGACGCTCACCGACGACGAACCGGTCGCGGACTCGACCCGAATGCCGTCGATCACAACGATTGGATTGTTGGTCAGCGACAACGAACTGGTCCCGCGGATCCGAATGCGCGTCCCGGCACCGGTTTGCGTTCCGGGGGTAACCAGCACGCCGGCGGCTCGTGAGGTAAGCAGGTCACCCATACCCGAGACTGCCTTCGTCTCCACCAGTGTGACGGCGTCGACCTGGGCGATGGCGTTACCTACTTCGATCCGTCGCTGCTGGCCGGTCGCCGTGGTGACGATTGGATTAAGTGTCACCGCCACGGCAGCGATGGCAAAGTCGAGAGTAGCTGTCTGTCCTGCGGTCACTGTCACTCCTTTCCGCAGCTCGGCGAAGCCAAGGCGAAGCACCCGCACCTCTACCTGTCCCGCTGAAATACCCTGCAAAGTGTAACGCCCATCCGTGTTGGTTTCTGCCCTCTGATTTGTGCCGACGACCGCTACCTGAGCGGCGACGATCGGTTGGTTGGACGCGGCGTCGGTGACCCGACCTGTGACTGTACCTTGCTGCGCTTGCGCGGACGCGAGCGGCGGCGCAAGCGTGACCACTAAAGTGGCCACCTTGACTAGTCGCCTAACAAGACATGTTTGCATGAGCACCTCGGCTGCATGACGGGTGGAGTGTTCTGGACGGGAACAGCGTGGAGGAACGAGACCGAAACGGACCGTAAAACGCCTGCGAAGCCAGCACTCCTTCGCGCCCTCAGAAATTGGGCGTTGTGCGGGCCGATAAGTGTGGACAGCTGCTGCGAAACGCGCAAGCGGCGCCCAACGTTGTTTAGCTGTGGTGGTGAAGTCCCTGACTGGCTTCCCCGCGTCACGCGGTCCGTTGCGCGTCGGGGCGTGTTACCCGAGCTGGCGCATGGGGCGGCTGCCAGGATCGCTGGGCCGCCCCGATTCCGGCGAACCGAATGGATCCGTTGCATGCGCAGAACACGGTCTACCGCAGTCTTGTTCTGGCGATGCTCGGGCGCACCCGACGAGCCCGCGATGATCCCCGAGGTGATCGAGGGGGCGCTCGTTGACTTCGGAGTGCTGGCGCCCAGTAGCCCGAACGCCGCCCAGGGGATCTCGAAAGAGCGCGAACCGGGGGCGTGAGCGCGGGCGCCCATCGCTGCCCGACACATGTTGGCTGGCCTCGAACACACGTACTGGTCGTTCACTCGCATCGCGGGTACAATGGGAAATGACCGCCGCCAAAGGATACAGGGAACTCCCTGAACAGATCTCACACGCACTCGTGCGGTGGAAGGCGATGTTGCTCAGCGCCCTCACGCTCGGCGCTCAGCTGACCGCGCAGGACACCTTCACTGGTGTCGAGCGCATCGTCGCTGTGGGCGACGTGCACGGCGATTACGCGCAGTTTACTACAGTGCTGCGGCAGGCTCGCCTCATCGACGAAACAAATCGCTGGATCGGTGGCAAGACCCACCTCGTACAGACCGGTGACCTCCTCGACCGCGGCCCCGATTCAAGAAAGGTGATGGACCTCCTGATCGCACTCGCCCCGCAGGCGAAAAAAGCGGGGGGATACGTGCATGCGCTCACGGGGAACCACGAAACCATGAACGTGTTCGGCGACCTGCGATACGTACATCCCGGAGAATACGCCGCATTCAAGTCAGATAAATCCAAAGCGCTGCAGCAACGCGCCTTTGGCGTCCTCTCGGATTCCACTCGCCGCAACGACGCCGACTATAAAACCGCGTGGTTCAACGAACACCCCCTCGGCTGGGTCGAACATCGCCTCGCCTTTGAGGCCAACGGAAAATACGCCAGCTGGATTCGTGGGAACAACGCCGCCGTCCGGATTAATGACTGGCTCTTTCTCCACGGTGGTATCGGCCCGAAGTATGTCGCCACACCATTGCGAGCGATCAACGATGGCGTGCGCGCCGCGCTCGATCCCACACGTCCTCCGCCGGAGGGCAACATCGCCGAGGACCCCGAGGGGCCACTCTGGTATCGCGGGCTTGCGACAGGGAATGAGCAGGAACTGGCTGCGCATGTGGACAGCGCACTGGCCGCGTTTGGTGTACAGCATATAGCAGTAGGCCACAGCGTTTCCCCGGGCACCATCTTTCCACGCTTCGGCGGCAAAGTGGTCATGATCGATGTCGGTCTCTCTGCGGCCTACGGCGGCCCGCCCGCGGCGCTGGTGATCGAGGGCGGGCGAGCGCGCACGCTTCACCGGGGACAGCTGATTGATCTGCCGTTAGGCGGCGACCTTGTCCCGTACCTCAAGGCGGCGGCGGCGCTTGATCCGAAGCCGTCAAAACTTCAGGC
>CADEGN010000441.1 GCA_902826865.1 uncultured Myxococcales bacterium
CTCGGCACCACCGGCATTTCGGCGGCCACACGCGACCTGCTCCGCCGCGCCGGGAAAGAAATTCCGACCGTCAGCGCGCCCAAGTTCCCGGTCGGCATCACCCTGCTCACCCAGCTCGCGACGATCGCCGCACGCGCCCTCGGTCCGGACTTCGACACCGAGATCTTCGAGCTTCATCACCGCCACAAGCGCGACGCGCCGTCGGGAACGGCCCTGCGGATCGGCAAGGCCATCGCCGAGGCCACCCAGCGCGAGTTCGACCGCGTCGCGGTGAAGGCCCGCGACACCACCGAGACCGCGCGCACCCACGAAGAGATCGGAATGTTCGGCCTGCGCGGCGGCGACAACGTCGGTGAGCACACCGTCATGTTGCTCGGACTCGGCGAACGCCTCGAGCTCATCCATCGCGCCAACGACCGTGGCATCTTCGCTCGCGGTGCGCTGCGAGCGGCGCGCTGGCTGCTGGGCCGCTCGCCTGGGCTCTACGACATGGCGGACGTGCTCGGCCTCCGCGTGGCCTGAGCATGATCTGACAGGGCCTCACGCGTCGGTGATCGCAAGTCGTGGCGGCTGTCGCGGCGACTTGGCAACGTGCGAACCGATCGCGGCCCTGCTAGATTGCGCCGCGAATGGCCCCGCCACGACATCGCGCCCACAGGTTAGCCGGCCTCACGATCGTCACCGCGTTGGCGGCGGGCTGCGCCGGCGACGACACGTCAGGATTGCCCGGCGTCAGCGTCACGGGCGTGACCTCGAGCGGGACGGCCGACGACGCGTCCACTTCAACGGGTGCCGGCGACGCGGCGGGTACCGCGAGCTCCTCGGGTGCATCGAGCTCGGACACGGCAGCATCCACCGGGGGCTCCAGCAGCACCGGTTCGGCCGCAGACAGCACCACCGGTGACATGCCGCTGAGTCTCGACGAAACCGCGAGCCAGTTGCGGTGCGTCGACGATCAGTCGTCCGTTCGCATCCTGCTCTTGCCGTTTCAGTTCGATGGGATCTGTCCGGCACCGGCGACGCCACCGCCGGGCGTGGCGGTGATCACCATTCGTGGGTGGGACGGCATGGCTGGTGAGTTCGACGTGAGCAGCGACGGCTCAAGCGGCACGCAAGCCGGCCTCGGCACGGCGCTTCAACCGGCCACGGGCACGCTGGCACTCGAGGTGTCGGCACCGTGGACGCCGAGCTTCATCACCTATGATCTTGCGAGCGCGTCCATGATGGCCGCCGGATCGGCAGAACTCGGGTTGTGCCGCGGAGACGTCGCCGCGGATCCCTGCGCGTAGCCCGTTTCACTTCAACGCGCGCAGCGCCCCGGCCACGCGCGGCAGCGCGGCCGCGATGTCGGCCTCGCTCACCGCCCCCACGCTCAGCCGGAACCAGCCTTCGTCGCCGGGGTATCCGAACGCCTGGAACGGCACGACCCCGAACTCAGCCGCCTCAAGCAGATAGCCGCGAACGTCCTCATTGGTTCGCAGTGCTGCACCGGCCGCGGTGGTCTTGCCCATCGCGGCGATCTGCACGGTTAAGTAGATCGCACCCATCGGGGGCAGCGAGCGAACCGGTAGGCCCTCCCCGCGCATCTGCTCGAACCCGGCATGCAACGCACCGAGACGCGCGTTCACGGCCGGGCGAAACGTCCGCAGGTAGTCGGCGATTCCTGCGGGGTCATCGAGCAGTGCCACCGTCGCCACCTGTTCTGCCCGCGGCGCCCATGCACCGACGTGACCGAGCAACGCCGACATGCGTTCGATGACGTCGACAGGTCCCGCCGACCATCCGACCCGCAGGCCGGTGGCGGCGAACGCCTTGCTAATCCCGTCGACGAACACCGTGTATGGGGCGATCTCCGGGACGAGCTTCGGCGGCGTCACATGCTGCACACCGTCGACGCAGAGCATCCAGTAGATGTGATCGTACATGAGGAACACTGGTCGCTCGCCCGTGGACTTGCGTCGCTCATTCTCCTCGACGATCGCGATGCTGATTTGGCGTAGCGCCTCGGCATCGATCGCGGTTCCCGTGGGGTTGAGCGGGGAGTTGATGCAGACCAAGCGGGCGCCAGGGAGGGCTTTGATCAAGGCATCACGCGTGGGCAAAAACAGCGACTCAGGGCCGCACTTCAACTCCACCGGCGTGGCGCCGACCATGTGACAATAGTGGTTGTTGTTCCAGCTCGGCACCGGGTAGACCACGCGGTCGCCGGGGTCGACGAGTGCGCGGTAGGTGCCGTAGATAAGGGGCCTGGCGCCACCGGCGATCAGGATTGAGGAGGCGGCGTAATCGAGGCCGAGCTCGCGGGCATAGAAGCGCGACACTGCCTCGCGAAGTTCCTGCACGCCCGATGCCGGTGGATAGTTGGTTTCGCCCGCGCGCAGTGCCGCAACGACGCGGTCGCACAGGGCCGCCGGAATTGGAAACTCAGTCGGCGCGAAATCGCCGACGGTGAGGTTGCAGATCTTCCGTCCCTTCTGGGAACGCGCCCGGATCTCGGCCGCGATCTTCAGGATCTCGGATCCAACCAACCCGCTTGCCATGCGTGCGATTCGCGGACCGAGCCCGTCACCACGATCGTTGGTGCCACGGTCGTTAGGGTTCGAGACAGAGGATCGGGAACTCGTACTCGACGTGGCCATGGCGGAGCGAACTATGCCATATTGCCGGCCGCGATGACGACCGCGAGGCAGCCGCGTCTAACTGCAAAGCTGCAGGGCTTTGGCACCACGATTTTCGCCGAGATGACGGCTGCCGCGCAGCGGCACGGCGCGGTGAATCTTGGCCAAGGGTTCCCGGACTTCGATGGTCCCGAGGTGATCAAGAACGCCGCGATCGCGGCGATTTCCGCGGGCCACAACCAGTACGCCCGCAGCATTGGTATTCCCGATCTCAACGCCGCGATCGCGGAGCACCGCACGCGGTTCTACCGGCTCACGTTCGATCCCGAGGCGGAGATCACCGTTACGCACGGGGCCACCGAGGCGATCGCGTCGATCATGCTTGCCCTGTGCGACGTTGGCGACGAGGTCGTGCTGTTCGAGCCGTTCTATGACAGCTATCTCGCGACGATCGCGATGGCCGGGGCCACCGCACGCGTCGTCACCTTGCGCGCGCCACATTTTCGCTACGACCCTGCCGCACTCGAAGCGGCGATCTCGCCGCGCACGCGGGCGATCGTAATAAATACGCCGCACAACCCCAGTGGCAAGGTATTCGCCCGCGAGGAGCTGGCCCACATCGCCGAGTTATGCGTACGCCACGATCTCGTGGCGATCAGCGACGAAGTCTACGAGCACCTCGTGTTCGATGGCCAGCACATACCCATGGCGAGCTTGCCTGGCATGCGCGAACGGACCGCCATGATCTCGTCGACCGGCAAGACCTTTTCGTTCACCGGATGGAAAATCGGCTACGTGTGCGCCGCACCCGATCTCACGCGGGCACTACGCACGGCCCACCAGTTTGTGACGTTCTGCAACGGCACACCGTTTCAGCACGCCATGGCCCAAGCACTGCGCATGGACGATGACTACTTCGCGGGCTTCGTGCGCGAATATCGGGCTCGACGCGATCGTTTGTGCGCGGGCCTCGCCGAGGTTGGGCTCGACGTGCTCGTGCCAGCGGGCACCTACTTCGTTTGCACCGACATCCGCAGCCTCGGGTTCACCGACGACATGGCGTTTTGCCGCCTGCTCCCCGAGAAGGTGGGCGTGGCCGCAATCCCAAACTCAGCGTTTTACTGCAACAAATCCGAGGGCAGTTTTCTTGTCCGCTGGGCATTTTGCAAGACGGATGCGGTCCTCGACGCAGCGATCGCGCGCCTGCGCGAGAACATGGGGCGCATGGGGGCTCGGACGTGAAGGTCGTCGGCATTCAACTCGACACGGCATGGGAAGATCCGCCCGCCAGCTTTGCTCGCGCACGCCCGTGGATCACTGCGGCTGCGCGTGCCGGCGGGGAGCTGGTGGTGTTACCCGAAATGTATGCCTGCGGATTCTCGATGGACACCTCCCGCATCGCCGAGGCGCCGGACGGGCCGAGCACGGAGTTTCTGATCGAGTGCGCGCGCGAGCACGCGGTGTGGATCTGCGGCAGCGTGCCCGAGCGCGTCGCCGACGAACCGCGTCCGTACAACACACTGATCCTCGCGGGACCGGGCGGTGAGCTCCACCGCTACCGCAAGATCCATCCGTTTACCTTCGCCCGCGAACACGAGCACTACGCGGCCGGTCGCGAGTTTCTCAGGGTTGCGATCGCCGGCGTGCGCTGCACGTTCTTCATCTGCTACGACTTGCGCTTTGCCGACGAGTTCTGGGCCAATGCGCACGCCACCGATTGTTTCGTCGTGGTGGCCAACTGGCCCGCCCGGCGACGACATCACTGGATCACGCTGAGCACCGCAAGGGCCATCGAGAACCAGGCCTACGTCGTGGCGATCAACCGGGTCGGGCGCGGGGGCGAGCTCGAGTACACCGGTGATAGCCGCATCGTCGATGCCTGGGGTGAGACCCTGACCGCGGCGGCGGGCGTCGAGACCATGCTCCTGGCCGACATTCATGCCGAAGCTGTGCGGGAGGCCCGGGTCGCCTTCCCGGTGCTC
>CADEGN010000442.1 GCA_902826865.1 uncultured Myxococcales bacterium
CACGGGCACGGGCACGGAGGAGCGTGACCCCTTACGGGGTCACGCTCCTAGCGCCCCTTGGCACGGCCCCCGGTCGCGCTCCGACCGCAACGGAGTCGAGCAGTATCCGCAAACCCGATCATGTCACGACAGAAAATCGCGGACGGAGCCGATACTCCTCACTTTCCGATCAATCGGCGGCAACGCGCTACGCTCGAAGCTCCGGCGAGTTCGTACGAGAAGGCCCCGCGTTCGCCTGCGCCGCGTACGAAGGACTTCTCGGCCTCAAGTTGCACGAAGTGCTCGACATTGAACCGCCTCGCCGCGCGCATCGATCGCGAGTTGCTGCGACGCCGATCATGTCACGCTCAACTTCTCGACGCGGAGTCAGCGTTCCTCACTTCGCCGAGCACCAAAGTGTACGAGCACTCCCACCACTCGTCGCTATGATCAACGTATGTGTATTCGATGGGTGGAAGCACTTCTCCTCACTCTGGGCGCGGTGTTGATCTTCACTGCGTACCCGAGTGACTGCGCAGCAACGCTGGCGTCATCTGGCTCGGCCGCGGCGACTCGCCCTCGCATCTGCCAGGGCTGCGGCACCAACGGCGCAAGCTTCTACCGCCGCGCGGACACCCTCCCCGAGTCCAGACATCAGGGGTCAGGACCTGGCGGAGTCGCGGGGTAGAAGCGGCTTGAAGCGCCGAGAAGGGTTCCTCGCCGTGGACGCGGGCGTCGAGGTGTCTGCCTGCCGCAAGCGCGGTGGTAGATTACCAGCCCTTGTCAGAGCAGCCGCCGCTGATCCTCGCGATTGACCTCGGTACAAGCGGTCCGAAGGTCGCGCTTGTCAGCATCAGCGGCGAGCTCGTTGCGAGCACGTCACAGCCAACGCAGTTGCGCGTGCTGCCAGGCGGTGGCGCCGAGCAGGATCCGGAGGACTGGTGGCGGTCGATCACCGAAGCCGCGCGGCGCCTCTGGCGATCCGGGCACAACCCCAGTCGGGTCGTGGCGATCGGCACGACGGCGCAGTGGGCGGGCACCGTGGCCGTTGGGCGCGACGGGACGCCGCTGCACCCGGCAATCATCTGGATGGACACCCGCGGAGCTCGATATATCCCTGCGTTGGTCGGTGGAGCCGTACGCGTGCAAGGCTACGGCGCGCGCAAGCTCGCTCGGTGGATCCGCCGGACGGGTGGGATCCCCTCGCTCGGCGGCAAGGAGCCGCTGTCACATTTGCAGTGGCTACGGCATGAACGACCCGAGGTCTACACCGGCGCCCACATGTTCCTCGAGCCCAAGGACTGGTTGATCCACCGCCTGACGGGGCGCTTCATCGCCACCTACGACTCTATCGCCCTGCACTGGGTGACCGACAATCGGAACATCGACCGTATCGATTACGACCAAGCGCTGCTCGTTGCCGCGCAACTCGATCGCGCACGGCTGCCTGACCTCGTCGCCGCCACGGACGTGGTGGGCAGCGTCACCCCACGCGCCGCCCAAGACCTCGGCGTTACCACGCTCACGAGGGTCATCGGCGGGACACCCGACGTCCACTCCGCCGCGGTCGGCAGCGGTGGCATCGCCGACTTCGATCCGCATCTTTACATCGGCACCTCCAGCTGGCTCAGTTGCCATGTCCCGTCCAAGAAGACCGACATTTTCCGCAACATGGCGTCTTTGCCGTCGGCGCTGCCCAAGCGGTACCTCCTTGCCAACTCCCAAGAGACGGCCGGCGCCTGCGTAGCTTGGCTGCGCGACGCCGTGCTTTGGCCGCGCGACGCTCTCGATACACCTGCCGCCCCACCCGATGCGCTCGCGCGCATCGACGCGCTCGCACACGACGTGACGCCCGGAAGTGGCGGCGTGTTGTTCGGGCCGTGGCTATTCGGTGAGCGCTGTCCGATTACCGACTCGACCCTGCGTAGCAGCTTCACGAACGTGTCGCTTTCAACGACGCGCGCCCAGTTGTGCCGCGCGGTCCTCGAGGGTGTTGCGTTTAACGGCCGGTGGCTGCTTGGCTGCGCCGAACATTTCGTCGGCCGCCGACTCGACACCATTCGCATGATCGGGGGTGGCGCCAATTCGGCTCTGTGGTGCCAGATCCACGCCGACATCCTCGATCGCGAAATCGCCCAGATCGCCGACCCGGTGCAGGCGAACGCACGCGGAGTAGCACTGCTCGCAGCGATCGGCATCGGCGTGTTGACCCCCACAGACATCGACGCTCTCGTCCCAACGTCGGCCCGGTATTGTCCGCGCTCCTCGCTGCGACGACGCTACGACGAGCTCTTCCGTGGCTTTGAAGAGCTCGTGCGGACATCGCGGCCCTTGCACGCAAGATTACACAACATCGACACAGCAGGCGACGGTGGAACACATGCCCCTCGGTCATGATGTGAAGAACCGCCTCGGCCGGGTGGGCAGCAATGCGCTCGACCGGCTGTTTCAGCTGGCCAAGCGCGTCCCCGGCGTCCGCGAGCGAATCGCCGCCGAGTACGACAAGATGCTCGAGGAAATCCGGCGGAGCGCGCGTCCGTTCGCCCATGACGTCGTGAAACGGACCCGGCTGGACGATCATGGCATCGCCCACGACGAGGTGGCGGCCGAGATGGCCGAACTCAGCCGGCCAGAACACGAGCGGTGGCGCGACGGGTTTGTTTCCGGCGCCGTGTACCACGGCAGCGCTGACCACGTCGCTTTCATGAACCGCATCTACGCGATGTTTTCGCAGACGAATCCACTGCACGCCGATCTTTGGCCGTCGGTTGTGAAGTACGAGGCGGAGATCGTCGCGATGACGGCTGACCTACTCGGGGCGGCCCACGTCACCGACGGCGGACCCGTCTGCGGCGTGGTCTCCTCGGGTGGGACAGAGAGCATCATGCTTGCGATGAAGACGTATCGCGACTGGGCCCGCAGCGAACGCGGCATCACTCGACCAAACATCGTCGTGCCGAGCACCGCCCACGTGGCTTTCGACAAAGCCGCGCAGGCGTTCGGCCTCGAGCTCGTACGAGTTCCGGTGGGCACCGACTTCCGAGCCGATGTTGGTGCGACCCGGCACGCGCTCAACCGCAACACGGTTTGCCTCGTCGGATCCGCACCCGCCT
Organism: uncultured Myxococcales bacterium; assembly: GCA_902826865.1. Taxonomy (GTDB): domain Bacteria; phylum Myxococcota_A; class Polyangia; order Nannocystales; family Nannocystaceae; genus Xiheibacterium. The sequence goes on from CADEGN010000442.1 coordinate 3,093, forward strand.
TTCCGCACGGCTGCATCGACCCAATTGCCGAACTCGCTGAACTCGCCGCTAAGCGTCGCATCGGGTTCCACACCGACGCCTGCTTGGGTGGGTTCGTGCTGCCGTTCGCCCGCGACCTCGGTGCCGAAGTGCCCGCGTTCGATTTTCGCGTGCCCGGCGTCACATCAGTCTCGGCCGACACGCGCAAATACGGCTACGCCGCCAAGGGCACCTCGGTGGTGCTCTACCGCTCCCCCGCGCTGCGCCGCCACCAGTACTTCACGGCCACCGACTGGCCGGGCGGTTTGTACCTGTCGCCGACGTTCGCTGGCTCGCGACCAGGCGCGCTGTCTGCGGGGTGCTGGGCCGCGATGGTGTCCATCGGTCGCGATGGCTACCGCGACGCGACGCGACGCATTCTCGACACGGCGGCCCAGGTCAAGGCTGGGATCCAGGGGATCCAAGGCCTACGCGTTCTTGGCGATCCACTGTGGGTGATCGCTTTTGCCTCGGACGAGCTCGACATCTACCGCGTGCTCGAGGGCATGGGCGAGCGCCGCTGGAACCTCAACGGCCTTCATCGCCCGGCAGCCGTGCATCTGTGCGTTACGCTGCGGCACACCCAGCCGGGTGTCGCAGAGCGCTTTTTGTCGGATCTGCGCGAGGTTGTCGCCCGCGTCCGCGCGACGCCGGATGATCGAGGGCGGATGGCCCCTATCTACGGCGTCGCCGGCACGCTTCCGGTACGCAGCGCCGTCGGGGATCTCATGCGCGCCTATCTCGATGTCCTCTACGAGGCGGATTGACCGAAACGCACACCATCGCGATGAGCGGCGCAGTCGCGCCCGCGCAGCGTACGTTCCACGAAACGAGCGGCCTACCGCTGAGGCCAGCACCCACACCGACACGACCAGTCAGCCCCGCTCGTCGGCCAGCCGAGATCCGAAGTCGCTCGCGCGCGATCTTGTCCCGGAACAGAGCACTGCGACTCAGCTGGTTGCCGAACACCGCACGCCGGCTGTACGGCCGTATTTTCACCGGTGGCTTGCCGCGGGCGCCAGTGACGCTAGAGGTACTCTAGCCATGAGAACCACCACCATCGCTTTGGCCCTCGGCACAGCACTCGCACTCGCGTGTGGAGTCGACAGCGACAAGAGCGGCGGCGGCAGCGACAACGCCGGCGATACGACCGATGTCACGTCGGCCACCGACGGCAACACTACGACCGAACCCAGTGATGGCACCACCACGACACCTGCGGACGCAGGCACCACGCAGCCCAACGAAACCGGCGTCGGCGAGTCGAGCGCAGGCACGGGTGGTAGTGCATGTTCACCCGATCCGACCGATAGTTCGTGCGCGATGTGCAGCAAGGCGTCCTGCTGCAGCGAGATCGAGGCTTGTGATGCCGAGGAGGCCTGCGCATGCATGACGGACTGTGTGACCGGTCCGGCCGACCTAGCCCCCTGCACCGAGCAGTGTGGCCACTCCCCGGGATTCAATGCCC
>CADEGN010000443.1 GCA_902826865.1 uncultured Myxococcales bacterium
CGGGTTCTCTGTCTACTGCGAGCAGGCCGCGCACGGCACGTCGGTCTATCACGGCTGGGGCATTCCGATGGTGCCGGGGCACGAGCAGTGCAGCGCACGGCTTTCACCCGATGGCAAGCTGGAGCTGCGCATTGGCGCGCACTCGCACGGTCAGGGCTTGGAGACCACGCTCGCGCAGGTTGCGAGCTCGATGCTTGGGATCGATCCTGCCGACGTGCGCCTGATCCACGGCGATACCGCGGTCACGCCGTTTTCCACCGGCACCTGGGGCTCGCGGTGCATGGTGATGTCGGGCGGCGCGGTAGGCGTGACGTGCAAGGAAATCGAAAAGCGCGTGCGCAACATTGCGGCCAAGCTGATGGAAGTGCCCGCCGCCGATCTGGTGCTGGAGAACGGCGAGGTCAAGGTGGCCGGCACCGACAAGAAGATGACGATCGCCGAGGTCGCGCATGTCTGGTATCGCAAGCCGCAACTGCTGCCGCCCGATGTCGATCCGGGTGGACTCGAAGCGACGGTTGGGTACAAGACGCTGCAGGACACCGGAACGTTCAGCTACGCCTGCCACGCCGTGGCGCTCGCGGTCGATACCGAACTGGGCACGGTCGAGCTGCTCGACTACGTGATCGTCGAAGACGGCGGCACCTTGATCAACCCAATGGTGGTCGACGGCCAGATTTTCGGTGGCACCGCACAGGGCATCGGTACCGCGTTGTACGAAGAGATGCCGTTCGATCGCAACGGCCAGCCGCTCGCCACGACGCTCGCCGACTACATGCTGCCGGGCGCGACCGAGGTTCCGGCGCCACGCGTCGATCACATGGAAACGCCGTCGCCACTGACATACTTCGGCCAGAAAGGCATTGGGGAAGGCGGTGCGATCGCGCCGCCGGCCGCAATAGCCAACGCGGTCAACGATGCGCTGGCACCGCTCGGCGTCGAGATTCTCGAATGCCCGATCACGCCGCGGCGGGTGTTGGCGGCGCTGGGGACGATCAGCCAGTGAAGCCCGCAGCGTTCGACTACGAAAAACCCCGCTCGCTCGATGCGGCCGTGAAGCTGCTGGCGACGAGCGACGGCGCAGCGAAAGTCATCGCCGGTGGCCAGTCGCTCACGCCGGTGCTCAACTTTCGCCTCGCGCAGCCAAGCCTGCTGGTCGATGTGCGCGGTCTGCCCGAGTTGGCCGGCGTGAAAGAGGAGGCCGACGCCATCGTGCTTGGTGCGACCACCACGCACGCGCAGATCGAAGATGGCCGCGTGCCCGATCCCACCAACGGTTTGCTGCGACGGGTTGCGCGCGGCATCGCCTATCGGGCCGTGCGCAATCGCGGCACCCTGGGCGGCAGCCTCGCGCACGCCGATCCCGCCGCCGACTGGCTCAACGTGATGGCGCTGCTCGATGCCGAAGTGCTCGTTCAGCGGCGCGTGCGTGTGCCCGCTCGGACGCCAGAAGCCCTGGTAGGGTCCGCCGAACCCCTCGAGTGGCTGGAACGTCTCGGCTGCGCCGGGCTGCTCGATCAGGATCGCAGGCTCGAGGACCGAAGCGGAGGTGCCTTTGGAATCGGCTGCCTCGCATCCCAGCCCCGAGGCGACGATACCGGCGAGCAGAGCCCTCACTGGACCCGCACGAGGAGGCCGTTGCCCCAGGATGCGGAGCTGGCGCAGCTGCCGGAGTCGAAGAAAACGTAACGGCAGCGGAAGGCGCTGCCGCGCGGTATGACCAGGGTGCCCAGGCGCGTCTCGACGAATCCGTCGGCATCGGCCTGGACGGGACGCAGCCAAGAGAGAGCGCCCGAGATCCCTTCGCCCGCCAGGGTCGCCGGGGACACGAGGAGAAAGCCCCGGCCGAGCGGTGGCGCCTGGCTGCAGTACACGCCGAAGGGCTCGCCTGCGCGCGGCATCTCCGTCGCGTTCATGTTGAGGGGGCCCAGGCACGAGGGTTGGGACGTGCCGATCGAGCTCACACCCTCGAGGAGAAGGTCGAAGGTTGCGATCGTGGTTTCCGTGCCACCGATCGGATCGGGGAAGAGCGCGTGGGGCGTCGTGGGGAACGGTGCCTGGGTGCGGCCGACCACGGTGATCCGGCCTTCGGGGGACCGATCGATCCCATGGAGCGTCCCGATCGAAGAGGGCAATCCCAGCAGGGTTGAGTAGAGAACCCGACTTCCGGACGGGTCGAAACGGCTGACAAAGGGGCCTGCGCCCGAGGTCTGAAAAGCACCCATCGTCAGCGGAACGGACCCATCCCCAGTGACCGTCACGATGCCGGATGCGTCGATTACGATGGCTCGCGCGGTGTCGCCATTAAAGGGTCCGCCCAGGAACGTCGAGTAGCGCAAACGCGAGCCTGACGCGTCCAGAACCGTGACGAACGCATCCTCAAAGCCATCCTTGGTTTCCTGCAATGCTCCAGGTGTCGTCGGGAAGTCGACGGAATTGGTCGTGCCGCAAATCGCGGCGTGACCCTCAGGGGTCACCGCGATGCTTTGAGCGATGTCCATGCCGAAGCCACTCACGAGGGTCGACCAGACGAGCGACGAGCCGTCGGCGGCAAGCCTCGTCACGAAAGCCTCGGCCAGGAACTTCGGGGTCGTTTGGAAGGCGTTCGGCGTGGTGGGGAATTCTACCGAGCTCTCCTTGCCCGTCACGTACACCGACTCGTCCTCCCCCAGAGCGAGATCGAAGGCGAGGTCGAAACCGCTTCCTCCTCCAAGGAAGGTCGACCATTCCAAGAAGCTGCCCGTCGGATCCAGCCGGGTCACGAAGATGTCGTCGAGGCCGTTGAACGTCGGATCGAACGAGCCGGGGGTGGTTGGAAAGGCCGGGACGCCGTTCGCGCTGGTGAACCCCGTGACCACAGCAGCACCGGTATTCGCGATCGCCACACCGTGCACCTCGGTGCGCCCTGGCGCCCCATCCAACAGCGTCGAGTACTCCAAGTCGTCTCCGAGCGGCGAGAGCCGCAGCACGAAACCAGCGGCCCCGGTCAGAGTCGTATCGAAAGCGCCCGCGGTGGTCGGAAAGGCGAACGAGATCTGGCCGGTCTTCCCAACCACATAGGCTCGACCTTGCGAATCCACGGCAACATCCAAGGCCGACTCATGGTCCTCTCCCCCGATCCGCGACGAATAGACGAGCCTTCCGTCGCGCTGGCGGAACTTCGCCACGAAGGCGTCGTTCGATCCGAAGAAGGGCGACTGGAAGGTGGTCTCCGTCTGAAACGAGCCGAAGCCCTCCACCTCGCCCACGACGGTCACGTTGCCCTGAGCATCCACGGCGGCGTCGTAGGCTCCCTCGATCCCCAGCGAGCTGTGACCTCCCCAGTACGTGGCCCACAAAAGCGCCGGCTTGCTCACGCCGGGAGCGCTCGAGCTCTGCGGCCCGGCATCTAGGTGCCCATCGAGATCGAGAAGCACCCCGCCGGGATCGTGGAGCGAAACTGCGCGCGAGCCTTCGCGGTGCACGACCACGGACGAAGGATCGGCGCCCTCCGCGACGTGGAGGTCGTACTCCAGCCGTCCCTCCTCCCATCGCAGATCGAGGTCGATCCCCGGGTGGACCCCGCGCAGCCGCACGCCTCCGTACCAGCGCACGTTGCGCACCCAACCCGAGGGGTTACTCCCCCGGTAGTAGTGGTGCAGGCCCGGCTCGACGTCGAAACCCTCGGCGACGACGTCCGTCGAGGCGCCCGGGAACAATAGATCGGTTCGCTCGAGCCTCCCGGCATCGTCACGCTCGACCACGATTCCGTCGCGTGTGACTCCCACCGTCGCCCCCGGCCCCATGGCCACGAAGGCGTACGCCTCCGGCCATTGGCCGCGGTTCTCCATCCACCGCAAGCGGCCCCCTTCCGGGCGTGCCGAGGCCAGGGGCTCGGCGCCTGGCCGTGATCCCTCCCCCGGTGACCAACCCGACCAGCAAGACATCACGAGGACGAGGGCAGCGAGGTGCATGGAATCGTTCTCCTCTCTCCGTGGAGTGCGGCTGGGAGAACGAGCCTACCGCATCTCTCGTAGGTCGAGGCGGGAAGGTCCAGTTTCTTCCAGATCCTCCTCCTTCTCACCTGTCCGTCCGCCGCACTTCTCGCTACCTTCCCACTAGGCCACGCGCTCGAGATGTCTCGAAGACGCCATCTGAGGAGGAGATCATGAAGCTCGCAACACCTGTTGCTCGGACGTTCGCCTTCGTCGCCATCGCCTGCCTTACGTCCATCCTGCTCGTGCGGCCAGTGCGCGCGCAGGCGGGGCAGGAGAACTGGTCGGGGCCCTGCAACTGGGAGCGGATCATCTCCGCCAAGGACGCGAACGGGAACCTGCTGTGCTCGCCGAACCAACCGGGTGGCCCCATCGGCGGGGGGAACCTGGAGATCGAGCTCTCCCACGCCGCGCTGATGCCCTCGGGAAACTTCGCGGGCTGGGTGCTCCTGTGGCGGAAGGAAATCCCCCCGCCGCCCGGCGCCGGGGTCCCGTGTCCGGCTGGGTGCATTGAAGGAACCTCAGTTCTCTGGGCCATGAACCCCGCCGATCCTCTAATTCCCTACCGGATCGATGTCAACC
>CADEGN010000444.1 GCA_902826865.1 uncultured Myxococcales bacterium
TTGTTCTTCGGGTTGGTGATCGGCCCGAACATCAGCTTCTGGAACAGATGCAGCAGGTAGACCACGCCGAGAATGACCCCCGTAGCGGCTACGGCCACGAGAGTCGGAACGGCAAACATGGTGAGGCCACCGTGGGTAGACACCCCGACCAGGATCAGGAACTCACCGACGAAGCCCACGAGTCCCGGCACGCCGGCCGAGCCGAGCATCGCGATCATGAACATCGCGGCGAACAACGGCATCACGCGCGCGAGGCCGCCGAACTCGGCCAGCAATCGCGTGTGGCGCCGCTCGTAAAGCACGCCGATCGCCAGGAACAACGCCCCGGTGGTAAGACCGTGGCCCAAGCTCTGGAACGTCGCACCGGTGAGCCCCTGGGTGCTCATGCTCGCGATGCCGAGCACGATGAACCCCATGTGGCTGACGGATGAGTAAGCGACCAGCCGCTTGGCGTCGCTCTGCACCCACGCCACGAGGGCACCGTAGACGATGCCGATGATCGCAAGGACCGCCAGGGGCTCAGCGCCTTCGCCCGCGGCCAGGGGGAACAGCGGAAAGGCGAACCGCATGAGCCCATAGGTCCCGAGTTTCAAGAGCACACCGGCCAAGATCACCGAACCCGGCGTCGGCGCCTGGGTGTGGGCGTCGGGCAACCAGGTGTGGACCGGAAACAGCGGGACTTTGATCGCGAAGCTCGCGACGAACGCCCAGAAGCACCAAAACTGCGCCTCGGGCGTGAGCACCACCTGCGACAGGTCGGCCAGATCGAAGCTCCAGACCCCTTTGGTCGCGGTGTGGTGGGCAACGGCGAGATAGATGATCGCGACCAGCATCAGCGCCGAACCGATCATCGTGTACAAGAAGAACTTGATCGCGGCGGCGACCCGCTGTTCGCTGCCCCAGACGCCGATGATCAGCGCCATCGGCACGAGCATGAGCTCCCAGAAAGTGAAAAACAGGATGAGATCGAGGGCAACCAGCGCCCCGATCATCGCCGCCTCGAGCACGAGCATCGACGCCACGAACTCGGCGCCGCGCTTTTCGATCGAGTTCCACGCGCCGAGGATGCACAGCGGGGTTAGAAACGCCGTGAGCACCACGATCCACAGGGAAAAGCCGTCGACCCCGACGTGGTAGCTGATGCCGAGCTCGGCGATCCATGGGATCTTCGTCTCGAACTGCATCCCGGCCTTGCCGGGCTCGAATCCGGTGGCGAGCGGCAGCGCGCACAGAAACTCAAGGCCTGCGAACCCGAGGCCAATGCCCTGGGCCAGGCGACGCTCGCCGGCCGGCAGCGTGGCCACCACGATCGCGCCGAGCACCGGCACGAGGAGCAAGATGGAGAGGATCTCGTTCACGGCGCACCTCCGGCCTTGCCCTCGGCCTTCGCGTCTGCGCGACCGGGAAGCTTCGCGTCCTCGGGCCGCCGCATGCCCTTGGCCGGCGGCGGACCCCCCGGCGGTCGCGGGCTGGCTTTCATGTCGGCCGCGGCCGTCGGGTTCGCGGGCGGAGCGGCGGGCGGCGGGGCCCCGCCCTGGGCCGCGGGCGACTTGCGACGCGCCGGGCCGAGCTCGAACTCCTGACCGAGAACCTGGAGCTTGATCGGCTGTGCACCCAGGGTTGGCCGCAACCCGCCCGCGTCGACGGGATGCACCGCCGACGGTCCAAACTGACTGATCGTCGGGTTGGCATACACCGAAGCCAAAACGATGCCCACACCGAGCATCAGCACCGCGAGATACCGCCGCACGTTGCCGTTGTGCCAAACACGCACCCTGTTGCCGGCGGCGCCGACCACGGTGGCGACGCCCGATACACCGAGGCCGTCGATGACGAGCTGATCGCCGACCTGATAGCAGAGTCCGCCGATGAAGCGCAGCGGTCGCACGATCAACGCGTCGTAGATCTCGTCGACGAAGTACTTGCCGTAGCTCAGCTTGTACCAGGCGCTGAGCCGCTCGGCCCACTCCTTGGCCGCCGACGACGGCCCCTGGGCATAGAGCGTGTAGGCGAACCAAATCCCCGCTGTCGCGATGCCCACCGACGTGGCCATCAACATCCACTCGACGCCCGCGCGGACGAGGCCGTGTTCGTCGGCAAACTCCGGCCGGACCCCGATGTAGTAAAGCTCGCCGAAGCCATCGGACATCGCGGTGATCGGCTCGAGCCACCCGTGCATCACGTTGGGCAAGTGGCCGGGAAACACGTGCGGGATGCCGAGAAAACCGCCGAAGGTGGCGAGAATCGCGAGCACCACCAGCGGCAGCGACATGATCCACTGCTCGTGGACGTGGTGGGTCCACGTGTGGTGGTCGCCGCGGAACTTGCCCGCGAAGGTGAGAAAATACAGCCGGAACATGTAAAACGCGGTGCAGAAGGCCGCGATCGCGCCCATCCCGTAGGCCGCGTAGTTGAGCCCTGGTGTCCACGCGCTCGCATTGGTGTACGCGTGGAGCAAGATCTCGTCCTTGGAGAAGAACCCGCTGAAGATCGGAATACCCGCGATCGCAAGGCAGCTGATGAGGAAGGTGCCGGCGGTATAGGGCATCTTCTCGCGCAGCCCGCCCATCTGGCGGATGTCTTGGTTGTGGTGGCAGGCCTCGATGACCGCGCCTGAGCCGAGGAACAGGCAGGCCTTGAAGAAGGCGTGCGTGACCAGGTGAAAGATCGCTGCGGTCCACGCCCCCATGCCGGCGGCGAGGAACATGTAGCCCAGCTGCGACACCGTGGAGTAGGCGAGGACCTTCTTGATGTCGTTTTGGGTGATGCCGATGGTGGCGGCGAACAGCGCCGTAACCGCGCCGATGAGGGCAACGACCGCCATCGTCATCGGCGCCAGCGCGAACAGCGGATTGAGGCGCACGATCAGGAACACGCCGGCGGTGACCATGGTGGCCGCGTGGATCAACGCGGAGACCGGCGTCGGGCCAGCCATGGCATCGGGCAACCAGGTGTAAAGCGGCAGCTGGGCACTTTTCCCGGTGCAGCCGAGGAACAGCAACATGGTCGCGACGTGGGCGATCGTCAGGCCGAAGATCGTCGAGGTAACGAACGGTGACTTGGCTTCGCCCGAGCAAGCGGCGAGGATCGCGTCGTAATCGAGGCTGTGCGTGACCGAGTAGATCAGCAACATCGCCAGGATCACGCCGAAGTCACCGATGCGGTTGACGATGAAGGCCTTGCGTCCGGCGCTGGCCTTGGCCGGATCGTCGTACCAAAACCCGATCAGCAAGTACGAGCACAGACCCACGCCCTCCCAACCGACGAACGTCACAACCAGGGACTTGCCCATGACCAGCACGAGCATCGCGGCCATGAACAGATTGAGATAGGCGAAGTAGCGCCAGTAGGCCGGATCCTTGGCCATGTAGCCGACGCTGAAGATGTGGATGAGCAGGCCGACGGCGGTGATGACCAGGCACATCACCGCGGACAAATGGTCGATCATGAGATCGAAGCCGACCGCCGTCTCGCCCGAGACGATCCATGGATACACACGGTGAACGACGCGGTCGTAGCCCTGATCGACCAGGACATCGAGCACGATGAAGAACGAATAGAAGCAGGAGAACGCAACCGCGCCGAGCGCGATCATGTGGATGACTTCGCGGCCCAGGCGATCGCCCAGCGCACGCATGAACCAGCGCCCGAAGACGAGATTGATGACGGCGCCCAGCAGGGGGAAAAGTGGGATCCAGCCGAGGGTGAGATTGGCTTCGTTCATGGCGTGGGTCCGGAGTTCGCCGAGCCGCTGCGCCCCGCCGGGCGCGTGGAGGGCTCAGTCGCGTAGCAGCGAGAGGTCGTCGATGTCGGTGCCGTTCTTGGCGCGGAACAAGCTGACGACGATCGCGAGGCCGACCGCCGCCTCGGCCGCGGCCACCGCGATCGTGAACATCGCCAGCACCTGGCCGTGTTGATCGCCCCACATCCGTGAAAACGCCACCAGCGCGATGTTGCCGGCGTTGAGCATGAGCTCGACGCTCATGAGCACGATCAGGACGTTGCGACGCAGGAGCACTCCCGCCGCACCGATCAGGAACATGGCGAAGGAGAAGTAGAGAAAGTGGACGATCGGGACCATGGGTCGGTTGCCTCGGGGAACGAATCGTCAGGTGCCACCGTCGTGGCCGGTGGCCGAGGGCGCGCCGAAGTCGGTGCCGGGCGTCGGGCCGGGCGCCGCGATTTCCCCGGCCTCCGACAGCCCTGCCGCCCGCCGCGCCTCGGCGGTCATGCCGGTTTGCGCCGCTTCCTTTTCCCGGTCGCGCCGGCTGCGAGCGACCACGACTGCGCCGATCACCGCGGCGAGCAACAGCAGCGAGATCGCCTCGAACGCGAAGACGTACTCGCGGAAGAGAAGCCGTCCGATGGCGTTGGCGGTCCCAAACTCGCCCTTGCCCGTGAGGTCGGCGCCGGGCTTGAGGTACTGGCGCGCCAGGGTGCCGAGCAAGACCCAGCTGAGAAACCCGCCGGCAAGCACGAGGCTGCCGTAGTAGCCGAGCTTGGCCACGCGCGAGGGCCGGCG
>CADEGN010000445.1 GCA_902826865.1 uncultured Myxococcales bacterium
GTGCGACCGTGCACGAGCTCCATCGCGACGAACAGCTCTCCATCCTGCTCGCCGACATCGTAGACCCCCACCACATTCGGGTGATCGACGCGCGCCATCGCTCGAGCCTCGCGCTGCAACCGATGCTGGTGGGTCGCGCTGCGCCCGGTGGTTAAGAGCTTGATCGCGACCTTGCGCTGGAGCTCGGTATCCAACGCGCTGAACACCACACCCATGCCGCCGCTGCCGATCGACTCGAGCAATCGATACCGGCCGACACGAGGTGGAGCGTCGCCAAAGACACGCGCATTCACGAAGCCGCGCAGTCGCTGCCAACGGGCGCGGTCGACCGGCTCGGATTGGGGGGTGAGAACGCCGGGCTCGGGGTGGGTATCGGGCATGGGTGGCTCCTGCCCGGGTAGTTCCGGATCCCGGCCGAGCTGATCAGATCGCGTCGGCGGCCCGAGCAGCTGCGCTTCACGGCCCTGGGCACCTGATTCATCCGCGCTCGCCATTGTCGATTCCGGGAGCCAGAGCGACGCGCAGCCCGCGGGCCCAAAGCTCGAGATCAGCGGTCGTCGTCGCCGCGAGAGCCGGCGTTTCCGCCTGACGCACGATCTCCTCCGCGAGCATCTCCTTCGCGCGGCGCAGCCGGTGCGCGACCGTGCCAGCCGGGGTGCCGGTGACGAGGGCGATGTCGGCGCGCGACATGTCCTCGAACACCGACAGCTCGAGCATGACCTGGGCATCCATCGGCAGGGCGCGCAGGGCATCGAGCAGGAGCCGCTGTTGCCTGCGCGCGTGCACCATCGTCGTTACGGACGGCCCGAGTGCGACCGCAGAGATCGAGCCGAGCTCGAAGCGATCGTCCTCGCGTCGCTTGTCACGCACCCAACCGAGCAGCACGTTGTGCGCGATCGCGAACAGGAACGTGCGCGGCGATCCGTCGCCGCGGTACCCGGCGAGCTTGCCGACGAGGACTTCGAACGTGCGGGCGGTGAGATCGTCCGCGTCCTGTGACTGTGGCACCTTGCTGCCGAAGAACCTGGCGATCGCCGGCAAGTGATGCGAGACGAACCGGCGGCCGGCGGCCGCATCCCCGGCCTGCCAGTGGAGGAACAGCTCGCGCTCGTCGGTCGGATCAGCCATCAATCGGATCTCAGTCTACCCAGTCGACGCCCCCGTGCGCGACGGGTGAGCGGCCTGACACCTCGCTCACGTGCGGGGCCCGGGCCTCGGGGCCACGAACCGCTCTCGAAGCGGAACTGTTCCAGTCGCCGTACGATGGCGACCCGCCGGTTCGTGACCGGGCCGCAGACGAGCTCCGATCCGACGGAGTGATCCGTCGATAGCTACGCTGGGAGCTCGCCGGCGAGGCTGCGGGCTCGGCCCTTTGCCATCGACGCACCCTCAGGCGCGACCCAGGACACGCGCCGCCGTCCGCGTCCTTCGTCGCCGCAAACCCACCACCACCAGCAGACCCAGCCACCGGCGATCCTGCGTGCCGCCACTGCTGCGACAACCGCAGCCCGATCCGTCCCCGCTAACGTCCTCACCCACGACGGCCGTGCTTTCGCCGGTCGCGGCGCCACTACCCGGGCCGCCGCTGGCCGACGCGCTCGCCGACGCGCTCGCCGATGCATCGCCGTCGCTGCCTTGACTGGCGGCAGTCGTCACACTCGTGTCATCGCCTGGCCCTGGACCGGAACCCGAGCTGTCGCCGCCCTCGGGGATCATGCCGCCTTCGCTGAGCTTGAAGAAGTGCACGTCATCATCGACGTCGGTCACGGCGATGAACGCGTTCACGCCCGGCACGTAGCGCCAGCGCCCCCACACGCGCGGTTCCACAACCTGCGGCGCGCCGGGCACGTCGTAGGGGGTCCACTCGTGCGTGTCGAGGTCCAGGACGTAGACCGCCCCGCCGGCCCATCCCACCACTTTGTCGGTCTGGGGATCGTAGGCCAACCCTTGAGCGGTCCCCGCGATGAAGTCGTCGCCGCCGCTGGTGTTCCACTGCTGCGCCTCGGCGTTGGGCTGGCTGATGTCGTAGGCCGCGACCTCGCCCTCCCCCATCATGAGCAAGATCCGACGCGTCGGATCGATGACCACACCACGGGCGTACAGGTAGTCGCTGTTGACGCGCGTCCATGCGTTGTCGTCGTAGCTATAGCTGTACAGGCCACCCGGGTCGCCGAAATACACGTTGCCCGAGACGGGGTCGTACGCGGCACTGTTCTCGCACTGCGTGGTGTGCTCGCCGCTCGGTTGCCGATCGGTCCACGACACGGTGTCGAAGTCGAACTCCCACGTGATCTGGGCCCCACAGCTGCCCGAGGTGCAGTTGAGCGCGCCTCCACTGACGAAGAACCGGTCCGCGTGCGTGATGTACTCCATCCCGCTGTACGTGTGGCGGGCATTCGCCGTGCCGTCGGCGTTGGGGTCACCGCAGTTGTTCCAGTCCACGGTCGGTTCGTATAGCCGCTCCCACTGCAGGGCTTCGATGTCAAACGCGTACATCTCGTTGCCGTAGTAGTCGTTGTGCCCGCCGCCCCAGATCACCATCCTCAAGCGCTGGGTATCGAGCACGCCGCCGCCCCATGCGAAGATAATGTTCGGGAAGCCGTTGCCCTGCAGATCCGCGTACATCTCGGGATCGGCCTGCACAGCGCGCATCTTCGTGTTGGGCACCGCCATCCACGACAGCGGTTCCATCTCGGCCGGGGTCTTTCCGGCGACGCTCCCTCCGAAGGTCGCCGTCGAAAAAAACGCGAGGATCGCAGCGATGGAGCGCATGGTCTGGGATCGTAGAGAACACGCTACTCGTGCACCATCGCCAATCTGTCGCGACCGATCGCGCCGACCCTCAACGTTGAGCAACGTGTGTAGGCCGGCGCACGTGCGAAGGCGCTACACGCCGGCGGATCGCCTTGGCTGCGCGCATCTGATCCACAGCTCGGCGATCGAGGTGTGATGCTTCCTGACTCGTCGCACCGCACCGGCGAACTCGACCACAAGCGATTCCTGATCGACGAGGTTCATCATCGCGCGCGCGACCACGGCGCTCGCGATTGGCGGTGAACCCTCCTGTTCTGTGCGTATCCTCGGATCCGATGGCCGGCTCGTGCACCTCTTGGTTTCTGTTGCCCGCACTCGTCGCGCTCTCCGTCGCGTGTCAAGCCGACGATGGCGGACCGGCCGATCCGAACGCGATGACCGACGCAACGATGGGCCCGCTGACCGGCGATTCGGACGGCGGCGATGCCGACGGCACCGGCGGCACTGCGCCCCCCAGCACACTCGGCCCCACCGATGCCTCGCTCGTTCCCGACAGCATCGTGACCTGCGCCGACGGATTCCCCGTACAGATCAATCCGAGCTTCCCCCAACCGTTCACCGGCACCGGCGCGACATCCTGTACGCTGGTGAGCTACAACGGCGTGCAGCCCACGGTGCCGGGCGTCGTCGTCTCGGCGAACATCGGCGTCGGACCCGTCACTGGGCAGATGCGATTCGTCCGCATGCGGATCCTCGAGCAAGCCGGCGTCGGGCCGGCCTGCTGTTCGGCCGAGGAGTACGGCCAGCCGTTCACGCCCGCGGCCAACAGCGTCACCACCGTGCCGCTCGGTTTCACGTTCGAGTCCGGCACCGATGTGGAAACGAAGATCCGCTACGCGGATTGGATCGCGCTCGAGGTGCTCGAGCCCGCTGTGCCGATCCCCGGGATCTGGACGGCCAACGGCGGCGCCGACGTCACTCTGCCCGACTACTTGTGGCTGCCCGCGCTGTCGGCGAGGTTTCCCGCGCCGACTCAGAACCTGCGATCCGAGGGCAGCTACAGCGGCTTCACGCCGACGTTCAATATCCTGTTCGCGCCCGCGCGCTGAGCGTGCGCGTGCGATAAGCGATGGGATTTGAGGATGTCACGTCGGTCGGCACCGCAAATCCGGATAACCGTACCGCATCATCTCGGAGACAACGCGACACCGCTCGCGGGGCGATGGGTCTCTGAACGTTGCGGCAGTCGTGTTAGGCTCCACATCCCGATTACAGGCGAGCTAATCAAGCTCACGCCAGCGGTGGCAAGGGGCGAGGCGAGAAACGGGACGAACAAGCGTGCGAATCCAGGAGTTTGCGCCCGTTCCGGAGGAGATTGGTTGCAAGATCCGCGGAACCGCTGGCACCGTCTCCTGCATGTTCGCACTCGTCATTCCGTGGGTGCTCCTCGCGTCCGAGTACGCCGTCGCCTTGGCAATGGTCGCGAAGTTCTCACCGCAGCTTCACCGAGGCTTCCTCTCGGGTCGAGCTTTGTTGTTGAAAGCCCAAGGCGGGCCCGCCCACGACAAGGCGATTCGCGAAGCCGTCACGAGGATGCTCGAACAAGCCGCAAGGGTGGGAGAGGGAACCGTCCGTGCCGGAACCAACAACGCGATCGCAGGCGGCAAACTCCATTTCAACTTCAGCCCAGGAATCAACGAGATAGAAGTTGAGCTCGGCAAAGACGCCGTCTCACTCTTCTTGCCGAGCTCGCGCTGGG
>CADEGN010000446.1 GCA_902826865.1 uncultured Myxococcales bacterium
CACCCGCCGCAGGCCCAGCCTGGCAGGCGCCGGTGGCCAACAGCGCGAGAGGGAATACGTTAGCGGCGGACACTGCGAAGCT
Source organism: uncultured Myxococcales bacterium (assembly GCA_902826865.1). Taxonomy (GTDB): domain Bacteria; phylum Myxococcota_A; class Polyangia; order Nannocystales; family Nannocystaceae; genus Xiheibacterium. Next base: position 83 of record CADEGN010000446.1, read on the forward strand.
GTACTGCGCCGCGCGGGCGCGGCCAGACCGCAGAAAGCCGGACAGACCGGCCAGAATGTCAGGGGTTGGTCGGGGCATCAAAATACCGTCCTCTTCTCGGCGACATACAGTGATCTGCTCCATGCAGGAGGTAGCTGCGGACGCGGCCTGCTCGCGCCCGGATGTCAGAAGGTCCAGTGCGAGGCCGCGAGAAAATGGGCGGATTTTTTTTTCGATCACGGTTTCGGTGTGGCGCAACGCGCGGTAGCAGTGAGGCGGCAGCACCGCGATCTGCATGGAGTTCGGGCGAAACCGTTCAAACCCGATCGATGTCTGTGCGTAACCCGCCCGTCATCGATGGGACGAGCGGGCTCGTTGCGGGCGTTTGCGCTTGAGCGTGCGCTCGCGCGCTACTCACACGTCTCGAACCCCCCATGTCGGGGCCGGCCCCTTGCGGCCGCGGCAGGCCCGACAGCTCACCGAGAAAATTTGTGTGGTCGTGATCCCAGTTCCGGCGCAGGAAGGGCGCAGGCGGCTCGCCATGGCATGGATCGGCGGTAAACCCCTCACAAGCCGGAGAAAGGCTCGTCGATGTCGCCGAGCGGACCCGTGTAACCGCAGGCGTTTGCCGCGGCCAGGAGCACGGAGGCGGGGTGGGCACCGTCGCCGCGAATATGCCGACCGGGCGTGAGGCCCAGGGCTTTGCCACCGGCCACGAGGACGACCATGTTCTCGGTCGAATGGGGACCGTCTGTGCCGTCGGGATCGAACCCCCAACCGCCCTCGAAGATCATCGTGAGCACCGAGTGGTCGAGTACCGGCGTTCCATCTTCGTCGAGCGTGTCGGCGAGTTTTCGGATCAGCCGGGCGTAGTGCTTGACATGCCAGGCGAGGCCGTCGGATAGCGGACTGATCCCGGTTCCGGCCCCCCCGAAGTGCGACAACCCGTGGAGGTCATGGTTGTAGCCCACGGCCTGCGCCATGCTGAGATAGGACTTCCACGCGCCGAACATGAGGCTTGCGACGCGCGACAGGTCGCAGACAAAGGCCATGTGGATGAGATCGGTGAACACCTCCGCACGCAGCTCCTCATTGCTCCACCCCTGCTCCTCGTTCTCCGGAGCTTGGGGTGACTCGGGCCAGTCGTCACCGGGATCGGTTGGCGCCACACACTGGGCGGTCGTCGGCGGCTGCATCTGGCCAAGCCGCGCCTCGAGGGCCCGGATCTCGTCGAAGTGCTGTTCCAAGCGGAGCTTGTCGGCATGGCCCAGGCGCGGCAACAGCTGCCCGGCGCTGTCGCCGATGAGGTCCAAAACCGTGCGACGCTGCTGGAGTTCGAACGCGAGCTTCGCGGCCTCGGCCGGATCGGGCGGTGTGAAGTTGGTGAAGAGCGACTCCCACGCGAGGCCGGGGTTAACGACCGGGTCGACGCGAATGGCACCGCCATTGCCATCGCGCTTCCATGACATGGCGGCGGAGTTGCCGCCCCCCGCGCTGGCTTGGACCCGATAGGCAAGCGATGGCTTGTCCGCAGAAGTCGTCTGGGCGAGGAGCTGATCGATGGTGGGAGCGGTCAGCGTCCCGGTTCCCCCCTCGCAGATCGCCCCCGAGATCTGGGAGTACACCGAGTTGTTGTGGAAATCGAGCGAACGACCGCCGGGCGGAACGCTACCGATGGGGCCCCAGGGCACAACGAGGCCCGAAACGATCGTCAGCACGTCCCTGACGTCGAACGCAGGCTGATCTCCGCCGAAGCCGTTTTCATATTGCCACGGTTGTGCCCCGATGGGTTGCAGGGCCTGCTTGATGTCGTACCCCGCACCCTCATTGTCGGGGGTCATGCGATCGCCATTTATGAGTGGTCCACCGGACGTCTCGGAGTAGGCGCGTCCGACGGAGGTCCCGACATAGCTGGTCAGAAATCGCGGCGTACCGGTGGCTGCGCGAGCCGAGCGCGGACGCGACATGATCTCGAGCGCAGGCAAGGCGAGAGCGACCCCGCCGATCCCGCGCAAGAAGGTGCGCCGTGGCAATCTGATGATTCGCCCCATTATTCGCCCTCCTCGATCACGCGAAATCGAATCGCGTCTGATGCCGCCACCTTGACCATGAGCTCAAGCATGCGCACCTGGCTGCCGGCTTGCTCCTCCGCAAGCGTCTGCAAGAACGCGTGATCGAGCTCGTCGGGTTCGGTCTTGCCGGAAACGAAGCGATACAGCTGCGTCATCATGCAGGTCTGTACCTCCTCTGAGGCCGCCAGCAGGGCCCCGAGCTCGGCCGGACCGTTGAACGTACCCATCGGCGCCACCTGTCCATCTCCGGAGATCGGGCACTGTGGCTTGTCGACGTCGTGTTCCCGGAACACCCCGCTGGGGCCATAGTTTTCGAGCCCGAAGCCGATACCGTCCATAAGCGCATGGCACCCGGCACAAGCGCCTTCCTCGCGATGGGCCGCGTAACGCTCCCACTTGCATGCATTGGGATCGACACCCGGGGGGTCGTTGGTGTTGACCGGCGTTCCTTCCGGCAACACGATCTTCTGGCAGAAGAAGCGCAGTCGGATCTCGCGCCCGCGTTCCGTCGGGCTGGTGTCGCCGAACTTCGCACCGAGCGCGAGGAGGCTGCCGTGCGAGAAAATGCCGCCACGGCCACTGTCGCCGTACTCGACCCATCCGGGCACGCCGCCCTCGGGCTCCGGCAGTCCGTAGTGCTCCGCCAGCGTCGGCGACACGAACGTCTCGGTGCTGGTCATGAGCGACAGCCAAGGTTGGTCCGTATCGAAGACGACTTGCTCGACCAGGGCATTGGATTCGCCAGCCATGTCGGCGGCGATGCCCTCGGTCGCCAAACGCGAGTACCCGAGCCAAAGCGCGTGGAAGTCCTTCACCGCGGCCCTGGCGCGGTCGTCGGCTAGCATTCGTTCCGCGGTCGCTCGCACGTCTGCTTGGGTCGACAAACCGTCGGCCTGGGCGAGATCGAGAAGCTCGTCGTCCGGGATCGTGCGCCAAAGGAAAAACGAGAGGCGGGTTGCGATTTCGTAATCGTTGAGCGCGATCACGCCGGGTTGGCCGGGTACGGGCTCACCAACCTCCACGCGGTACAGGAACCGCGGATCCTGCAAGAGGCCACGCACCACCGCTGCCGCGCCCGTGTGCCAACTATCCGCCTGGGCTCCGATCGCGCCGAGCGCCGCATAGGCATCGAGCTCATCGGGCGACAGTGGGCGGCGGAAGGCCCTGCGCCCCACGCGTTCGACGAGTGTTCGCAGGCAGGTGGTGTCGTCGGCCGCGGTCGGTGTGCAGCCAGCCAGGGCCTCGAGGCGCGCGGGCTCAGCGAGAAGACGATCGGCGGCACCGTTCGCGAGCTTCTCGGCCGCGCCGATCAGGGCCTCGGACGGCGACTGAGAAACGTAGTCGTTGTCGAAGGGCACCAGGTTATCGCTGGGCAAGTACTCAGCCCCAGATCGCGAGTCGTCGCCGATGAGGTCGCGAACGGCGTTGTCGTACTCGATGATGCTGAGGCGCCGTAGGCCGCTCCGCGTCGCGCTCGTCGGGGCCGGCGCGTTGCCGCCGCTATCGTCGCCATCGGCGCCCGCTCCGCTGTCGGCGTTGTCGGCGTTGTCGGCGGCCGAATCGCTGTCGTCCTGGCCGAGGCCCAGGCCGGAGTAACAACCTGCGATACCGCACAAGACGATTGGGAGAGCGCTGCGCATGGGGGTCTCCTCTCGAGAGGTCCGTTGCCGGCCCGACAGGTCACCGAGAAGTTCCTGTGCTCGTGATTCCAGTTTCGGCGCAGGAGGGAGGCAGGCGGCTTGCCGGGCACGGATCGGCGGCAAACGAACGCGAGCGATCACTCCGTGGGCAGACCGCAGAAAGCCGGACAGACGGGCCACAATCTGAGGGGTTGGTCGGGGCATCAGATACCGTCCTCTTCTTGGCGACGTGCAGTGATCTCCTCCTTGCAGGAGGTAGCTGCGGACGCGGCCTGCCCTCGTCCGGATGTCAGGGAGTCCAGTGCGAGGCCCCGAGAAAATGGGCGGACTTTTTTTCGATCACGATTTCCGCGTGGTGCAGTGCGGCCGCCTGCTTGCGTGGTCCGCTGCGTTCGCGTGGCCGGGAGCGCTGGCGTATTGTCCGCCCGTCGCGTCGCGGGGGGAACGCGCCGCCGCAGCACCCGCCTCGCTCGCCGAAGTGAAGTCCATGATCATGGTGGCGCCGACGGCACCGATCGCGGCACCGATCGCAGCCGCGGCCATCCCGATGACGATCAAGCCCAACGAACGGCGGCGCTCGATCGGCCTCCACCGTACCGAAATGACTGCGGGCCGAAACGAGGTCGTCACGGGGTCGAACGCCGTCGGTTGGGGTGTGACCGATCGCCAGAGCGCAGGTGGCCGGACGCCGGCGGCGAGGGCGTGCGCA
>CADEGN010000447.1 GCA_902826865.1 uncultured Myxococcales bacterium
CGCGGGAGCTCACGCGCGCAGCCCGTCGAGATCGAGGACGTGGGTTGCGCCGGGCTCGGTCAGACGGGCCCAGTCGAAATCGTCCACGAGCTCGCGCGGCCGGACGCGACGCACCGCAGGTCCGCACAGATTCGCGCTGCGAGCGAGCAGCGCAACCACCCTTGCGCCGTCGACGCCCGCCCGCCGCAGACCCACCATCTCGGGCGCGCCATGCCGCTTGCTGAGCTTGTCGCCGTCGGGGCCGAGCACCAGCGGAACGTGGGTGTAACGCGGGGTTGGGAGCCCGAGCGCCCGTTGCAGCCAAACCTGCCTGGGCGTGCTGGACCACAGGTCCGCCCCACGCACGACGTCGGTGATCCCCATCGCCGCGTCGTCGACGACGACCGCGAGTTGATAGGCGTAGGCCCCGTCGCCGCGTTGCAGCACGACGTCGCCGATCTCGCGCGCGACGTCTTGGTGCAGGCGCCCCAAGAAGCGGTCGTGGGCGACTGCTTCGCCCGCGGGCGTCCGCCACCGCAGCGCCAGCGGTCGCGCGGGCGAAGGCGGCCGATCCCGGCACGTTGCGGGGTACACCGGCTCGATTCCATGGGGCGCGCTTGCCGTCAGGCGCAGCTCTTTGCGGGTGCATGAGCACGGATAGGTCGGGAGGCGAGCGAGGACCTCGGCGTACCGATCGTGTCGCTCGGACTGGCGGTACGGCCCGTGCGGCCCGCCCCGATCCGGGCCCTCGTCCCAATCGATTCCGAGCCAACGCAGATCCTCCAGCACGGTTGTCTCGTAGAGCCTGCGCGCCCGTCCTGGATCCAGATCTTCGATGCGCAGCACGAACCGGCCGCGCTGGGCCCGCGCGTCCAGCCACGCGAGCAACGCCGTCCGAGCGTTGCCGAGGTGCTGGCGCCCCGTCGGCGAGGGCGCGTATCGACCGGCATACTCCACGCCCGCGCATCATCGCGCCATCTGTTGCAGAAAAACCACGCATGTCGCTGCGCAACCGTGCGGACGATCACGCCTCGTGCGCGCGGTGGTGTGCGCGGCCGATTCTCGCTCGCCTCGTGCCGACGATTGGGTAGGCTCCCCGCGAATGGCCGACCGGCTCGATATCTCGCAGCGCAAGAAGGACCACCTGGCCCTGTGCGCCGGCCCCAACGTGGGCTTTCGCGAGAAGACCACGCTCCTCGAACAGGTCGAGCTGGTTCACTGCGCGCTGCCGGAGATGCACGCCGATGACGTCGACAGCTCGACAACTTTGCTCGGCCGCAAGTTGACCGCGCCCGTCATCGTCGCGGCGATGACAGGCGGCACGGACAAGGCCGCAGAGATCAACAAAGACCTCGCGCGCGCGGCCGACGAACTCGGCCTCGCGTTTGGGCTCGGTTCCCAGCGTGCGATGTTCGTCCGCCCAGAAACGGCATGGACGTTCCACGTCCGCGATGTCGCTCCCAACGTGCTCTTGCTGGGCAACCTCGGCATGGTCCAGGCCAAGCAGATGTCGACGGCGCAGATCGCCGATCTCTGCGGTCAGGTGGGTGCCGACGCGTTGTGCATCCACCTCAATCCCGCGATGGAGATCGTGCAGCCCGGGGGCGACCGCGACTTCGCCGGCGGACTCGACGTCCTCGCTCGTCTTGTCCGCGAGCTCTCGATCCCGGTGATCGCCAAGGAAACCGGCTGTGGGCTGTCGCGGGCGATGGGGGCGGCCATCGTCGCCGTCGGCGTCAAGGCCGTCGACACAAGCGGCGCCGGCGGGACGAGTTGGGTCGCCGTCGAGGCCCACCGTGCGATCGACGAGGATCAGAGATTGCTGGCCGAAGAGCTGTGGGACTGGGGGATCCCAACGGCCGCGTCGGTGCTCCAACTCAGCGGTCTGCCGCTCGAGATCATCGCCACCGGTGGCATGCGCCGAGGCAGTGACGTCGCCCGCGCCGTCGCGCTCGGTGCCACCTGTGGTGGCATTGCCGCCGAGGTACTGCGCGCCCACAAGGCCGGTGGATACGAGGGCGCGAAGTCATTTCTGCGCCGCAGCATCGCCGCCGTCCGCAGCATCATGCTGCTGACCGGCTGCCGCACCGTGGCAGAGCTCCGCCGCGCCCCGCGGATCCTGGGCCCGCAACTCGCCGCCTGGCGACCCGAGCAGCCATGAACGCCCGCATGCCCGCCGACCGTCGCCCGACTCTTTTCGCCAGCGCCAACGCGTGTGGCAAGGTGATTCTCGTCGGCGAGCACGCGGTCGTGCACGGTCAACCGGCGCTCGCGGCGGGCCTCGCCGGTGCGCTCGAGCTCACCGCCACCCGGACGCCCGATCCGGGAGCGCCCGTGCGCGTGGCGATCCCGGCGTGGGATCTCGACGTCGATCTCCGTGGCGATCTCGAGCACCCGGTGGCGCAGGCATGCGCCGAGGTGCTGTCGCACTGCGACGGACCGCTGACGGGGTGGCAGATCGCCGGCGCGCCGACGATCCCGGCCCGCGCGGGGCTCGGATCATCCGCGGCACTCACCGTCGCACTGGCCCGGCTCGCGCTCGGACCGGATGCCGATCCCGAGGAAGTGATCGCGGCGTCGATGGTCGGCGAGCGTGTGTTTCACGGCGAGCCATCCGGAGTCGACAGCGCGGTTGCGACCTACGGTGGGGTGCTTCGATTCGTCCGCGGACGCCCGCCCGAACCGATCCGCGTGGCCGCCCCCTTGCGCCTCGTGATCATCCCAAGCGGCGTGCCGCGTAACACCGCGGACCAGGTCGCGCGCGTGCGCCACAACTTGGAACGCTGGCCCAGGGTTGCGCGCCCGATGCTCGACGCCATCGGCGCCACCACCGACGCCTTCCAAGACGCGCTCGTCGGCGGGCACACCGAGCGACTCGGCGAGCTGATGAACTTCGCCCACCATCTTCTGGCCGGCCTCGGGGTCTCGTCGCCGGTTCTCGATGAGCTCTGTCACCGCGCGCGGGCGGCCGGGGCTGCGGGGGCCAAGTTGACGGGCGCCGGCGGTGGCGGCTGCATCATCGCGCTCGCGAACGAGGCGACCGATCCCATTGTCGCGAGCATGCGCGCTCGTGGGCTCGATCCGCTCGTCGTCGAGGTGCAGCCATGCTGACCGCCAAAGCCGTCGCCCACTCGAACATCGCCCTGTGCAAGTACTGGGGCAAGCGTCACGGCGCGGCAGCGGAGCTGAACCTGCCCGCGACCAGCTCCCTGTCATTGACCCTCGATGCGCTGTGGACCGAAACCGAGGTCGGGCCGGCAATCGAAGGCCAGGACAGCTTCGTCCTCGACGGGACCGAGCATCACGACGATGCCGCGCGCAAGGTCTTCGCCCACCTCGATCGCCTGTATCGGCTCGCATCGGGTGCCCCGCGTCCGCCGTGCCGGGTCCGCTCCGTCAATCATTTGCCCACGGCGGCGGGACTCGCGAGTTCGGCGAGCGGTTTCGCGGCCCTCACCGTGGCGGCCGCGGCGGCGTTTGGGGTCGCGGTCGATCGGACGGGCCTGTCGAGCCTCGCGCGCATGGGTTCGGGCAGCGCGGCGCGGTCGCTCTGGGGTGGCTTCGTGCGGCTCGATCGCGGAATTCGACCGGACGGCAGCGATTGTGTGGCAAGGCCACTGTTGCCGCCGGAGCATTGGGATCTGCGGCTCGTGGTGGTGCAGACCACCGCCGCCAAGAAGCCGATCGGATCGACGGCGGGCATGGAACGCTCACGGACGACATCGCCGTACTACAATGCGTGGATCGAGACGTCCGAATCCGACTTGGACGGTGCCGAGCGAGCGCTGGCAGATCGCGACCTGCCGGCGCTCGGCCGCATCGTTGAGCACAGCTGCTTCAAGATGCACGCCTGCATGCTCGCCTCCGACCCGGCCATCCTCTACTGGAACGGCACCACCGTCGAAGTCGTGCGCGAGGTGATCGCACTGCGTAGCAGGGGCCTGCGCGGTTATGTGACCATCGACGCGGGTCCCCACGTGAAGGTTCTGTGCATGGCGGCCGATGCCGAGCCGCTTGCGCGCAACCTCCGCGACGTGCCCGGGGTGATCGCAACCCAGGTCTGCGCACCGGGTCCCGACGCGCATAGCGAGGTGCTCGCGTGAGCGTCGTCGTCTCCGCGCCGGGCAAGGCGTTTCTCATCGGCGAATACGCCGTGCTTGAAGGCGCGACCGCCCTGATCACCGCGCTCGACGTGCGCGCCGTCGCCCACCGGGCTACGGCCGATCGCCCGGCCCAAGACACCGCTGTGGTCCGCTGTGCCCACGCGCGGGCCACATCATTCGTCGAGGCCCTGGGCGTCACGGCCGCCGCGATGCCCGTGGTCGAGACGGGCGGCTTCACCATGGGCCATCGCAAGCTCGGGCTTGGATCGAGTGCGGCGGTCACCGCGGCGGTCGTCGGGTATCACCTCGCATCTGCCGGCCTCGATCCCGCCGACGGGGAGGTCCGCTGCCA
>CADEGN010000448.1:0-3053 GCA_902826865.1 uncultured Myxococcales bacterium
GCACTCGAGCTTTGTCGCGGCGGAAACCTGCGCCAGGCCATGCGTCGCGGGCAATTCGGGCCGGCTGCGCTCCCGCGCCTCGCACTCCAGCTGCGTGCTGCCCTCGACGCCGTCCACTCCTCCGGCGCGGTCCATCGCGACGTGAAACCGGCGAACATTCTCGTGCGGACACCGTTCGGCGATGCCCCGGTGGCCCTGGGCGACTTCGGCCTCGCCGTGGGCGCAAAACCCGACGGCAGCGGCACGCACGCCGGCACGTTGCGATATCTTGCGCCCGAGCTCCGCCGCGGCTCAACTGCCGCGTCCGTCGCTTCGGACCGCTTCAGCACTGGTGTCGTGCTCCTCGAGCTCGCCTTGCACCCCACCCCGCTGCCCGACGCATTCGATCGCATCGACGATGAGCTCGACGCCGAAGCATATGTCCCCGCTGACTTGCCCGGGCCGTGGACCGCGACACTGCGATCACTGCTGGCAAGGGATCCCGATGCCCGACGCTGGTAAGTCACTCGTGCTTCTCGTCGCGCTCGCGAGTGCGTGCACCGAGGTGCCTCGCGTGTACAGCACGCGTGGCCAGCTCGGCACCGAGATCTTCCGCGACGAGTTCGAACGCGACGAGCTCGGCCCGAACTGGCGTCAAACCGGTGACGGTGTGCGCATCGAGCACGGCGTGATCAAGCTTCGCGACACCCGCAATCACCCGCTTTGGTTGGAGCCGAGCCTACCCGACAACTTCCGCATCGCCTTCGACGCCTGGGCCCAGAGCGAGGAAGGAGACATCAAGGTCGAGGTCTGTGGAGACGGCGCGTCGGTGGCAACGACGACCAACTACGTCGCGACCGGCTACGTCGTCATCTTCGGCGGCTGGAACAACACCCTCAACGCCATCGCGCGCCGCAATGAACACGGCCGCGACCGTGTGACAGCGAGCGAGCCGCGGGTCGATCCGGCGCGGCGTTATCACTTCGACATCACCCGCAGCGGCGGCGAGCTCCTGTGGGAGGTCGACGGCAAGGAGATCCTGAGCTTCGACGATCCGGCGCCCCTGCGCGGCCCGGGCCACGACCATTTCGCGTTCTCCGGCTGGGAAGCCGAGGCGCACTTTGACAACCTGGTGATCGAGGCCCTGTGAGCAAGGATCTGCCGCAGATTTTCGGCCGGTACGTGCTCACCCAGCTGATCGGCGAAGGCGGGATGGCCGAGGTCTATCTTGCGTCGGTCCGCGTCGCCGAGGGCCTAACCAAGCGCGTGGTCATCAAGAAGATCCGCAAGGACTTCGCCGCCGAGCGCGAGTTCACCCGCATGTTTGTCGATGAGGCCAAGATCGCCTTGTCGCTCAACCACGCCAACATCGTCCAGGTCTTCGATTTCGGGCAGGTCCACGGCACCTTCTACCTGGCGATGGAGTGGGTCGAGGGCATCGACCTCATGCGGCTGTTTCATTCCGTACGCAACGCCGGCGACGCGTTCCCGCCGGTTGTGGTGGCGTACCTCGCCCACCAAGTCGCGGCCGGGCTCGCCTACGCCCACCGCAAACATGACGACTACGGCCAGCCCCTCGGGATCGTGCACCGCGACGTCAGCCCGCACAACATCATGGTGACCTACGACGGGCACGTAAAGGTCCTCGACTTCGGGATCGCCCGCACCCGCGAGCACGCGCTCCAACACTCCTCCGACGGCTCCGCTCGCAACCACGAGCAGACGATCAAAGGCAAAGTCGCGTACATGTCGCCCGAGCAAGCGATGGGCCGTGCGGTCGATCTGCGCTCGGATGTGTATTCGCTGGGCGTGGTGATGCACGAGCTTCTCACCGGCGAGCTGCTCTTCCGCGACAAAGACCGGCTCGCCGCCCTCGATCGCGTGCGGGCCGAGATTATCCCGCCGCTCGCAGAGGCTGCGCCGGGTGTCCCGGCCGAACTCGTCGCGATCGTCGAACACGCGCTCGCCCGTGATCCGGACACGCGCCACGAGAACGCACGGGCGCTGCAGAGCGAGCTGGCCGGGTTTCTCCACCGCGCCGACCCAGTCGTCGACGATGAGGTCTTGTCCGAATTCGTGCGCAGGCATGCCCGCCAGGGCACGGTTGGGCCACTGGCCGTCGAGCAGGGCACGCGCGACGTCGCCGAGGGCCAAGGGACTCCCGCGCCGCGCCGCGCGAGTCGCGAAGCGCAGCGCGTGGTGGTGGTCTACGCCGCACTCGACGCTCCAGCGCGCGCCGCGGGGCTCGCGCGCCCTGATCCCGCGCCGTTTCTCCAGCTTGTTCGCGACATCGCGTTCAAGCGTGACGCCCAGGTGCTGCGCCTCGACAACACCGCGGTCGTGCTCGCGTTCGGCACGCTGCTACGGGCAGCCGACGACGGCGATCGAGCACTGCGCGTGGCCCTGGCCCTGCGCGAAGATGTCGCCGAGGCTGCGCCCGGACTGCGCCTGGGCCTGGTGGTCGCGCACGCCCCCGCCGTCGTCCAGCACAGCGCGGCCGGCATGGTACTGGTCGAGCTCCGCCGCGGGGTCGCCGAGCAGATCGATCGCGCGGCCCGACGATTCATCGAGGGGCCGGTGATGGTATCGGGCAACCTCGTCGAGCTACTGGCGCGGGCCTGGCGGTTCGGCGACGGGAAGTTCGTCGAGCCAGCGGCGGGATTCTCGGGCACGGCGTCGGTCGTGATCGCGCCGGCTCAGGATAATCGGCGGCAGGCCGGTACGGGTCATGTCGGATCGCCTCTCGTTCTCGGTTTCAGGGATGCAAATCGACGGCCACTTCGAATGGCGCTATTCCGCGGTGCGCCAGCCCAGGCCAGCGTCGCGTCGATGGTCGATAAGAAGGAAACAGCGGCATCCGCGGAATCGGACCGTGGATCGGTCGGCGCGCAGCGGATGCAGCTCGGCCCCGGACCGGAGCGCGAGCGCGCTCAGACCCGGGGCGGAGGGCCTGCCATAAGACTTCCTGCGCGATGCAGGAAACGGGAATGACAAGAGCGGAGGCGCTTAACGGACTCACATAGTCATGCCGCCCGCGCAAGTCAATCCACCCCCGCGGGGCCAGCCGAAGGTTC
>CADEGN010000448.1:3153-4434 GCA_902826865.1 uncultured Myxococcales bacterium
GAGGCCCTTCTCGGTCATGAGATAGGATTCGATCCAGGCGGCGCCCGTGCCGCCCGGCCAGTCCTCCCATACATCGAACTGGTTCTCGAGATTGAACACCATGCCGGGGACCACCGGGCGGTCGGCGATGCCTTCGTGGGGATCGACGAAATGGGTGCCGACCCAATCCGGCGGCGCGCTCTGGCCGAGCGAGTAGCCGCCGACCCACCAGACATACTTGCCGATGCCGACGCTCTCGATATAGCGGTCGGCGACCGTCTGCACCTTGCGCCAGGAATCGCCGGGCTTCACCTCGCGCGCAACCGCTTCGGCGCAACCCGATGATTTGTCCATGAGATCGGTCCAGCGCGGATCCGGCTTTCCGAGCGAGAAGGTGCGATTGAGATTGACGTGATATCGATGCAGCACGGCGCAGAAATCGATGAAGACGAGATCGCCCTGCTTGACCTTGCGCTGCGAGGGCGGGCTGTGATGCGCGCCCGAGCGGGGGCCCGTCCCGATCATCGAGCGGATGCTCGGATACTGGCAGCCGCCCCGCATGAGGGTCTGCATGATGACGCCCTCGAGCTCGGTCTCCATCACGCCCGGCGCGATCGCGTCGCGCGCCGCCGCCATGGCCCGGTCGGCGAGCGCCGCGGTCTCCCGGACCACCGCGATCTCGCGCGGCGATTTCACCAGCCGGAACTCTTCGACGAGCCGCGAGCCGTCGCTGACGGTCGCGCCGCCGTCCCGCAGCATCGCAGCGAACGCATCCATCACCGTCGCATGGGGCGAATAGGCCCAGGGCTGGATCGCGATCCTGCCCTTGTCGAGGCCGCGCCTCGCGATCTCGGCGACGACGGTGGCGGCCTGGCCGTCGCTCGCGACGGCGTTAGGGCCGAACCAGATCGCCTCGCGGATCTCGGGCAGCATATAGACGAGGGTCTTGTGCGCGCCGCTGTCGAAGAGAACCGTCTCGTCGCGATCCGCGCGGACCAGGAGCCCGGTCAAGCACCGGTAGTGGTACCAGATCATGTCGTAGCCGGTGAGCCAGGTGAGATCGGCCGGCAGCGTCACGTAGATCGCGGCCAGCCCGGCTTTCTGCAAGGCGCCACGCACCTGCGCCCGGCGCGCGGCATATTCCTCCGGCGGAAAGGCTTGCGGCCAGTCGATCTGCTTGCGGAAACGCTCCTGCATGACACCCGGTCTCCCAACCCTGTTTCAGCCCCGACGAACTGCCGGAAAGGATCGCCGCCGCTCGCGATGCCGTCGCCGCAGCTCGCCGGGATGCAGCTCGCGGGC
>CADEGN010000449.1 GCA_902826865.1 uncultured Myxococcales bacterium
CGACCACCGCTGCGCGCAGCACCGAGCTCGTGATGGGCGCGCGGATCGTGACGATGTCGTGCTCGTGGCGAAGGTACCCCTGCGGATAGTGGTACCACCCCTCGGCAGCGAACCAGAGTTCGAGCGTGTCCCCCACGCGAGTCGCACCTATGTAGACCCACTGCTCCGGATCGATTGGTGTCTGCGTTGCGCGCGGGATGAGATCCAACAGCGCCCATGTCTGGCCCGCCTGTGCGGTCGCGATCCTGGCCAGGATTCGGGGGACGTCGGCGCGAAGCACACCTCGAACGTCGGGCCCGTCTCGCATCCACCCCGGACGCGAGCCGTCCACGGCTCGCATGCCGACGAGCGCTTCACCATCGCAGACCGGTTCCGGCACGAGCTGCTCCAACCAGTAATCGGGGATCCGCTCTCGCTCCAAGCCGAGGGCGAGCAACCCCTCCACGGTCACCGCGGCCACGTCGCTCATGCCGATAGGATCAGCCACCGACAGCACGCTGTCGAGCGACGCCGAACGACCGGGCAGCGATCGGACGGCCAGGTGACGGCGACCGCCTGAGGTGCCAGGCTTGGACGCATGATCGAGGCGGGCCCACTGTTGCTACTCCGCGGCCAAGCCGCATCGCTACGCCGGGTGTAGAGTCGGGTGGATGGCGGACGATTCAGTTCTCCCGGTCAAGGCCGATGTGAAGGCAGACCTCACCGAGGCTGCGACGCACGCGACGCGGAAGATGGGCGAGTTGGTCGACGATGCGCGGAGCGGGACTAGGCCCCTTCTCGGTCCACTCTCCGAACTCTGGGGATGGGGTACCGACGCCATCGCCGAGCACCGACGACGCTCACATGGAAAGATGTGCGTAGAGACGGACCGCATTCTTCATGAGCGCGGCGTGGAGACCACACGCGAGCTTCCGCCCGCTGCTCTCCCACAGCTCGCAGAGCGACGTTCGGGGACGATGAGCAGCTCCAGAATCTATGGGCTGGTCTTGCTGCCGATGCACGAGACCCATCGAAGCCGCCCTACAGCCCCGCGTTCGGCAAGGCCCTCAACGAGTTCGGACCGATGGAAACTCGCGTGTTCCTCGCCGTCGCGGAGATGACCAAGAAGCGCTTGGCGAGTGGGGTCATCGAGTACGACCGCGCGCGCGAAGCGTTGCCTGCCGACCTGGATAAGAAGCAGCATGACAACGAAGTCGGCAGGCTCTGGGCTCGGCACGTCACGCGTGCCGGTGACATCGCCCGGGAGGACATCGCCGAGCATCTTGGCGTCTGCGTCGCGGACGCAGGGGACTCGATCGCTGCGCTGGAACGCCTGCACGTTCTTCAGCCCGGCCAGCGACCGTTGGATGTCGGCTGGGGCGGAGGCACGTTGGACCCGAACGTCCGCACGCACCAATTGAAGCTCACCGACTTCGGTCGGTCGCTCTACCGTCGGTGTACGGGCGATGAGACCGAGTTGAGCCCGTAGCTCGTCAGCTGTGCCACCGGCGTGCCGCGGGGTCGAGCTCGACGGGAGCCAACGGAAGCGCTCGGACGAGGTGCGGCTCCGCGCGTACGCTGCGCGCTGCGCGTGTCGACCCGGTCGAGGCCGTGAGTGCGCGCAACACTCCGCGCACGGGACGTCCACGCCAAGAGTTCGCGTGCCCCGAGACGGTCGGAGATACCTCTCCGAGGGCGCCCGCAGCAGGAATCGAACCTGCGACCTACGGTTTAGGAAACCGTCGCTCTATCCGACTGAGCTATGCGAGCGGGGCGATTGAACGGTGTTTTGTGATGGTAGTGGATCTCGGGGTTCCGTGGGGGTTCCGGGGAGCGGCTGAGTCGAGGGGGATGGTACCCCGGGGCGGGGGAGGGGGGAAGCGGCTCTGGCGGGCGGCGATCGTGGCCAAGCGGCCGGGGCGCCGAGCGCCGGGCTCTGCCACGCTTGTCGGGATGACCGACGACGAGTGGACGAAGCTAGGGAACACGATCAAGCGCGGCGTCGCCGAGGGCGTGTTGCTCGCAGGGCTGGTGCTCATACTGCTGAACGTCGCGTGCGGCATGCTGCTCGCCGGCGTGAAGCTGTAGCGGAACGCCGAAACCCCCGCGCCGATCTCTCGGGGCGGGGGTCCGTCTTCGACGCACGCGTGGCGTCAGTCCCACTCGCGGGCGTCGGCCTCCGCGCGGGCGATCGCCAACGGTCCGCGCCACGCCGGGTCGTCACCGTAGCCGCGTTCGATGCGGCACGCGACCTCGAGCTCGTGGACGGCCGAGTCCCACGCACCGCCCATGGCCTCATCTACAGCCTGTTCGCCGTGCCAACGGGCTTCGGCGGCGGCGGCCGACTTGTCGAGGGCGTACTCGTCGATCACGACCACGTCACGGCGGCTGGACGTGTAGGCGCCGGCGGCGGAGTCGAGGGACTTGCGGGGCGACTGGCGGATCTTGGCGAGCAGCGCGTTGGCTAGCGCATCGATCGTGGACATGCGAACATGCTTTGGCATCAGCGAACTTCCCTTCGTTGGTGACCCGGGGCGTAACTGCCGCGGGGGAGGCCTGCCGGTGACACGGCGGGCCTTCGCTTTTTTTCGTAACGCGCACTAATTCAGTGCGCCATGACGAAATTATAAGTCGTTGATCTCAATTGAATTTTCCGTCGACCACAACGGGGTTTCAGCACTGTTTCGCGCCAAGCGCAGCTTGGCGAGCGCCGCGCGTTCGACCGCGGCGATGCGCGCTTTCGTCTCGCCGAGCACGACCGCGCACTCGGTGAGTGTGAGCGGCTCGAGGACGAGCGGCCCGCGTTCGACCAGCGCGTCGGCGAGCTCGGGCGCGAGCGGTGGGTCGATCGGGATGCGCCCACGCGTTGTGAGAGCCGTGTGCGCGTCGACGATGCGCACGATGCCACATGCCCGCAGCACGCGCGCGAACGCGTCGAGCTCGTCGCCGCGAGCACCGGGGCCGCTCACTGTTTGCGTCCGCCTTGTCGCGGACCCTTGCCCCCGACGAAGCCACGCTCGCGGACGGCGATCGGCACGTCGGGCGTGTGACCGCAGCGCACCCGCTCGACGCCATGCAGCGCACACCACAGATCGAGGGCCGCGCGTCGCTCGTCCGCGGTGGCGTTGCGGTCGACGATGAACGCGGGACGAATGGATGGCGCCGTGCGGCGTGGACGGATCACCGCGACCACGCTCGGGCGAGGTTGATCTGCTCGACGAGCATCGATCGCACCTCGACGCTGTCGCCGAACGCGTGCCCGCGTTGTCGATCCGCGAGCGTGCTGAAGTCCGCGATCGCGTTGGCGGCCCAAGCGGGCACGAGGTAGGGCGTGCCGTCGGGGCCGACTACGGTGATCTGCGCGTCGCTGCCGGCCAGCGAGATGCCGGCGTCGACGGCCATGCGCAGCACGCCCACGACCCACGTGGGCAACACGGCGGGGCCATGTGGGCCGGGATAAGTCTCGGTCGGCTTGTCGGTGGGCGAGCCAGCGGCGTCCGTTTTGCCGTCACGCGCGAGGTGCCGGGCGTACTCGAGCACCTCGGGATCGACACGCGGCGCGGTGCGTGGGCGCTTGGCGTCCGTGACGATGCGAGCTGTGCCATGTCGGCCACGGAAGTAGCGGACGTGTTTCATGCTGCCCCCGTGGGGCGTTCAACGACGAGCTTGCCCTCAGCGCTGCGACGCACGACGAAAAGGTGGGGGGCCGTGCAGATCCCGGCTTTGACCGCTGCGCGCAAGATCTCTCGTGGGTCGAGGTCCTCGCCGGTCAGATTTTCGATGACGAGCGCGCGCGGGAAGTCGATCACGTTCATCGTGCGGCCTCTTTCGCTTCTCGTTGAGCGCGTTCCTCGGCCGCGATGAGCAACTTCTCCCGCTTCGTTTGCGCGGAGTTCAGCCGCGCGTCGATCGCAGCAAGCACGCTGGTGCGTTTCTCGACCTCGCGCCATCTCTTGAGTGCGACGCGCGAGCAACACTTTGCGGCGAGCTCGGCAGCCTCGCGCGCGCCCATGCGCGTGGGCTCGACGCGCGACAGGGCGAACTGCCGCCACCCGCGGCTGAGTGGTGCGAGATCCGATTCGTCGATCTCGCCGAACGGGATCGACGCGAGCTCGGCCGCGAAGCGTGGCTCGACGGCAGGATCGACGTCGACAACGTTCAAGCCGGGCGCAAGTACCAGCGGCGGTTCGCGCTCCGATCGCGGAGCAGGGACGAGCGCGTTGAGTCCGACGTTCAGCCGTTGTGCGTTGACCGCCTCGAGCGCGGCCAGCTGCTTGCGCTCGGCGGCGACGGCCTTGTCGCTGCGTGGGATCTGCCGCAAGGCTTGCGATTCGTTGACGATCCAGAAAACCTGTGTAGTTTCGGTTGCTTGTGTCTTGGTCATTTCGTCACTTGACTTTTCTGCTGCGGAGTGTTGAGGCTCGAACACC
>CADEGN010000450.1 GCA_902826865.1 uncultured Myxococcales bacterium
CCACGGCGACGCCGGCCGGCACCTCGACGACGAAGTCGACCCGGGCATCGGTGCGCGCCCGCTTTGGATACTTCGCCGCGATCGTGACGACATCTCCTTTTACCTCGACCTCGATCTCGACGTCGGCGGCATCCTTGCCGGACTTCGTCCCGCGCACGCGCACGCTCTTGCCCGAGCTGGGCTCGACCCGGATGTCGCCCCTGACGGTCGAGACCCCGACCTGCTTCGCGGAGCCCGTCCACTCGAAGCCGAGCGGGCTGGCAGCGGGCGCCCGCCCTGGCTCGGCGGCGGCGCCGCCGCGGACCTCTGCGGCGTGGGAGGCCTGGGGCGCGCACGCGAAGATCAGTGCGAGCGCGGGCGCGAAGAGACGGAGGGAGAAAACCAGCGTGCGTGGGTTCATGCGACGCCTTCGATGCCGCCCGGCATCTCGAGGTTGGGGCGGCGGCGTCCGAAAAATGCCGCGCCGCGCCTTCAACCCCGGGCCCCGCCGTGGCATCCAAGGGGGGCACGTGGGGTCCGCCCTGGCCGCACTCTCGATCATCCCGCCCTCGGCCGCGCCCACGGACGACGAGCGCATCGCCGCCGTGGTTCGCTCCGCGCAGGCGGGGGACATGGCCGCGTTCGCTGATCTGTACCGCGCCCACGTGGGTCGCATCCATGCGCTGTGCGCACGGTTGTCCGGCGATGCAGAACTCGCGCGCCTGCTCACTCAGGACGCCTTCGTGCGCGCGTGGGAGAAGCTCGACGGCTTCCGCGGTGACTCGGCGTTCGCGACCTGGCTGCACCGGCTCGCGGTGAACCTCGTGCTCGGCGATCGACGCACGCGACTGCGCAGGCTCGCGCGCGAGCACGACAACGCCGCGCTCGAGGAATCGACGGGTGGGTCGCACGGCCGGGTCGACGCGCGCGTCGACCTGGAGCGAGCGATCGCTGAGCTACCGCCGGGCGCCCGGACCGTGTTCGTGCTGTACGAGATCGAGGGCTATCGCCACGACGAGATCGCGGACATGATGGGTGTCTCCGTGGGCACATCGAAGGCTCAGCTGCACCGCGCGCGCGCGTTGCTGCGAGGAGTACTCGCATGACCGACGGCCGCGAGCTCAACGATGCCATCCGCGAGCTGCCGCGCTCGATCGATCCACCTGCGGATCTGTGGCCGGAGATCGCGGCGGCGATCGATAGGCGCGCCCGTAGCCGGCGGCGAGCGGCGACGGTCGGCGTGCTGGCGGCCGCCGCCGCGGTGTCCCTATTCGTCGCCATCGATCGCGGTCGCGACCGCGCCCACAATCTCGACGCGCGCTGGGCCGCAGGAATCGAACGAGCGGCTATGCCCACCGCCGCACCCACCTTGATGCCGCCCACGGCCGAGCCCGCGCCGGCGCTCGCGGATCTGATCCCCGGCGAAGCGCAGCTGCGACTCGCCGCGAACGAGTTGTCCGGTGCCTACGATCGCCGGCGTCCGCTGCTCGATCGCGAGTTACTCGCGGTCTACGAGGAGAACCTCGGCATCGTCGATGCCGCGATCGATCGCTCGCGCGCCGCGCTGGTCGAACGGCCCGACGACCCGCACCTGCAGCGCGTCCTCGATCGCGCGTACCACCACAAGCTGTCGCTGTTGCGGCGCGCGTCGAGCCGGGAGACCACGCGGTGAGCGGGTCTTGTAGCGTAGCGATCGCGTTGGCCGTGTTCGCGCTGGCGCTGTCGACCACCGCGTTCGCTGCGCCGCCACCGGTCGAACCGCCGGTGCGCACGAAGCCCGCGCCCGCCGACGTGGTCGTGGAGGTCGAGCTCGGCGAAGTCGATCTCGAGGTCGAGGGCTGGGCGAAGGCGAAGATCGAGGTCGACGAGGACATCGCCGCCGGATGGACGGCACGGCTCGAGAAGGACGGCGACCGCTTCGTCGTCCGTATCGACGGCCCGCCCGGCATCCCGACCGGCGGCACGCTCAAGCTCCGCGTGCCCAAGGGCGCGGAACTCCTGATCACGGCCCGCACCGGCGACGTGCGCGGCGTGAACCTGCACGGCCGCGCGGCGGTGGCGTCGATCTCTGGCGACGTCGAGATCAGTGGGCCCGCCACGCGTGTTGAGGTCGCGACGACCAGCGGCGAAGTCCGGCTCGACGGTGCGAACGGCCGCGTCGACGTCGAAACGGTCAGCGGCAACCTGGCACTTTCCCGCATCAAAGGTGAGCTGCGCGCGCAATCGGTGTCCGGCGACATCGAGATCGGCAAGGCCCAGCTCGATCGCCTACAGCTCATGACCGTCAGCGGCGATGTCGAGGTCGCGGGTGAGCTGCGCAAGGGTCCGCACGGCATCGACACGAACTCGGGCGACGTGCGGGTGACGTTGCCGCGCAACCTCGCGCTGCGGATCCTCGTATCGAGCTTCTCAGGCGAGATCAACGATGGCTTCGCCGAGCCCCCGAGTCGGCACAGGGGCTCCTATCGCCGCGACCTCGGCAAGGGCGGCGGGACGTTGGAAATCTCGATGTTCAGCGGCGACGTCACGCTCGCCCCGCGGGCCCCGGGTTGAGCTCACCCATGCGCACCGCGTGCGATCGATCTCGCACCAGGACATGCCCGCGGCGACGAGCTCCCCCGCATCCCCGGTAACACCGCCATCGGGCCCGGTCCGTTCATGCCTTGGGAAACAGCGGAGCGCTGGCGACGACGCGCGTGCCCGGCACCGATCCGCCCCACGACGTCGTCGCTTCCCAGGTGCCGACCACGGCCGGGATGCCGAGTGTCGCGTGGATCTTCACCGCGGTCGCCGGCACGAATGGTGCCAGCAGGACCGCGGCGAGACGCAGCGACTCCGCCAGCTCCCAGAGCGTCGTTGCGAGTGCTGCTTCGACGTCTGCATCGGATCGGCGACGCGCGAGCGTCCACGGAGCCCGCTCGACAGCATACTTGTTCGCGCGCTCGATCAGCCTCCACGCAGCCGCAAGGGCCTCGTCGTGGCGGAAGCTCGCGAACGCGGCCTCGACGTCCTCACGCACGCGCACGGCTGCCTCGGCGAGCTCGGGGTTTGCATACCCTACGACCGGTGCAGGCACTCGTCCGTCGTAGTAGCGCTCGATCATTGCGACCGTGCGGTGCAGCAGATTGCCGAGCTGGTCGGCGAGCTCGGCGCTGCGGATCGCGGCGAAGCGGTCCATGCTGATGTCGCCGTCCTGTCCGCTGCGCACGTGCCGACACAACACATAGCGGACCGCGTCCGTGCCGAAGCGCTCTACGATCGCGACCGGATCGATCGCGTTGCCGAGCGACTTGCCGATCTTCTTGCCATCGACGGTTAGATAGCCATGCACCGCGATCGTCGACGGCAGGCGCAGGCCCGCAGACAGCAGCATCGCGGGCCAATAGACCGCATGGAACCGCGTGATGCCCTTGCCGATCACGTGGACCCTTTCGGCGCCGTCCACCCAGAAGCGGTGGTAGCTCGCCCCGTCGCTGTCGTAGTCGAGCGCCGTGATGTAGTTGCCGAGCGCGTCGAACCAGACGTACATCACCTGATCGGGATCATCGGGCACGGTGATCCCCCACCCGCGCGCACGCCGGTGCGAGCGCGAGATGCTGAAGTCCTGCAGACCACCGCGGACGAACGCAAGCATCTCGTTGCGGTATCTTTCGGGCACGACTTGCAGCTCGCCCGACTCCAGCAGGGCGGTGATCCGCGCCTGATGGCGCGACAGGCGGAAGAACCAGTTGTCCTCCTCGACCAGCTCGGGCGTGGTGTCGTGCTCCGGACAGCGGCCATCGTGCAGGTCGGCCTCCGCGTAGAACTGCTCGCAACCGACGCAGTATAGGCCGCGGTACGACCGACGATAGACGTCACCCTGGCCCGCGCAGGCGCGCCACAGCTTCTCGACCCCGCGGCGATGGCCCGGCTCCACGCTGGTACGGATGAAGTCGTCGAACGACAGGTCGAGCGGCTGGCGCAACGAACGAAATGCGCCGGCATTGCGATCGACCAGCGCCTGTACGGTGATCCCTTCGGCCTCGGCGGCGAGCACGTTCTTGAGCGAGTTCTCGTCGCTGCCCGTCTGGAACCGGACGTCGCGGCCGCGCAGTCGGTGGTAACGCGCCAATACGTCGGCGACGACGAGCTCCATCGCGAACCCGATGTGGGGCGCCGCGTTCACGTAAGGGATGGCCGTCGTCACGTAGAACGTTGGGGATGCGGGTGGCTCGTTCATGGCGCAGTCGTCTCTTTCGGAGAATCGGCGGTCGAACACGCAAGAACCCGGTCAAGCCGCGAGGCCGACCGGGTTGCGAGCTCACCGACGTTGGTCTAGGCAGCACGCACGGGGGCCCCGCGAAGCGCAGCA
This sequence comes from uncultured Myxococcales bacterium, assembly GCA_902826865.1. Lineage (GTDB taxonomy): Bacteria > Myxococcota_A > Polyangia > Nannocystales > Nannocystaceae > Xiheibacterium. The sequence continues at coordinate 4,331 of CADEGN010000450.1, forward strand.
CGCATCGGCATCGATACGAGCGTGGTCTTCGGCGGGGCGCACATGGCTGCTCACCCA
>CADEGN010000451.1 GCA_902826865.1 uncultured Myxococcales bacterium
GAACTCGCGGCGGTTCAGCCGCCATGAAAATCGCCGAAGAGCACGACGAGCGAATGGCGAAACTGACTCGTCAGTGGGCAGTCTGGCATCGTCAAGCTGGTGCTTGATGCCGCGGCGCTGTACTGCGAGCATCAAGGCGAGCTGATGCGTCGCCCGAGATAATCGCGACGATGTCGGGCTCGGCCAGCGAGCACAAGCACGGCCCCGTTCGCGATGACGGCTGGGCCGTGGCCTCAGCGGCTCGTCAGGCCGCGACGGATCGCCGTCACGAACTCTCCGAGATCGCCCAGATGGTGCTCGACCACGTGGCGCAGGATCGCGGGGTCGACCGCGGTGTAGCCATGCACGACGATGTTGCGGAACCCAACCATTCGCCGCATCGTCGCCGCTTGGTCCGGCGTCGTCCAACCAGCCGCCGCGAGTAGATCGAGCAGCTCTCGATTGGTACGGGGCTCGCCCAGGCGCTCATCCGAGACCACGTACGAGGCGATGTCGAGGGCTGCCTGGATGGCGATCTGCAGGGTGTGTTCGACGAAGCGCCGCTCGCGGACGTCAGCTTCGACATGCTCGGGTCGGGCGAGCGACTCGAGCTCATGCACACGTCTCAATGAAGGCGAGCTTCTTCGCCAACAGCTCCTGATCGGTCACGAGGCACGTCTCCGGTAGCGCTCGAGGATCGGCAAGAGATCGAAGTACTCGTTGCGCGCACGCACCTCGAACGCGATGCGCTTGCTGCGATCTCGATCGCACACCAGCACGCCGTCGCGCAGGACCCGGTGGACTAGATCGACCGGTGCTTGGCTCAGAGCGACGAGCTGGACGGGGCGACCGAGCTGGCGCTCGAGCGCGTCCTCGAGGTCGAGGTGGAGCGACGCCAGGATGCCAGTGGCCGAGGTGCGGGGCAGGACGGCGAGGTCGACGTCGCTTTGCGGCCCGGCGGTACCACGGGCAGTGCTACCGAAGAGGTAGACGGCGCCCTGTCGGTCCCCACAAGCTCGTCCCTGACCTCGGGCTGCTTCTCATCCAGCATGCGAACGGCGACGCGCTCTACTCCACGCGGTCGGATCCGTCTCGCACAAGAACCATCTCGGTGTTGGGCACGGCAGCGGGCACATCGCCGATGTCGCGAAATCCGAACCTCTCGTAGAGCCCCTGTGCGTCCCTGGTCGCGAGCCGAACTTTGCGCGCATCGCGGACCATCGGGTGATCAAGCAGGAGTCGCATGATCGCCTTGCCCAGACCCTTCTGACGCCAGTCCGGCCTGACAACGACGTCATAGATCCATGCAGTCTTCGAGTCGCTGACTGCACGCGCCATGGCCACGAGGTCGCCCGATGAATCTTGCGCACCTACCCATGCGGAGGCTGAGAGAAGCGCTCGCGCGACCATGTCTCGAGAGATGCTCTCGTTCCAGTAGGTGCCATCCAGAAGCGCGAGGGCTTCTTCGGTGCGCTCATGACCGAGCGCGCACAGCAGTTGCGCGCCTTGGGGAGCTTGCAGGAAATCAGGCGTCGATACCGCGGGATTCACCTGGCGTACGAGGTCTATGGCGCGCGGATCGCCGGGGCGGCCGCGCTTCCACAATAGCTCGAGAATCTTCGTCAGCTCCTCGGGCTTGCGATTCTGGCCGAGCTTCGCCTTGCCATCCAGGTGCGTGAGGGGCATCCGAACGACCATGATTCCGCGGACGGCGTTCTTGTACAGGGGGTGAGCCTCATCGATCGGCACATGTCCCCCTTCTGGCTGGAACTGTTCCATGAGTCCTCGCAAGACACGCGCCTTGGCGGCGGGATCTTCGACCTCCTCGAGCCGACCGTGGACCTGGGCGCTGACGTAGTACGTCGTCGCCGGGCAAGCTCGTTCTGGATCGACGAAGTAGCTCGGGATCTCGGCGATGATCTCTTCGGCAGAGATCACTGCCTCGCGCCCGATCGTCTCCGTCTTCTCGCCGGCCGGTGCACCGTGAAAAGCCACGGCCCCATCCACTACGACGCTGTGCACGGTGCGTAGAACCGGCGCACCGTCGGGGGTCGTCGAGGCGACGTGGACCACGGGAGCGCGCTCAAGGACGGCCACGGCTCCCTGGCGATCCATCCGGTAGAGTTCCCTTCGCATGGCTGGGACCATGACGAAAGACTGGTCCTTGAGAAAGGACCAGATTCACGATATTCGATAGACCAGATGGCACGTTGGGAGCTGGCGTTTTCGGTCGATCCGGCAGTGAAACAGCCGCTGTTCGTTCAGATCGCCCATGCCATTTCCATGGATGTTCGCCGCGGGCGCCTTCGTCCCGGCGATGCGCTGCCTGGCAGTCGCACTCTTGCGCGATCACTCGGGGTGCATCGCAATACGGTCCTGGCGGCCTATCAAGAACTCACGGCAGAGGGATGGATCGAAACGGCTCGAGCACGCGGAAGTTTCGTATCGCGCGACCTACCGGATCCAAAGCCGCGAGCGCTTCCACGTATCTCGCCCCGCAGCGATGTTCCCGCGCGACCGGCCTATGAGCTCCGCCACGTGCCCGAAATGTACCGGGCGAGCCAAGGACATCCTCCGACCACCCTGGCGCTCGCCGGCGGAATCCCGGATGTTCGGCTCCTGCCGAGTGTCGAGCTGGCTCGCGCATACCGAAGGGTGATCAAAGCACAAGGCAGTGCACTGCTCGGCTACGGCGACTCACGCGGCCACGCGCGGCTTCGAACCGGTCTGGCACAAATGCTCTCGGTAACGCGCGGCGTGGCCGCCTCGCGAGACACCGTGCTGATCACGCGTGGAAGCCAGATGGCCCTCTACCTGGTTGCCAGGGCACTCACTGCACCGGGCGATCTCGTGGCCGTCGAGAACCCGGGCTATCAACCTGCTTGGGAAGCGTTCCGGCTTGCGGGCGCGCGGCTTCTTCCTCTGTCGATCGATAGCGGCGGTGCCAACGTCAAAGAGCTGGCCAAGCTTGCGGCTCGGGGACCCATTCGCGCGATCTACCTGACCCCGCACCACCAGTATCCGACGACGGTCACGTTGTCCGCCGCGCGACGCATCGAGCTGATCAGCTTCGCGCGTACGCACCGAATCGCGATCATCGAGGACGATTACGATCACGAATTTCACTATGAGGGACGACCAGTGCTTCCCATGGCGAGCGTCGATGACAAGGGAGCAGTGATTTACATCGGCACTCTGTCCAAGGTATTGGCGCCGGGGCTGCGAATTGGTTATGTCGTTGCGCCGCCTCCGGTGATCGAGGCGATCGCCTCCTATCGGTCCTACGTAGATTTGCAGGGAGACCTTGCCGTAGAGGCGGCCGTCGCGGATCTCCTCGAAGCTGGAGACGTGCAGCGCCACATTCGGCGGGCACGTCGCGTCTACCAGGAACGGCGGGACATCTTGGCTGCTCAGCTGAAAAAGCAGCTGGGATCCGCGCTCTCCTTCGAGAAGCCCACCGGCGGCATGGCACTGTGGGCACACGTAGCGCAGGAGATCGATCTCGCGGCGTGGGAAGAGCAGGCGGCACATCATGGCGTCGCGTTCCAAACCGCTCGACGGTTTACGTTCGACGGCCGCATGAGGCCATACGTTCGTCTCGGGTTCGCATCGCTAGGCGAGACCGAGATCACGGAGGCTGTACGGCGGATGGCACGCGCGCTCAAGGAGATGCCGCAAAAAGGGCGACCTAGGAGGGACCAATCATGAACGGGTGCCGGGGATACGCCCTCAGTTCGGGATCGCGCCGCACGGCATTTTCGAGGCCCGCCTAGACCAGCCAGCTTCCGGCGAGGGAACTACCACCCGCGCCCCCGCGGCAGTGCGCGCTGTCCTGTGGCCTGTGCGTCGCCGTGCAATCAGGGGTGGATTTCCGGCGCCGACGGATCGCACGATCACGGTCGTGGGGTGGGCGCAACAGCACAGATTCGCGGCGCGGTGCCTCGGGCTGACGTGGGCGTTCGGATCCGCCTGCGCCAACGACGAACCGGTGACCGCGGCGGCGTCTCAGCACGGGAGCACTTCGTCAGGCGCCGAAGAAGGGACGACAGCATCGTCGGAGACGTTAGGCGAACCCACGAGCGCGTCATCCGGCACGCCAGGAAGCAGCTCGGCAACGTCCACCGATGAAACTTCCACGTCAACGGGCGGGAGCGGATCCGCCTCGTCGTCGGAAGCCACTTCGACATCCTCCTCCGGCGGGGATTCGACATCCTCCTCCAGCGGGGATTCGACATCCTCCTCCGGCGGGGATTCGACATCCTCCTCCGGCGGGGCTTCGACATCCTCCTCCGGCGGGGCTTCGACATCCTCCTCCGGCGGGGATTCGACATCCTCCTCCGGCGGGGATTCGACATCCTCCTCCGGCGGGGC
>CADEGN010000452.1 GCA_902826865.1 uncultured Myxococcales bacterium
GCGCTGCTCGGCGGCTTCGCGGACGACGACGACATCGTGCCGCTCGGCCGGGTGGCTGCTGCGGCCCAGGCAGTGGGCATGCGCGCCTTGCTACTGGGATCCCGCGCGAGCCCGGGGATGGTGGAAGACGCCTGCCGCCGCTATGAGCCGCGCTTGATCGTGCTCGGTTGCAGCGAGGCGCCGCCCCCGGCCCGCGCCCGGGAGCTGGTCAACGAGTACGCGCGCGCGGTCGGGTCGCGGCGGTGGATCCTCCACGGCCCCGGTGTCGCCGACTTCGCCGTGGTTGCAGCGCGCGCGGGGGCAGGCATGCTGGCAGATCCGACCGGCCTCGCCGCGGCGCTCGCGGGCTCATTCAGCTAAGGACAGCTTCCGCCATCGATCGGCGGCAGGAGGCAGCCACCGACGTCGTCGCCCGGAGCGAACTGGCAGTTGCTCTCGCCCAGCACGCAGCCGAAGCACGTCGTCGCGCCGAAGTCGTACCCGAGGTCGACGCAACTCGGCCTGTTCGCGCCGTCGCAGTCCTCGCCCGCGTCGATGATCCCGTTGCCGCACAGGGTGCAACCACCCTCGTCGAGGATGCACGCGCTGCAGGTCAAGGTGCCGCCGGCCCACCCGAAGCTCGCGCAGTTGAGGCCGCCGAGATTGGCACCGTCGCACTGCTCACCGGGGTTAATCGCTCCGTCGCCGCAGCTGTAACAGCTCGACGTGATGATCGTGCAGGTGTTACTGCAGGCGAGGTTTCCTCCCGAGAACCCGAGGTTGAGATTCGCGCAGGTCTGCCCGCCAAACGCGCCACCGTCACACTGTTCGCCTGGCTCGAGCAGGCCGTTGCCGCAGGTCCAACATCCGGCTGTAAGAAATCCGGTGCAATCGGGGCGGCACGAGAGCGTGCCACCCGGATGTCCCTCGGTCGTGCAGCTGTGACCATCGAGCGCGGTGCCGTCGCAGACCTCGTCGCCGTTGACGATGTTGTCACCGCAACCTGCACCGGCGCACGCGTCGACGTCGAACGTGCAGTCTACGTTGCAGCTGAGCGTGCCGCTTTCGAAGCCCTGACTCGAGCACGACGCGCCTCCGAGGTCAGCGCCGTCGCAGCTGTCGGTACCGTCTTTCACCCCATCGCCGCAGCTCGAACATTCGGATAGATCGAGGCTGCAATCGGAGTTGCAAGCGAGGGTCCCGGACGCGAATCCGACGCCGTCACACGCCTGATCGCCTAAGTCGGCTCCGTCACACGCCTCGCCGCCATCGCGCACCCCATTCCCACAGGTGCTGCAGGCGCCGGTGTCCCATCCGCAGCCATCGTTGCACGTCGCGGTGCCCGAACCAAGGCCGAGCGAGCTGCAGTCGATCGTCGTCTCAGCTGCGTTTGGGTCGCACGCTTCCGGCGGGTGAACCTCACCATCGCCGCAGGCGCTGCACGCTGAAAACTCGGGTTCGCACATGGCCGTGCATGCGAGGGGTTCCGACTCGCTGCCCAGTCCGAGGTCCGCGCAGGTCTCAGCGCTGGCGAACAGATCTCCATCACATTGCTCACCAGGCGTCAGCACACCGTCGCCGCACGCCACGCACAGCGATGTGTCGAGGGTGCAGTCGTCCGCGCACTTCAGCTCGCCCGATGCCTTGCCGACGTCGCTACAGTCCCGTCCGCCCAAGACGTTGCCATCGCATTCTTCGCCGGCGTCGATCGTCCCGTTGCCGCAATCCTCGCTCGCAGGGACGCCCGCGCTCGAGCCTGCGCTCCCGCTTCCGCTGCCGAGGCCATCGCTCGACCCGCCCGTCTCTTCCATCGAGGAGTCGGGGGTTGCCGCGGGCGATCCCGGGTTAAAGCATGCCGAGGCCAGCAGGGGGCCGACGAGGGCCATGACGTGGGGCCGAATGGAGAGGTCCACGGCCTGCCAGACCGCGGGGCGGCCGGTTCGATCATTTCGCGAGCGCGAGATTTCTCGCAGGGCGGTCCCGGCCGTCCCGGGCCCCGTATTTCGAGCTCCGAGCAGCGTCATGATGGGGCCGAGGGCGGTGTTATCCGGTCGTCAGGCCGTCGCCACAGGCGATTGGCCGCAATGCGTGACATGCGCTCGGCGCCCGATCTCCGCCGCGAAACGAACCGCAGTACACGACCGGTCGTGATGTCTGGCTCCAGCGTCCCGAAGCCTGGGGACTCGGGTGCGGTGGGAACTCGCCCGCGTGCCCTGGGGACTCGCCCGCGTGCCCTGTGTGCGGGATCCTCGCGCCATGGTCCGCGGTGCGCTGCTCACCTTCCTTCTGTTCGTCTCGGTCGGCGCGTGCTCATTCGAGATCGCACTAACGCCGACCGTGCGCATGGAAAAGTGGAACGTCAGCACGATCACGGTGGCCCTGCGCAGCGACAAGGCCAGCATTTGCCCGCGCGAACCGGTGCAGCTGGCTGTGTTCGCCGACGCCGATCACCGCAAGCGCGACAAGCACAAGCGGCTGGAGACCTGGGCCGGCAAGCGCGGCGGTGGGTTCGGGCACGTGGGCTTTGAGGAGTTCAGCTATCGCGTATCAGGCGGCGAGATCAATCCGCGCACCGGATGGTTCATCCCCGATCGTGACATGTTAGCGACGGCGGCGAGGGGCTTCGCCTTCGAGGTGACGTACAAGCGCGAGCCCGACGTTGCGCCCGCCAGCGTGCGCTTCCCGCCCGCCTACGACTGCGTCTCGTGGCTCGGTGGCAGTGGCCGCGGGGGCGATGACGGTGTCAGCGGTTCTGCGGGCGCCCCCGGCAGTTCTGGATCGTGGGGCGGCGATTCACGGGCCGGTGGCAGCGGCGGTGAGGGCACCAGTGGCAGTGGTGGTTCGTCGGGGCAGGATGGCGCGGCAGGACCGAACGTGGTCGCGCGCGCGATGCTGGTCCGCACTCCGTTTCATGGCAACGTCGTGCTCGTCGCGCTCGAAGGCGACGTCCGTGATCGCATCTTGTTCGACCCCGCGCGCCCGCTCCAACTCGTCGCGCAGGGTGGCACCGGCGGACGCGGTGGCTCCGGCGGTGCGGGAGGCGATGGCGGCGGCGGCGGTGACGGTCGCCCTGGTGGAGCTGGTGGCAGCGGGGGCAACGGTGGCGACGGGGCAGCGGGCGGCCGCGGTGGCCCCGGCGGATCGATCACGCTGATCGTCGACGCGGCCCATCCCCAACTCGAGCGCGCGTTCGTGCTGAGCGCGCCAGGTGGTGACGGCGGCGATGGAGGTCGGGCCGGTGCCGCGGGAGCTGGTGGCGCAGGCGGCAGCGCAAAGGGCGAGGACAGCTCGGCGGGCGCGAGTGGTTCGAGCGGAAGCGCGGGCCGTGCAGGTGCCAGCGGCCCGGCCGGTGCGATCGGTACAGCCCGGATCGAGGTTGGTGATGTTGCCGCGTGGTTCGGCACCTTGCCCGACGGGGTCGAGCGGGTGAATTAGCGCCGGTGGCGAGTCGCCTGCACCGAGCGCTCAACGGTACGCCTCCGCCTGTAGCCGGAACAGCCGTGCGTAGCGACCCCCGGTTGCGAGCAGCGACGCGTGGCTTCCGCGCTCGATGATCGTGCCGTTGGCGAGTACGAGGATCTCGTCGGCCATGCGGACCGTCGAAAATCGATGGGACACCAGCACGATCATCTTGTCCTTGGCTAGTTCGCGCACGCGCTCGAAGGCGTTCGCTTCAGCCTCGGCATCCATCGCGGCGGTGGGTTCATCGAGGACGACGATGTCTGCACTCTCGCGCATGAAAGCGCGCGCGAGCGCGACTTTCTGCCACTGGCCGCCCGAGAGCTCGCGACCTCCGGCGAACCACTTGCCGAGCTGGGTTTCGTAGCCGTCCGGCAGCGTGGCGATGAAGTCGTCCGCCATCCCCGCCCGCGCGGCTCGACTCCACCGCGCCTCGTCGACGAAGTGCTCAACATCGCCGGCGCCAATGTTCTCGCCGACGAGGAGTTGATAGCGGACAAAATCCTGGAAGATCGCGCCAATCCGTGCGCGCAGGACCTTGGGATCCCAGCGCGAGAGGTCGAGCCCGTCGAGCGTGATGCGGCCGGCGCTCGGCACGTAGAGCCGCGCGAGAAGCTTGATGATCGTCGTCTTTCCCGCTCCATTTTCGCCCACCAGCGCGAGGGCGCGCCCGGGTGGCAAGTGGAAGTCCACCTCGCGCAACGCCGGCGTATCGGATCCTGGATACGTGAACGACACGCCCTCAAATCGCAATCCATCGCCGGGCGTTGGGCCCTGACGTTGATCGCCGGCAACTATGTCGACCGGCTGCTCGAGGTACTCATAGCGCGGGCTGTCGCCCGCAACCCAAGCGAAGCGCGAAGCGTGTAGCGCT
>CADEGN010000453.1 GCA_902826865.1 uncultured Myxococcales bacterium
GCGCAGCCCCTGGTGGCGGGCCAGGCCGTCGAGCTCCCATACCAACTGTACCCCAGGCGTGTGGGAGTCCCACGCGGTCACCTTGACGTCGGCTGTGGCACACCGTTCGGGGTGGTCGCGCGTACACTGACCGTCTTCGTCGGCGTACAGCCCATCTGCTTTCCAGAAGAACGCCCCGGTTTGGCGATAGTAGCGGTAGCGGCCGCGCAGGCGCAGATGGCGATGGACCCGGGCGTGGATCCGCAACTCGGGCGCGTGGGCCTGGACCGCCCAATCATCGACGTAGTAGGAATAATACGGTTCGATGACTAGGCGCGCACGCGGGATCGCGGCCCGCACCGAGCCCGCGATGGCGAACCGGTTGCGCACGCGCGGGTGTGTCTCCGCGATGGCGCTGACGATGAGATTCTCACGGTAGGGATTGTCCTGCGGTCCGATGATGTGGGCGTATTGGACGCCGAGGATCCCCAGCACATAGCGATGCAGCGCGTGGGTGTAGCCGAGCTCGAAGTTGTGCACGAGCAGGAGATTCGAGTTTGCTCCCGACCCCTTGCTCCGGCACTCCTGCGGCGCAATCGCGCCACCGCACCAGGGCAAGCGGTCGCCGATATTGTTGCGGATCCGGTAGATGCGATCGACGCCGATGTTGTAGGCGAGCGAGACGTTGATCGTGCGTTGCAAAAAGTCGCGCGCGATCGCAAGCCCGGCGCTGCGCGAGATCCAGTCGGTCTCAGTCGAGTAACGAAAGAATGCGCCGAGGTTCCACTCGCCGAGGCGGGAGCCCGCGCTGGCCATGACTTCGTGGCGGAACTCCGTGAAGACGTTGTCTCCGCCGGTCGCTTGCATGGTGCCCGAGGCGATCGAGGCGGAGCTGATTGCGTCCAGCAGGTAGGCGGTTCCGAGGGTTAGGCGCTCGTCGGGGACGTCGACCGTCGCGCGAATGTAGGGCTGAAGGACGCGGGATGAACGCTCGCGGTAATAGTTGCCGCCCATCGTCACGCGGTTTTCTGCCGAGGTCACCGCCGGGTGCAGGCTCACCCACGCAAGGAGCACCCACGCGAGGAGCCGAACCCCTCGGCCCAGGTTCGCCCACGGTTGCCGGGCGACCACCGTCCACCTCAGCCGCATCCGCAACCGCCGCCGCCGCCGGCGCCCACGCCGTGACCGCCGAAGCTACCCTGGCGGGCCGCTTCAACATGGCCGTAGTACTCGTCCTCAGACGCGTCGGTCGCCGGGGTCATCTCCGGCTTGCTGAGCGCGTCGCGTTGCGACGGTTTGACCGTCACACAGCCCGCGACTGCGCACGCGACGACTGCCAGCAGCGCGCCGCGCCACCCATGGGTCCACGTCATGGCCGCGAAAACTAGCAGGCTCCGCCCTCCCTGCGTACCGCAACGTGCTGGCATCGGCCGGCGCGCGGACGCCACCCTTGTCGCGCGGGCACCGGTGGTGGCAGGCTCGCGCCGTGGCGTCGGGTACCGGGGCAGAAACGGAGCAGACCGTGGGTCCGGAGCCGGGCGCAGCCGGTGACCGGACGCTTGTGGTCATCGACGGGCCGGCTGGCGCGGGCAAGACCACGGTGGCGCGCCGGCTTGCGCGCGCGCTCGGGGTCCCGCTCCTCGACACCGGGGCGATCTATCGCACGCTCGCGCTGGTGGCCGAACGCCGCGGCGTCGCGTGGGACGATGAGGCGGCGCTGGTCCTGATTTGCCGGGATTTTCCCCTCACATTCACCGGCGACAGTGGCGGTCCACAGAAGGTGAGCTTCGCCGGCGAGGACGTCACGACCGCGATCCGTCAGGGCCCGATCTCCCAGGGCGCGTCGAAGGTGTCCGCGCTTCCGGGTGTTCGCGCGGCGCTGCTCGAGATCCAGCGCGTGCTCGGGGCCCGCGGGTGCGTGGCGGAGGGGCGCGACGTCGGCACGGTGGTGTTTCCCCACGCGCGCCACAAGTTCTTCCTCACCGCCGATCCGCAAACTCGAGCCGCGCGCCGTCGAGCCGAATTGATCGCGGCCGGCGGCGAGGCGCCGCCGCTCGCGGTCGTCATGGCCGAGATCGCCGAACGCGACGCTCGCGACAGCGGGCGTGCGGTCGCGCCCCTGCGCGCGGCCGACGACGCCGTCGTGATCGACACCTCAGGCCTCGACGCCGACGGCGTGGTTGAGCGTCTGCTGGCGCACCTGCGGGCGGACGGCGTCAACGTCCGGGCGTGACGCGCCGGCGCGCCCAGGCGCACGCTGCGGTCCGCGCCCAGATGGCCCAGGGGGGCGGCGGTCACGCGCCCGGACGCCCGTCCGGGGCGCGCGGGCACGGTATTGCGCCCCGGATCAGGCCGTGCGCGGCGGTGGCTCGCCGTGCGGCCGTGCCCGGCACCTGTTGACCCGCGCAGCCAAACCCCCTACGTTCCGGCCTCGCCGGCCGCCCCGGGAATTCGCCTGGATTGCGGCACGCACTGGCAAATCACGTGCGCCGCCCGGCAACTTCCCCAAACCTCACCACAACCCAACCCAACTTATGAGTCAGCAATTCGTAGACCCCGACGAGAACTTCGCAGAGCTCTTCGCCGAGCATACCGAGGCCGGCGGTGAGATCCGCGAGGGCGCCATCGTCAAGGGCGTCGTCGTCGATATCATCGCCGATCATGTGATCGTCGATGTCGGCCTCAAGGCCGAGGGGCAGATCCCGCTTCGCGAGTTCCGCGAGGAAGACGACACCGAAGACACACCGCCGCGCGTGAAGGTGGGGGACGAGGTCGAGGTTCTGCTTGAGACCGCCGAGGATCAGAACGGCCTCGTGGTGCTGTCCAAGGAGAAGGCGCGCAAGCGCAAGGTTTGGGACGAGATCAGCAAGGCCGTCGACCTCGACACGCTGGTCATCGGGACCATCCAGGCGCGCGTCAAAGGCGGGCTTTCAGTGATGCTTGCAGGCGGCGTCAAGGCGTTTCTGCCAGGCAGCCAGGTCGATCTGCGGCCCGTCCGCAACCTCGATGCGTTTCTTGGGCAAGATTACCAGTTTCGCATCATCAAGTTCAACAAGAAGCGCGGCAACATCGTGCTCAGTCGCCGGGTGCTGCTCGAGGCCGAGCGCGCCGAGCTCAAGGAAGAAACCCTCAACAGGTTGCAAGAGGGACAGATCGTCGAGGGGGTCGTCAAGAACCTCACCGACTACGGCGCGTTCATCGACCTCGGTGGAATCGACGGGCTACTCCACATCACGGACATGAGCTGGGGCCGGGTCAATCACCCCTCAGAGCTCTTTCAGGTCGGCGACAAGGTTCAGGTCAAGGTCCTCAAGTTCAACACCGATAGCGAGCGCGTGAGCCTCGGCCTCAAGCAGATCACGCCTGATCCGTGGATCAACGCTGAGGACAAGTACATCCCCGGTACCGTCGTCCAGGGCAAGGTGGTGTCGATCAAGGACTACGGCGCCTTCATCGAGCTCGAGGAGGGCATCGAGGGCCTGGTGCACGTCAGCGAAATGTCGTGGACGCGCCAGATCAAGAATCCCAAGCAATTTCTCAAGATCGGCGACGAGGTCAAGGCGGTCGTGCTCGACATCGATGTGTCGCAGACCCGCATCAGCCTCGGCATGAAGCAGCTCGAGGAAAACCCGTACGAGAAGGTCGTCGAGACCTACCCGCCGGGCACTGTGGTCGAGGGTGTGATCCGCAACATCGCGGACTTCGGCGTGTTCGTCGAGCTCGAGCCCGGCATCGACGGCCTCGTGCACATCACCGATCTCTCGTGGACCCAGCGGGTGCGCCATCCGAGCGAGCTGTACAAGAAGGGTGACCAGGTCAAGGCCATGGTCCTCAACATCGACAACTCGGGCGAGAAGCCGAAGATTAGCCTCGGTATCAAGCAGCTCCAGCAAGACCCATGGGATCGGATCCCGTACGATTACCCGATCGGCAAGATCATCGAGGTCAAGATCCTCAAGCTCGCCGAGTTCGGTGCGTTCGCGGAGCTTGAGCCCGGGATCGAGGGCTTGATCCACATCAGCGAGATCACCGACGAGCGGATTGAGGAGCCTGGTCAGATACTCGAGCCCGGTCAGGCTGTTCGGGCCGAGGTCATCCAGATGGACGCGCAGGAGCGTCGCATCGGCCTCTCGATCAAGAGCGCCAAGCGCCAAGATGAGCTCGCCGATGCCCAGGGCTTCGCCAACGCCAGCCAGGCGGGCGCCACGCTGGGCGACGTGATGGGCAAGAAACTCGGCAAGCGCCGCTAGGAGCGTGACCCCGTAAGGGGTCACGCTCCTCCGTGCCCGACTATGAAGTG
>CADEGN010000454.1 GCA_902826865.1 uncultured Myxococcales bacterium
CGTACTCGGGCAGCTGCTTGAGAAAATCCGGGACCGGCACCGGGCGCGGGCCATCGTGCTGTTCGTCGCCCAGGCGCTCGCATAGGCGCCGGTAACGCTCGCGCGAACGCGCCGGAAGCTCGAGCGCGAACAACCGCCGGTAAACCTCCACCACCTGCTTGAAGGCGCGCACGGACGCAAACGCCTGGGCTGCCGCCAAGTAGGCGTTCTCGACGATCTGCAAGGGATGACCGGCGTTTTGTGCCTCGCTCGCAGCCTTGAGCCAGGCCTCGCCGCTGCGCAGGCGCAGATCGTCGGCGTAGGGCATCGACGTGCGGGTGCAATAGTCGGCCGCCTCGCGCAGCATCCCCGCCGCGGCGTGCCACTCGCCCGCTCGCCGCGCAAGGGTGACGAAGGCCTCGTGCAGGCGCAGGGCATCGAGCTTGAGTCCATCGTCCCGGAGGATGCGGACCCGGTTGATGTACCCCTCGGCGATGTTCTCAAACGCCCCGGCCTCACTGCCGATCCGCGTGAGCAACTGATAGCAGTCGAACGCGCGCTCGCGCAGACCCTCGGTTTCAAACCCGTCCGCGAGGTCCTCGATCGCGGTTGTGGCGTCCGCCAAGGCCGTACGAGCGCGCTCGTGCAACGACGGATCTACCCGGCTCTGACGCAACAGGCACAGCCCTTCGTTGATCTTGGCCAGCGCCAACTCGTACGGTTGGGCGCGCAGATCGTCGCGGGCAATGAGATCGTGCCACAGGCTCCACGCGACGAGATCGGACCCTGCCCGCTCGAGCTCGATCGCGCGATGGACCGGCATCGCACCGGCACCGAACCACGCTGCCGCCGCCGCGTGGTGCCCCGCCCGCGACAGGTACACGCCGAGCAATCGGATCCCCCGCAGCGCCAAGACATCGCCAGCCTGGGCGCGCTCGGCCTCGCGGGCGAGAACATCCACGCTCGGTACTTCGGTTGCCCCCAGGTACGCCGCACAGGCGGCCGCCTCGCGTGCATGGCCGAGCACGCGCAAGCACTCCGCCATCGCCCGCAACCACTCTTCGTATTCGAAGTCGATCCGATCGACGACGTCGACCAGGTGCCGCAGGTGTGCGAGCGCATCGGCGTGGCGACCGGCCCGCATCGCCGCTTCGGCGCGCACCCACAGGACCGCCGTGTCGATCACGCGCGCCCCCGTCGCTCACCTGGGCGAACGACACGGGTCGGGCGACGCCGACTGGCCGTCTTACCGGTCCGTCGACCCTCCAGGTCGTTCTCGACGTCATCGATGATCTGGCGGGCTTTCTGCGCCCGCCGACCGTGACTGATCGCGTCGGCGTCGATCACGTGAACTCGGTGGAGATGATCGAGGTACGGCTGATCGAGTGGCCCGCTGGGCAGGATGAACACGCCGTAGATCGGGGCGCGATTGGCCAACATCGCGACGTCGTCGGACGGAAGTTGGCACTCGCCATGCGTCAGGAGATAGACGAGGGTATGCGCCGCGCCGCGCCGCGGCGTCGCCAGCTCCGCGTTGAGTTGCCGGATCACCCGCGCGTAGTTACGCCCGCGTTCGGCCCGGAATTGTAGCGCGTACGGGACCTCGGAGCTGCCGCTCGGCAGGACCTTCACACCTTCATAGAGGCGAGAGTCGAAGAACCGCAGCGAGACGTCCTCGCCGAGCAAGGCCAAGCGCTTGCACAGCGCCAGAGCAAGGCCGCGCGCGAACACCTCCCGGACACCGCGCATCGACGCACTGCCGTCGACCAGCACCTGATGATCGCGGCGCTCGTTCTCCATCTGTTTCTCGTGGGTGAAAAACAGCAACTCGCTTTCCACCAGCTTCTGTTCGAATACGTCGTCGTCGTACGCCAGCTGGGTGAGAACGAGGTCGTCGAGGTTGCCGCGGCGCTCGATCGAGGCGTACCCGTCGATCGAGAAGCTCTGCTGACCAGCCTCGCGGCGGACTTCGAGAATCGATGGCAAGAGCTCCATCGAGAAATCGATGACATCGGCCAACGACGGACTCATGATGACGTTGTAAAGGTCGGCAAGATCGACCCCCGGCAGTGCCTCGCCACCGCGAAAGAGGCCGAGCAAACGCAGGGCATCGAGGTCGATCTGCTCGACTTCGAGGATCGGCAAGAGCCGATGCGTTGTCATCGTCGAGAGCCAGGCGGTCGCCACCGATTGATCGTAGCGGTTGAACGCGCTGGTCGGTTCGACCCGGGTGTAGTGCATGACGTCGCTCGGGAGCGCGAGCGGTCGCAACACTCGGACATCGTCGGGTAGCTGGGGGATCACCGTAGCGATCACCCGCGCGAGCACGACACCCACCATCGGGTCGCGGTGTTTCCAACCGGCTTGGGCGCGGACCAGCTCGGAGTCGCCGAGCTCGACGAGCAGGCGCCGCCAGCCCTCGGCGAGCTCTGGATCGCCGAGGCCGCGCAGGTGCGACGACGGCCGGCCAAGCCCGGCGATCAGGCAGCCGAGGTCGTGCACCACGACCAGCGGCGCCGCGAATCCGAGCCGCGCGAGGGAGTTGTGCCACGCGACGGCCCGCATCAGGGCCAACGCGCCCGTGCCCTCGAGTTGCGACAATGCCATGGTCCCGACCTGCCGTTCGAACTCGGCGCCCGGGCCTACCTCCGCTGCATCGCGCTTGCGCACCGTGGCCATGGTCGCGCCGTCAGACGAACCGGCTCGAGGCGAACATCGTCTCGAGCAGCTTGTCGACCTCGGCGATCATGCGCTGGGCGGTGGGATTCTCCGGCATCCGCGCCAGGGCTGCCTTGATGTCGCCAAGGTTGCGCAGCTGGCTGAACAGCTGCATGTCCGAGAGCACTTCGCTCCCGGTCAGCGTCTCGCGGATCACCCGCAGCTCGTCGAGCAAGTCCTGCAGATTGGTCGGCGTCGCGCCAATGCGCGCTTGGTCGGGGTGATGTTCGTACCACTGATCGAGCACGGGGCCGACGATCTCGTGCAGAATTTCCTCCTGCTCGGGCGTGTTCCACACGTGGCGAAGCACAAACAGATCGCTGTCATTGACCGTGTCGCGGCCGTCGAATATCGCCGAAGCCGCGAACAACTTGAGCAGCTTGACGATGCGGCGATCCGACAGCCCGATGCCTTCGGAACGGATCTGGAAGGACAGGCCCTTGAACATCGCGAGGAAGTCCTCAGAGAACCGCAACAGATTGCCAAAGTTGCGCTGAAGCTCGCGGAGCTCACGGGCGCTGATGATCGGCGAGAGCGTGCCGGCATCGGGGTTCATCTGCTTGGACTCGAGATCGATGCCCTTTTGCAACAACCCGCGAAAGTGGAAGCTGTCGAGGTAGTCGACCCGCACGCGGAGCAAGAAGCGATCGAACAAAGCGGACAGCGCCTCATCGGTGGGGACCTCGTTGCTCGCCGCGTAGAGCGAGATGAGCGGGACCCTGACCGAGGTGTTGCCGTGGGTGAACCGTCGCGCGTTCAACAGCGTGAGCAAGCTGTTCAAGATGGCGCTGTTGGCCTTGAAGATCTCGTCGAGGAAAACCACCTCGGCCTCCGGCAGCATGCCGTCGAGCCGGCGGCGATACGTGCCCTCGCGGAAGGCCTGGATGTCCACCGGGCCGAAGATCTCATTGGGCTCTGTGAAGCGGGTGAGCAAGTAGTCGAAGTAGCGGGCCTCGATGACCTGGGAGAACGCGCGGATGAGAGCGCTCTTCGCGGTGCCCGGCGGACCGACCATCACCAGGTGCTCGCCGGCCAACGCGCTCACAAACAAAAGGCGGATGATCTCCTCCTTGCCAAGGAACTGGGCCTCCAGCTGGCGCGCGCCATCTTGCAGCCGACGCGCGAGCTCCGGGATCGACAGGGCCGGAACTGGACCGACATGCGCGATCTGAGGCACTTGCATCGTCACGACGGTTGTACGATGCGGGGCACCAGGGTCGCCAGCAGATTCTCGACCACGCTGCGTGGGACGAGCTCGTCGAGGTGTTCGATGTATTCGGTCCAACGGCGCAGCAAGGGCGCAGCGAAGTCTCCGGCTCCCGCGGCCACAATCGGGGCACCGAGCCTGGCCTCGAGCTGTGGCAGGAGCAGCGGCAGGGCCAAAAACGCGAGGATGCCGGGGTCCCGGGTGCCGATGGCAAGGCCGACACGGGTGTCGAGCTCGAGCACTTTCAGGAGGTGGAGGTGGACGAGGGCGGCCACGAGGGCGCCGATGTGCTCCGGATCGGCGGGCACGACCGCGCCGGGAAGTGCCAGGGTGACGCGAGCGGCCGTGCGTGCCGTGGAAGGCGACGCCTG
>CADEGN010000455.1 GCA_902826865.1 uncultured Myxococcales bacterium
GCTGGATCTCGAGCAGGCGCTCGCGGAGAAGGTCGCGCCCTCGCCGCAAGCGGCTGCGGACCGTACCCTCGGGCACGTCGAGCACGACGGCCAGTTCCGGACCCCGGATCTGCTCGAAGTAGTACAGCTCCAGTGCCACCTGCAGGTCGACAGGCAAACAACGCAACGCCTGGAGCAGCTGTCGGTGGACCTCGCCGGCTGCCAGCAGGCCCGACGGCGAAACCCCGAGGTCGGCGCAAGATGTGCTCGTGTAGTCGATCACGCCGTCGCGGGCGCGCTTCTCGAGGTAGGTGAAGAGCTTGCTGCGGGCGGCAGTGAACAGGTAGGTGCGGAAGCTCGCATCCTTGCGGAAGTGGTCGCGGCTCTGCACACATGCCAAGAAAGTCTGCTGGACCAGGTCTTCCGCGCCGTCTTGCACCTTGTTGCGGAAGAACCGAAACAGGCTGTCGAAGTAGCGGTCGAACAAGGCGTTGCCGGCCTGCTTGTCTCCGGCTCGCCACGCGTCCAGGAGGTCGAAGTCGGATAGCTCGGCCATGGGTCGCACGACCGTAACACGTTCACCCGCCGCCGTCGGCCGCCGGTGACGGGGGCGTGGTGGGATCGCCACCGGTACTCGAATTCTCGGCCGACATGCCCTCGGATACCCCGAGGCTCTGCTTGAGGGCAGCCATCAAGTCGATGACCTGGGCCTTCGGACTCGTTGCAGCGGCCTGCATGATGTCCTCGCCCGCGACCTTGCGATCGATGAGGGCACGGATCCGGTCCCGGACCTCGTCGCGGTACTGCCCAACAGCGAAGCTGCGCTTCGCCCCCTGCTCGATCAACTTGATCGCGAGGTCAAGCTCGCCATCTTTGACGTCGGACGTCTCGATGTCGACATCCCCCATCGCCCGCAACTCTTCGGGATAGTGGAGTTGTTGCAGCACGAGGCCCAGCTTCACGGGCCGCACGAGCACGAGATATTGCTTGCCGCGCGCCGCGTAGCGAGCCAATGCGCAGAGCTTTGTGGTGCGCAGGGCCGCGGCGAGCAAATGATACGCTCGCCCTGCCCCTTCGTCCGGGGCGATATAATAGGCCTTGTCGTAGTAGATCGGGTCAACCTCGGCGATCGGGACGAACTCGACGATGTCGATGCCGCCGGACGTCTGCTCCTCGACCGCATCCAGCTCGTCCGCGGTGAACGTAACGAATTGCCCCTTGGCAAACTCGTATCCCTTGATCATCTCGTCGCGCGTCACGTGCTTGTCGTGAGTGGGGCAGTAGTACTGGTACTTCAACCGGTTGCCACACTCGCGGTGCAAGTTGTGGAAGTGAATGCCGTCCGATGGAGACACGGACGGAAACAACTTGACCGGGATCGAGACCAGACCGAAGGCGATGGTCCCCGAAGCGATCGCGCGCGCCATCTCGGCTGATGATATCCTGAGCGGGGCGCCATGAGGGCGCAGATCACCGTGGGACGGCCGCGCAAACGGGCGCGCAAGCAGATCGCAGCGCCGGCGCGCCCGGAGGGCGAACTCGCGACCTACCGCGCCAAACGGTCGGCGGATCGCACGGCGGAGCCGTTTGGCGGCGCGCTCGCGGGCGCCAAGCTCGACCCGGCGGCCAGTCCGCAGTTGTTCGTGATCCAGATGCACGGCGCCCGCCGGCTGCACTGGGACCTCAGGCTTGAGATGGGCGGGGTGCTGCGATCGTGGGCGGTGCCGCGCGGACCCTCGTTGGACCCCGACGACCGCCGCATGGCGGTGCTGACCGAGGATCACCCGATCGAGTACGTCGACTTCGAGGGCGTCATCCCGGACGGCAACTACGGCGCCGGCCCCATGATCGTGTGGGATCGCGGGGTCTACACCGCGCTCATCCCGATGGACGAGGGTTTCGCCGCGGGCAAGCTCCTGTTCGAGCTTCATGGCCACAAACTCCGCGGCGTGTGGACCCTGGTGCGCACTGCAGCTGGCGGCGGCAAGGAGTGGTTGCTGATCAAGAAGCCAGACGGCGGTTCTCTCGTCGCCGGGGCGGCCATCCCGGGGGACGCTTCGGTGCTATCGGGCCTGACGATCGAACAGTTGCGCGCGGGGTACGATCCCATGGTCGAAACCCGGCGTTCACTGGCGGCGAGTGGCGCTCCGCGGACGAGAGTGGATCCACGAGCGGTCGACCCGATGCTGGCGCAGGCCCAGGACGCGCCCATGCGCAAGGACGGCTGGTTGTTCGAGCTCAAGTACGACGGCTATCGCGTGGTCGCGAGCGCCACGGCTCGCCAGCCCCAAATGCGCTACCGCTCGGGCATCGACGCGACCGCGGCGTTCCCCGAGATCGCCCGCGGACTCGCGGCGCTCCCGTGCGGCCACGTGGTCCTCGATGGTGAGGTGGTCGTGCTCGACGAACACGCGCGCCCCGACTTTCAGCGCCTGCAGAAACGGGCGCTGCTCCTGCGTGAACGCGACATCGAACGAGCCACCCGCGAGCATCCGGTGGTGCTGTACGCGTTCGATCTCCTCGGGTTTGAGGATTGGGACCTGCGGCCGTTGCCGCTCGTCGAGCGCAAGCGCCTGCTGGCGGCGTTGCTACCCGCGGCCGGGGCGATTCGCTTCGCCGACCACGTCGAGCGGGAAGGCGTTGCCCTGTTCGAACACTGCCAGCGACTCGGGCTTGAGGGTATCGTCGGCAAGCGGGCGGAATCGCCCTACGTCGCCGGGCGAAGCGCGCTGTGGGTCAAGATCCGCACCGAACACACCGCCGATTTTGCGATCGTGGGATTTACGGCGCCGGAAGGGTCGCGGGTGGGCTTCGGGGCCCTCCACCTGGCCGCCTATGACGGAGAAAGACTGCAGTACGTCGGCAGGGTCGGCACCGGTTTCGACGACCCGACGCTGGTGCGGATCCGCAAACGGCTTGACGCGGCGCTCATCCCCACGCCGGTCGTGAGTCCGGCCCCACCGGCACTCGGGAAGATCAACGCCTGGACCGAGCCAATCCTGTGCGCCGAGGTGAGATTCAAACACGTGACCGACGACGGCATGCTGCGCCACCCGGTCTTCCTCCGCCTGCGCGAGGACAAGGCCTTCACGCAGTGCGACTTGCCGCCCGCGGCGCGGGCCGGCCACATTCCCACCCTGCTGCCGAGCCCCGACGGCGAGCCGGTGGCGTCGGTGTCGCCGGCCACGGCGGTCGAAGGAGATGACGAGCGGTTGGCGGTCGACGAGGACGCCCTGGCGCAGGCCCTCGTCCACGGCGTAACGGACGGCGTGCGGCGGGTGACGATCTCCAACCCTGACAAGCTATTTTGGCCCGACGACGGCTATCGCAAACGCGACCTGATCGGGTTTTACGAGCGCGTGTCGCCGTGGCTGCTGCCCTACCTCCGCGACCGTCCACTCGTGCTCACGCGCTATCCCGATGGAATCACCGGCAAGTCGTTCTTTCAGAAAAACGCCCCGCCCTACGTGCCGTCTTGGATCCGCACGCAGACGATGTGGAGCGAACACGCTGGGCGCGAGATCGAGTACTTCGTATGCGACCATCCCGAGTCGCTGGCATACGTGGCAAACCTCGCCACGATCCCCCTCCACGTTTGGGGCAGCCGACTCACCGACCTCCAGCATCCCGACTGGTGCATCCTCGACTTGGATCCCAAGGGCGCTCCGTTCCCCGACGTGGTCCGCGTCGCGTTCGCCATCCGTGCGTTGTGCGATGAGATCGACCTGCCGGTGTTCCTCAAGACCAGCGGCTCCACCGGTCTACACGTCCTGTTGCCACTGGGGCGGCGCTGCACGTTCGAACAATGTCGACAACTCGGGGAGGTCTTGGCGCGGGTGGTGAGCAACCGCCTGCGCGACATTGCGACGATCGAGCGGCACGTGCCAGCGCGGCGGGGACGCGTCTACATCGACTACCTGCAAAACGGCCACAGACGGCTGTTGGTGGCGCCCCTGTCGGTGCGACCGCTGCGACGCGCACCCGTGTCGACACCGCTCGCCTGGGACGAGCTTCGACCCGATCTGGACACCCACGATTTCAATATCGCCACGGTCCCCGCGCGACTCGAGGCCTCTGCCGGAGATCCGATGCGGGCGGTGCTCGACTTCGTGCCGGATCTACCCGCGGTGCTCGAGCGCCTCCTCGCGCACCTCGAGCGGAGCGAACGATGATCGAGGAGTTGCGCGTCACCGACGACGGGGTCGACGTTCCAGGGATTGTCGTCGCGCCGGCCAATCCGCAGGTGCTCCTCGTGCTCGCCCACGGCGCGGGTGCGGGGAT
>CADEGN010000456.1 GCA_902826865.1 uncultured Myxococcales bacterium
GATGCGCACGATGCAAGGTCTGCATCGGTGGTTGGCGCTCATCGCTACTGGGTGCGGGGCCGCGGAGCTCAGCAGTCCTAAGTCGAGCACTGCGAACGCAACCGCCGAGGACGATGCAGCCGATTCAGCGCCGGCGATACCGGGATCGATGACCACGACCGCGGCAACCTCGGCGGGGCACGGAGTCTCGAGCGAAGCAGGAGATGCGTCCACAGGCGGCGGCCAGGCCGAGCGTGACTGGCGTGAGCAAGTGATCTACCTCGTCATGACCGATCGCTTCGTCAATGGCGACACCGACAACGATGATCTCGGGCCAGCGGGTTGCTATGATCCCGAGGAACCCCGCAAGTACCACGGCGGCGATCTGGAGGGATTGCGTAGCCGTCTTGATTACTTGGTGGAACTGGGGATCACGACGCTGTGGATCACGCCGGTTTACCTGCAGTCTCCAGATCGATGCGGATACCACGGATACTGGGCTGACTTCGCTGTCCCCGATGACGGGG
Source organism: uncultured Myxococcales bacterium (assembly GCA_902826865.1). Lineage (GTDB taxonomy): Bacteria > Myxococcota_A > Polyangia > Nannocystales > Nannocystaceae > Xiheibacterium. The sequence continues at coordinate 507 of CADEGN010000456.1, forward strand.
AGGTCAGTCCCACGCTGGGCTCACTGGAGGAGTTGCAGGGACTCGCCGATGATCTCCACGCGCGCGGGATGCGGTTGGTGCTCGACATGATTGTCAACCACGCAGGCCCAGGGGCTCGCGTCGTCGCCACGAATCCGGAGTGGTTTCACGATCCAGCTGCTTGCGGGCGGCTCGGACCCGAGGAGGTGTATTGCCCCATTGGGGGTAGTCCGCTGCCCGACTTCGCCCAAGAAAAGCCCGAGGTCGCGGACTATCTCGACGCCCTGACGGTCGGGTGGATCGAGCGCGTGCCGATCGACGGCATTCGTATGGATACCGTGAAGCATGTACCCGAGGCGTATTGGTCGCAGCGGTGGATCCCGGCGGTCAAAGCTGCAAACCCGCAACTGTTTGTGGTCGGGGAGGTGTTCGAGACCCAATCGACCGACAAGCTCGTGCCCTACCTTGATGCGGGTTTCGACTCGTTGTTCAACTTCCCGCTCATGGCGGAGATCGTCCACGTACTGGGCGGCGACGGCTCGGTTGATCCGCTGGCAGCGAGGGTATCCGATCAGATCCAGACGCTCGGTCAAGAACGTATGCGCGCGCTGACGGGGTTCGTCGACAACCATGATCTGCCGCGTTTCGCAGGCCACAGTGGCGGGGATGCGGGGGCCAAGCCGAGGGTGCTTTTGGCGCTCGGTGCGTTGTTCACTCTGCCTGGGATCCCCATGCTCTACTACGGCGACGAGTTGGGCCTGCTTGGAGGCGGCGACCCTGACAATCGCCGCGACATGCCGGCGTGGGCATTTTCAGTCGACGGTCGCGCAGCACCCCATCCCGATGAAGCGCTTATTGGGAGCGACGAGATATTCGCCCGGGTGCAGAGGCTAATTGCGCTACGTCAGTCCCATCCTGCGCTTGTGCACGGGGATATCGTCGAGCTGTGGCGTAAGGGCGCCCGGGGCGAGAATATCTATGCGTTCGTGCGTCTCGACCCAGCTGACCCGATCGTGGTTGTATTGAACAACGACCAGGCCGAGGTGGGTCCGCTTGCGATTCCCGTGGCGAATAATGGCGGTTTGTCCCCGTCCGACGTGGCGCTGTTTGGCGATGGCGCCGAGCTTGTTGAGTTGCTCGGTGCTGGCGCGCCGACGTCGTTGGCGATTTCCGACGGGAAGATGACGATCAGCTTGCCAGGCAAGACGATGGGCATCTACGCATTGTCTCGCTGAGGTTCGCCACTCCTCACGTCCGCTTGCACGCGCGGACAGGGTCAGCCGCTGATGTCGATGCTGAAGTTCTTCCCGTCGTCGCTATCAAAGCAGATCGCCTCATTGAGGACGTTGCGGAGGCTGAACCACAGCGACAGCCGCTCGTGCCCCTCAGGCACTTTAAGCAGGTAGACATCATAGCCGCCCACCAGCGGAGTCTGCCGATCTAGATCTTGACCCTCGCCGCCGTCGAGGTCGAAGTGGCCGGCGATGAACTCCTCGCCATGTCCAGGGCAGACATCGCGTTTGTGGTGATACCAGATCACCAGCTCGTCGCCGGGGCTGAGGGGCTCGGCGTCTGGGAATCGTACTGTGCCGTCTTGGTCGAAGCGGATCGCAGGCTGCTCGAGGACAGGGAATGTGTAGTCGTCGGAGTCCGAGCAGACGACTTCAAGCTCGTCGTTTTGCCAGAAGAACTCCACGGTCGCGGTGGTCCCGCTTGGAGCGTAGACGCGGGCTTCCTGAAACGGGTCGCCCGCGGCTGGCAAGAACTCGAGCTCCAGTTCTTGGCCCTCGTCGGAGCGGATCACGCCCGCGAGGTGGGTGTCGGGTTGGGCGGCGCAGACACTTCGTTCGACGTCGTAGCGGACGAGGACGAGGTGGCCAGGCCGCAGGTCGCCCGATGCCACCACGGTGCCGTCGGCCTCCGCCATGATCTCGGGCGTGTCGTCGGCGACGTCATCGCCCTTCCCACCCGGTGTCTCGTCGCCGGCGGGATCGCTGGAACCGCCGCCGGCCGGGTCGCAACCGGCCAGCGCCGTCGCCAACGCAAGTCCTGTGAGTCCGCGCGTTTTTCGCGTTGGGGTGGCGGGGGAGGGAAGCGTGGGCATCGTTGGACGGCTCCTAGGGAAAGGTCAGGGTATGACTTACCTCGGATTCCAAGTCGTGTCGTGTCGCACAGCCGGCAAAGAACATCGCGCGTCCGTCAGGCGCTCGGGCGACCGGTGAGAACCGCCGAAGGCAAGCTCCCAAAGTGCCTCGAGAACGCATGGCTGAAGGAAGCAACCGTGCTGTACCCGACGATCTGCGCAACCTCGCTGACGCCGTAGCGGCGGCTCTTTAGCAGGAGCATCGCCTCGTCCAGGCGCCGCCCGAGAACATAGGCCGACGGGGTTACGCCGAGGTCGCGCTTGAAGGCGCGTAGCAGCGTCGAGGGGCTGGCGCCGGCATGTCGAGCCACGACGTCCAGCTCGACGGACGCAAACAGGTGCCGCTCGAGATAGACCAGGGCTCGTTGCACGATCGGGCTTTGTTCAGGGGCGCTCAGCGTGCCCATGGCGCGAACCGCTCGGGTGCTGCACGAGAAATACAGCTCTTTGGTGAGCTCGAGTTCCGCGAACCGAGCCGCAAGCGACGCGTGCTTGTCGCAGTGGCTGCGTTCGAACACGTAGCGGTGGATCAACTCATCGATCCAAACCGAGCGGACCAGGATGGAGACATCGGCAAACAGCTCCTCGTAGCGCGCGAAATCGAGTTCGTCGCCGTATTCGGTGATGGCCTGGGAGCAGATCGCCGGATGCAGGAATAGCGTGGCGATGCTCGCGATGGCGCAGCGACTTTGCAGCTGGTACTCCTTCCTCGCTGGGATCACGAGCAGCGCGGACTTGTCGAGGATCAACGCAGGTTCTCCGGTAAACGCCACAGCGATCACCGTCGCATTGAGGGGGGCCAAGCCAATCGGTACGGCCGGATCGCGCACGGAGGCGTCGAGTACCGCTCCACGCTCATAGGCGAGCCCCATTGGTCCCACGGGACTGTGGAAGATGGGCGCCGTCACACGCACGATCTAGGCGAGAGCGGTGGTGCTGTCCACCATCGCGAAAGCCCAGCGCGAAAGTCCGCGTGCAGTCGCGCCGAGCGTGGACGTCGCGGTAGCGCAGTTCACAACTTCTACCCATGAGATGTTTGCGGGCGAGGCAGGACCCGCGATCTGTCCACGGTTCTCTGCGTGGGCGGCCAACCACCGGTGGCGGAGACCGGCATGGCCAGAACTCTCGTGATCACCTCGCTCATCGTGGCCTCGTGCGGGGCACCTGATCGCGCAAGTGGATCGCTCTTCGGCGGCAGCGACGATGGCGAATTGGCGACGACCGCGGTCGGAGCGGAGGAAGGCGAGCATCCGGCCGATAGCGGAGCGACGGGGTCAGCGGACGATTCAGCCCCGAACCCCGATGGGCCCAAGCTCGACGTTGGCGCGGCCGAGGGCGGTCCTGGCCCCTGTGTCGAGGGCGATAGTTGCCTCGGTTGCACCGCCGTGGACATTCTATTTGTCATCGATAACTCGGGCTCGATGTGCACCTATCAAGAGAATCTCGCCGCAGCGTTTCCAGGTTTTGCGGATGCGATGTGGGACCAGCTTCCGCCCGGCACCGACTTGCATGTGGGGATCACGACGAGCTCCTTCTGTAACCCTGGAGCGGACCCCGGTCACAGCGAAAACACCTGTGAGATGGGGGAGTCCCAAGCGGTGGCGCTGCAGAACTACATCCTCCCCACCGAA
>CADEGN010000457.1 GCA_902826865.1 uncultured Myxococcales bacterium
TCGGCGCTCGCAGTACGCCCGGTACAGCTTCGGCCTCGCGCCTTGCCCTCGGGCCACAGCCCCGCGCCTAACCCGGCACGGACTTCCGACACCGGGCACTAGCACTAGCCAGCCGGCCTCACGTCTTCAGCCTGCACTTTTTGGTACTCCTCGACGCGATCGCGGACATCGCCACAGCGGTCGCGGGGCGCGTGCCGCTGTTGCTCGACGGCGGCATCTGCCGCGGCATCGACGTGATCAAGGCGCTCGCCCGCGATACGCAGGCGCTGCTCGTCGGCCGGCCGACGCTGTGGGCCTCGCGCTCGGCGGATCCGCCGGCGTCGTCGCTGTGCTCGAACGCCTCGCCCACGAGCTCGACCGCGCGATGGCGCTGTGCGGTTGCCCCGATCTCAGCGCGATTGGTCCAGACCTGCTCGCGTGAGCCGTGTCCGCTCGAGCTACGGCGGCTGCAGCAGATCGCGTGCGTCGAGGTCGACGGCGAAGCTCTCGCCGTCGCGTCACTGCGATGGCGTCGCCCTCTGCGAACGATCCCAGCGCCCATGCGCGCGAGCCCGCTGGGATCGCGGCGAACGACTGCCCGCCCACCGCCACGATCTCGTCGCCCAGCCCGACACCCGCGTCGGCGGCCGCGCTGCCGGCGAGCACCTGGCCCACCCGCAGCGGCGGAACCGTCGAGGTCTCGGTCGCGAGGCCGAACGGGAAGAAGTACGGCGGTTCCCTCGCATCGTCGGCGGCGGCGCGATCGAGACGCATCGCGCCGCCGTCGATGTCGACCACCAGGAGGAAGTGGTGCAGATAGCCCGACGGCAACAGCCCGAGCAGTGGCAGCGCGTCGTCGTCGGGATGCGGCAGTTCGTCGTCCGGAATCGTGCGCGAGAACACGGACGCCACCTCGCGTTCGCCGACGGTGATCGATCCGAGCGCGGTGAGATCGGCCCAGAACGTGCCAATGATGGCCTGGGTGTAGAAGCCCTGCATCGCGGGCCGCGGTGCCTCGCGCCGCAGCGCGGCCCAGGTCGATTCGGTGATGGCGCCGAGCGACGCACCGGTGTCTAGCAGGAACCAACCGTCTCGCGCTTCGACCCGTCCGGTCGTGAACAGATACCCAGCGTAGGGCGACAAAGGCACGGTGCTCGGATCGCCCTCGAGATGCGTGCACGCCTGCAAGTCACCCTCGACGATCTCTTCGGCCAACCAGAAGCGCCCGCGTGGGTAGTCGAAGTGGATCACGCGATGGCCGAGCACATCCATGCCGAGGATTCCGGACACGCCCGGGAACGAGCTCGATACCGGATACGACTGCACCGACGGTGCTGGCAGCGTTTCGCCGGCGACGTCGATCGACAACGCTCCCTGACCGACGACCTCGAGCACCGACGGATCGATGACCGTGACGGGTGCGCCCGTGTCGACGATGAAGTCGTACGGACCGGTTCCGTCGATCGAGATTCTTATCGTGACCTTGCCCGCGTAGTCCGTCATCACGTGTCCGTCGGGACACGTGCCGACGAGCCCGGCGGTCGACGTGTCTGCGCTCGATGCCTCGTCCGAGCTCGCGGTCGCGCTGGTCGATTCGTCGATCGCCGTGTCCGCGATCTCGACGGAGCTCGACGACGTGTTGGCATCGGTGGCGTCCGAATCGGTCGACCCGTCCTCGGCAACGACCGTGGGGGAAGTGCAGGCGAGGGTGGGCGCGATCAGCGCAGCGGAGATCCGACGGGAGCATCGTGGCATGGTCTCCGGCGGTTTAGCCTGTCGAAGCCGACATTCGAGGCGATCGGTGCCACGTCAGCAGGCGATTCGTGCCGGCGCGGACTAGACTGCTCGACGCGTGCCCACGGACCCCGAATTGGAGCTCGCGCGCAGCGCATTCGGATCACACGTCGAGGTCCGCCGGTGGACGTGGACCGGCCGCGGTCCGCGATCGTTCTCCGCGGCAGCCCACACGGACCTCGAGCTCGCCTGGGTCGAGCGCGGCGCTGTTCGCTATCGCATCGGCGCACGCGAACAGATCGTCGAGCCGGGTCGGGTGTTCTTCGTGCCGCCGGGCGTCGAGCACGAGACCGGCTTCCTCTCCCCCGTTCGCGGCATCGCGCTCGGAGTCAGTGCTGCGCAGGTGGAAACGATCGCGCGCAGACTCCCGGCGTTCGGCGGGGGCTTCGTGCTCGGCGACGGGCGACCGTTGCCCGCGAGTCTTGCGACGCTGTGCCGCTGGGTCGCGGCCGAAGCAGACGGCGATGCGGCGGGGCGGGAGATCATCGCCGACGCGCTGCTCGATGTGCTGCTCGTCGAACTGCTGCGCCACCGCGGACGGCGATGCGCAACGCTCGGCAACGACCGTCGAGTGGCGTCCGTTATCACGCGCATGCACGCCGAGTATGCGGAGCCACTCTCCGTCGCCGACCTCGCGCGTGCGGCCGGCATGAGCCGCTTCCACTTCGCGCGGCTGTTCCGTCGGAATACCGGCAAGAGCCCGCGCGACTACTTGCAAGAGGTGCGGCTCGCCGAAGCCGCGCGCCGGCTGGAGCGCGAGCACGAGAGCATCGCCGCCGTTGCCGTGGCGGTCGGCATCGGCGACGCGCCGCGCTTCAGCCGCCAGTTTCGTCGCGCGTACGGTGTTGCACCCGCGCAGTACAGACGCGGCGCTCGTGGGAGACAGTGATCGCCATGGGTGAGTCGGTCGTCGTCAAGTCCGTGGTGCGGTGAGGCGAGCGACGTCTGGGTGGAGCCGGATGCCGAAGGCTCCACGGTGCAGGACTATGATGTCTGCTGCCGGCCATGCGAGCACGTGATCCGTTGCGAGGGTGGATTGCCGCGCTCGACGACGTGCTCTAACGAACGGGTACTCGTCCGCGTCGGGCACCAGTGGCGACTTCGAACACGGCTTTCGGGCACCGGTCGTTCACGGCAAGCCGGGTGCTTGGTATCCTTGAAAAGGATACACCATGATAGTAGTTTTTCAAGGATGATTATCCCGCGCCCTGGACTCGTGACCGCCCTGAAACAGCGCCTGCGAGTCGCTCCTATCGTCGCGCTCTTGGGCCCACGGCAAGCCGGAAAGACCACGCTTGCGCGTCAGTTCTTGGCGGAACGCCCTGGGGAGCGCTTCGACCTTGAGGACCCGCGTGACGCTCAGCGCCTATCCCAGCCCATGACGGCGCTCGAACATCTTCGCGGACTCGTCGTGATCGACGAGGTGCAGCGCGCGCCTGACTTGTTCCCCGTGCTTCGCGTCCTCGCCGATCGTCGACCTTTGCCCGCACGATTTCTGCTGCTCGGCAGCGCAGCGCCAGAGCTCTTGCGACAATCGTCCGAGTCGCTCGCCGGCCGGATTCGCTTCCTCGAACTCGGCGGGTTCTCGCTGGCGGAAGTGGGAGGGACAAACCTGCGCCGGCGATTCGTACGAGGCGGTTTTCCGCCCTCCTATCTCGCGCGGTCGGAACGCGAGAGCTGCGCTTGGCGCGAAGACTTCGTGCGCACGTTCATCGAACGCGACCTCATCGCGCTCGCCGGCAGCCTGCGCTCGCCTGCCCACGTCCGCCGGTTGTGGACCATGCTCTCTCATCGCCAGGCGCAGGTATGGAACGGCGCCGCTCTCGCTAGCGCGTTGGGTACGAGCTACCCGACCGTCAAACACCACCTCGACCTCCTATGCGGCGCGCTGCTCGTCCGCCAACTTCCGCCCTACCTCCCGAACGCCGAGAAACGACTGGTGAAGTCGGCGAAGGTCTACGTACGCGACAGCGGCCTGGTTCATGCACTTCTCGGCATCCGCAGCTTTCGGGAACTCGAGGGACACCCGGTACTCGGCGCCTCGTGGGAAGGGTTCGTGCTCGAGGAGCTTGTTCAGCGTGTTGGTGACCGACACCTCGCATTTTGGTCGACCCACGCGGGCGCCGAGATTGACTTCGTGCTTGCCCGCGGACAAGCTCCCATCGGTTTCGAGGTGAAGTGGGGTGATGCGCCAAAAATGACCAAGTCGATGCACATCGCCAAGTCCGACCTTGGACTCGAAGCCTTGTTTGTCGTCTACCCCGGTCCGACGCGTTACAAGATCGCCGATGGCGTCGAGGCGCTGCCGATCACCGCGCTCGACGACGTGCTCTAACGAGCGGGTCCTCGTCCGCGTCGGGCACCAAGTAGTGACGCCACGTCGCGCGGTCTGTCGCGTGCCGCCGCACAGAACCGGACGATCTCGGTGGCGATGGCATCGGCTGACACATCGTTGCGCATACGCAATTCGGCCG
>CADEGN010000458.1 GCA_902826865.1 uncultured Myxococcales bacterium
GCGGCCTCGTCGCGCTGACGCGCTCCTCGTCCGTCGTTCGTCAGGACGCACCACCCGATCGAGCCTAGCAGCCCGCGTTCCACCACGGGCTGCTCGCAGCGTCACACCGTTTCGCGGCTACCGGGCCCGGCCCGCGTTCGTGCAGCGGCTGCCTGCGTCGCTGCACGCAGCCGTGAGCTTGCTCCGCGCGGCGCGACCCGATCCGCCAGCGGAGCGCTCGCCCTGCCCTGACCCCCCTGGGCCGGGTTTTCGCCCGCGGGTGCGTGGTCTCGCCGTGGTAATCAATCGCTGTCCGCGACCGTCGCGGATCTGGAGCCCCGATGAAGCAGCTCGTGTTCGCCGCGCTCGTCGCCCTGGCCGTCGGCGTTTTCGCGCAAACTCTCATCCGCTACGCCAAGATCGTGATGCTCGGCCGACCGTCGAACTTGCGCGAGAGCTGGGGCGAGAGGATCGCGAGCCTGATGGCGTTCTTCTTCGGCCAGAAAAAGGTGATGGAAGAGCGCGCAAGCTGGCACCACCTGCCGATCTACTGGGGCTTCTTGGTGCTCGGGTTCGCCACCACCGACATGGTTCTCGCCGGGTTGCTCGGCGAATGGTTCAACCTCGGCGTGGTCCTTGGGGACACCTTGTACGGCTGGATTCGTTGGGCCGTCGACATCGCCAACGCGATCGTCGCCGCGGCGCTGCTGTACGCCCTGTGGCGGCGTCTGGTCACCAAGCCGCGCTTCATCCCCGCCAACCTCGACGCGGTCCTAATCCTCGGCGGGATCCTGACCCTGTGTCTGACCCACTTTGGCCACCACAGCTGGGAGATGGCAGCACTCGGCGCCGTCGACCCGATGCAACCCGTGTCCACCGCCATGGGCAAAGCGTTTGGCCTTTACACGGTCGTCGGGACCAAGGCGAAGGCCAATGTCGACGCCGCGACGGCGCACATGGTGAGCGAGGTCCATTGGTGGGGGCACGTCGGCGTCATCCTCGGGTTTCTCAACTACCTACCCTTCTCCAAACACATCCACGTGCTCGGCTCGGGCCCGAACATCTTGCTGCGCGATCAGGGCCAACGCATGGTGATGCCCAAGATCGACATCGAAAACCCCAACGACTGGGGCGTCGGCAAGATCGAGGACTTCAGCTGGAAGAGCCTGCTCGACAACTACTCCTGTACAGAGTGCGCGCGCTGCACCACGTATTGCCCGGCGTTTGCCACCGACAAGCCCCTGTCGCCGATGCACCTCATCCACGACCTCAAGGACGAGATGAAGGCCCGGGGCACCAAGGTGGTCGAGCTGCATGCCCTCGGCGCGAAGATCGGCGTCGCCAACTTGAGCGCACCGGCCCCCGGCATCGAGCCGTTCGACCCGATCGAAGGCGATGCGGCCTATCCGGCGTGGAAAGCCAGCGAAGACGCGTGGGCGAAGGCCAAGGAGGCCCCTGAAAACAAACCGATCGTCGATCAGATCGGAGCGATTCGACAGGAGCTCCTCGGGTTGCCACCGCTGGTGGGCGGGCGGATCAAGGATGAGACGCTGTGGGCGTGCACAACCTGCGGCGCGTGCCAGCAGGTCTGCCCGGTGTTCATCGATCACCCGCTCAAGATCGTCCAGATGCGCACGCACATCGTGCTCAACGACGCAACCGGTACGCGGGTGCCGAGCGGGTTTGCCACGGCGTTCCAGAAGATCGAAAGCGCCGGCAACCCCTGGGGACTGCCGCAGTCGCAGCGCATGGCGTGGGCGAAAGACCTCGAGGTCCCGACCCTGGCCGATAAGCCGGACGCGGAGTATCTGCTCTTCGTCGGCTGCGCGGGCTCATACAGCGATGTGAGCAAGAAGGCCACGCGCGCGCTGATCCGCTGCCTTGAGGCCGCCGGAGTCAGCTACGCGGTGTTGGGCGAGCAGGAGCGCTGCACAGGTGACACCCTGCGGCGCGGCGGCAAAGAGGACTCGTTTCAGGCGCTCGCGCAAGAGAACGTCGATCTGTGGAACGAGCTGGGCGTGCGCAAGATCATCGCGAGCTGTCCGCACTGTTTCCATACGATCGCCAACGAGTACCCGCAGTTCGGCGGGCGCTACGAGGTTGTCCACCACAGCAAGCTCATCGCCCACCTGCTCGAGACCGGCAAGTTGAAAGTCGAGACGCCGCTGGCCAAACGCCTGACCTACCACGATAGCTGCTACATCGGCCGATGGAACGGGATCTACGACGCACCGCGGGCGGCGATCACGGCAGTTGCGGGAGGCGACCGCTTCGTCGAACTCGGCCGCAACCGCGAGCATGGGTTTTGCTGCGGCGCCGGCGGAGCCCGCTTCTGGACCGAAGAAGAGCCGGCGAAGCGCGTCAACCTCAACCGGACCAAGGAGATCGTCGAAGCGGGGGTCGAGGCGGTCGGCGTCGCCTGCCCATTCTGCAAGACCATGGTGGCCGACGGGCTCAAGCACTTCAACAAAGACGAGGCCATCGAGGTGCTCGACATCGCCGAAGTCGTCGCCGCCGCCCTTGCGGTCGGCCACGAACGGGCGACCGAGGCGGTGTCGTGACCGGCGATACCCAAGGTGAGATCCACAACGGCATCGTCGCCGCGCTCGCGCCCGCGGTGCTCGAGGTGGTCGACGAGAGCCACCGCCATGCGGGCGGTCCCTCGGCGCAGAGCCACTATAAGGTGGTCGTGGTCAGCGAGGCGTTCGTCGGGCAACCGCTTGTGGCTCGTCACCGGACGGTCCACGCCGCGACCGGCAACATGCTTGCGACCCGACGGATCCACGCCCTGGCGATCCACGCGTACACGCCGGCCGAGTGGACCGCGCGCGGCGGAAGCGTGCCGGCAAGCCCCCCGTGCCTTGGGGGCAGCACATCTGCGTGAGCTCGCGAGGGCGCGCCGTCAGGCGCTGGCGACCACTCGCCCGTACGCGAGGGTGCGCCGACCGTCCTCGAAGAACACGTCCATCTTGCCGGGGCTTGGAAATGCTTCGACCACGCCCTGGCCGAACTTCGGGTGCTCGATGCGCTCGCCGGTTTGATACGTCCCCGACATCGCATAGTCACGAACGGGCAGCGCGAGGTTTGGTTCGGTACGTGGCTCATCGCGCTTCGGCGTCACCACGCGGGTCTGTTTCTTCCCGGCCTTGGTCGTGCCCGTTGCAGCTGGTCGCGACGGCGCCTTGGGCTTGGTTTCCTTGGTCGCGGTGTCGTTCGCAGCTCGCTTGTAGCGATGGTACCCGCCACAGAACTTGCACTGGACCTTCGTGACCTTGACCCCTTCGACGGCCACGATCACGTGCCACGTGTCGCCGCACTTGCCACACACCGAGAAGATGTCTTTGCCGACGGCGAGTTCCATGGATACCGTCCATGGTATCCCTCGCGCGCTCGCGGGGGGGCCGCACCCATGCGCGGGCCACAGCGGGCCGCCTGTGCAAATCCGGCAATACGCGCGCGAAACCTATTGACTGAAATCGTCGAACAGATCCGCGTTGCCGCGAACAGCAGCTTTGCCAGTGCGCGTCTGCGGCGCTGCTGTCGGTGCGGGTGCTTCGTTCTGCGCTCGACCGAAGGCCTCGTCGGCGCCATTGAGCGCGCCGATCTGGCGGTCGAAATCCGCCTCGATCTTGTTGCGCAGCGGCGCCGGCGTGGCCGAACTCGCTTCCTTGCGTCGCGTGTGGATCCGTCCGCGGCTGGCGGACAGGGTTGAGCGCGCGCCGCCGACGTCACCGCGGGCGAACTGCTCGTTGGCCAACGACAGTGCGGCGGTGGTCTCACTTCGAGCCAGACGCGCCTCGACGATCCCGTCGAGCGACGAAATCGCCCCCGCGTCGCGGCTCACCATGGCCACCAGCTGTCCCTGGCAATCCCCGGGCTCGCCGGTAAGGAGGTCTTCATAGCGCATGCGAACCGAGGCGATCGGGCGGGCGCCCGCGTCCCCGGCCGGAACGCGCAGGCGCAGGAGCACCGTCTTCTCGTCGGCGGCAGAGAAGGTCCCGAACGGCACGGTCACCCGATCGCCGCGCTGCTCAAACGCGCGGTCGAATACCTCGGCCACTGTCACGCCGGGTGCCAGGGTGATCTCCGCCTCGGCGTTGCTTGCCACCGTGCTGACCAGGCTTCGCAGCTCGTCGTCGAAGATCCGCGGCAGCCCGCGGGCATCGTCGACGAAGTAATGGCGCCCGTTGGATGATTGCGACAGGGCGAACAGCACCCGCTCGTTGTAGTCGACGTCGACGCCGATCGAGCTGACCGC
>CADEGN010000459.1 GCA_902826865.1 uncultured Myxococcales bacterium
TTCGATCAGATCGGCCTTCGTCATGACTGTCCCGGGCGACGAGTGCGCTACCTTAGGGAGACGAGGCAACGACGTCAACCTAAAATCAAAGCGCAACGCGAGTGGCGATTTTGTTGCGCGGCCGACGTCGGTTCGCGTCCCGGGCGTGGAACAAGGCCAGCGCCACGACACATGCTCTGTTCAGGCTTCGCTCATCGCGATCGCGCGCGCGAGGTCGGCAAGCACCAGCGCTTCAGCCTCGCTTGGGCCGCTGGCTGCATCGGCGCGCTCGGATCCTTCTTGACGCAGCACGTAGGACGGGTGATAGGTCACCACCAACGGCACGCGCAGGCTCGGTGTACCATCTCGCGGCCCAGGAATCTCGCACGCGAGGTTCGCGGTCCGCATCGCCCGAAGGGAAAGATCGTCGCGACGGGCGAGCAACATCCCGGCGTGGCGCCCGAGCGCGACGATCACCCGTGGTGTGATCGCACGGATCTGTGCGTGAAGAAACGGCGAGCAGCGATCGACCTCGTCGGGCCGCGGATCGCGGTTACCCGGCGGGCGACACTTGAGCACGTTGGCGATGTAGACCTGCTCGCGGGCCAGCCCAACATGGGCGAGCCAACGATCGAGCCGCTGCCCCGCACGCCCGACAAAGGGCTCCCCAAGCCGATCCTCGTCGGCGCCTGGGGCCTCGCCGACGAACATGACCCGGGCGTTGGGGTCACCCACGCCGAACACGATGTTCGTGCGCGTGCGGGCGAGCGGGCAGCGCTGGCAGTCACCCACGTTGCGGCGGCGGAGATATTCGAGCTTGGTCGCCGGACTCCAGGCCCTGGCCTCGCTCGCGCGGTTGGGCTCGTCCGCCAACGTGTCGGCCTCGGCGGAGGCCGTTGCGGCCGGCGGTGACACGGCGGCGGAGGGCCTGAGCGCGGCCGCTTGCCGCATCGGGCGGGCAGACACGTAGGCCACGTCCCATTGGTCGCGCAGATGCACGAGCGCGGTGGCGAACTGCCGGGCGAGGGTCCGCGGATGCGCGCCCCCTCCGTTGCCCGCGCTCATCGATCCTCCGCGGCCCACCCGGCATCGGCCAGCCGGTCGAGGAGCCAACGGGCCAACACCGCCTTCTCGATGGGGGTCCCCGAGGCGAGCAGCTCCGGTTCGCGGGCACGACCACGATCGAGCAGTAGCCAACCGGCATTGGTGGCGCTCGCGAACCCCGTTTCGGCCACGCCCACGCGATTGACGAAAAAACCGTGCGCACCCTTGCCCCGAAGCTTGCGGACACCCGCGACGCGCATCGCCTCCGCAAGGCCCGCCGGATCCCCTTCGTAGGTCTGGGCGGCGAACCCGAGAAACCGCGAGCCGACACCGTAACGCTCGATAAGTGAACGCAGCACGTCGACGCCCGGCCGCCACGGGTGCCCGTCGAGCGCCGTCAACAGCTCGGCCTTGTCGAGCTTGCCGCGGCGGTCGACACTCGTGGCAACGTCGGCGACCGCCGCCACCATCGCGACGAGCGCACACGGCCCAGCGGCGAGGACTTCGGCCATGGCCGCCAGCGTCTGGTCCGCCGTCTCGACGTCGATCCGCCGGACGCCGGCGGGCGTCCCACGTTCGACTGGCCCGGCGACCAACGTGACTTCCGCACCGTGCACGGCCGCCTCTGCCGCGATCGCAAACCCCATCGCACCCGTGGATGCATTGGTAAGAAACCGCACCGGGTCGAGGTAGGCACGCGTCGGTCCGGCCGACACCAGCACGCGCTTGCCCGCCCACGGCGAGTTCGGTCGGCGTAGCAGCGCCACGGTCGCGTCGACGATCTCCGCGGGATCGATCATCCGCCCCTCGCCGACCCATCCACAGGCCAACTCGCCGCGATCGGGTCCAACGAACCGCGCCCCCCGCGCGAGCAACGTGGCCAGGTTTGCAGCCGTAGCGGGATGCCGCCACATATTGGTGTTCATCGCCGGAGCCCACAGGATCGGCGCGCGCGTGGCGAGCAGGCACACGCTCACGAGATCGTCCGCGATTCCAGTCGCCGCCTTGGCCATGATGTTCGCGGTCGCCGGGGCCACGACCACGGCGTCCGGCCAATCGGCGAGTTCGATGTGCCCGACGCTTCCTTCCTCGGCCGCGTCCAGCAGATCACTGCGAACGGGGTGCTTGCTCACCGTCGCGAGTGAGAGCTCAGTGACGAACGCGCGCGCAGCCGCGGTGGTGATCACGCGAACCTCGATTCCCGCGGCGACGTACGCCCGCACGAGCTCGGGTGCCTTGTAGGCCGCGATTCCGCCGCTGACGCACAGCAGCACCCGGCGTGGGCGACCGGAGGTGGTCACGCGTCCTCGGCCAACGCGACGGTGCCGGTGACCTCGATTCCGAAGCCACCCAGACCGATGATCTTGCGCGGGTTGTTGGTCATGACCTGGATCCGGTGCAGGCCCAGCCGCTTGAGGACCTGGGCGCCGAGGCCGAATTGGCGAAAACCACTCTCGGCCGCCCGTAACCCGAGGCGGGCGCGGCCGCGGCCGCCGGTGAACATCCCCTCCACCTCATCGTGCGAAGGCGCAACCACGTAAAGAAACACCCCACGCCCGGCGCGATCGATCTGGCGGACCGCCGCGCGCAGCCGTCCGCCGGTGTTCTCGCCAAAGCCGAACACGTCCCCGAGCACCGACGCCCGCTGCGCGCGCACAAGGACGGGCCCATCGCCGTCCAGCCGGCCTTTGCACATCGCCATATAGTAGACGGAGGGAAGCACCGCCGAACGGAAGGTGCGGATCGTCCACCCCGACGCTTCCGACAGCCCGAGGGCCGCCGATGCCAGCGGGCCGTGGGGCACCTCCTCGACCAGGGTCTCGCGGTGGAGCCGGTACTCGATAAGATCGGCGATGGCCAGGATTGGCATCCCGTGGGTGCGCGCGAAGACCTCGAGGTCATCGAGTCGCGCCATTTCGCCGTCGTCGCGCATGATCTCGCAAATGACGCCAGCGGGCGTAAGCCCGGCCAGGCGCGAAAGATCGACGGCCCCCTCGGTGTGGCCGGATCGCACGAGAACACCACCGCGCTGCGCTCGCAGCGGAAACATGTGGCCGGGGCTGACGAGGTCGTCGGGCCCGTAGGCCTCGTCGACGGCGACCCGGATCGTCTCGGCGCGGTCGCGGGCGCTGATCCCGGTGCTCACGTTGCGGCGCGCCTCCACCGACACGGTGAATGCGGTGCCCATGTCTCCGGGATCGGTCGGCACCATCATCGGCAGGCGAAGGGCCTCGACCCGGTCAGGGGTAAGAGCGAGGCACACGAGCCCGCGTCCGAATCGACACATGAAGTTGATGTCGGCGGCCGTGCAATGCTGGGCGGCGACCACCAAGTCGCCTTCGTTCTCGCGGTCGTGGTCGTCGACGAGGACGATCATCTTGCCCGCTCGCACCATGTCGAGGGCCTGTTCCACCGTCGCAAACTCGCTCATGACCGGTTTCCTCCCCGTGAATCGGGTGCCTCGCCTGGGCCGACGAACCCCGCCCGTTCAAGTAGCGCCCAATCCACCGCGCCCGTCGTTGGGTGCGTGCCCAGGATCCGGGCGACGTGGCGGGCAAGCACGTCGACCTCGACATTAACACTGGCACCGACGTGCAACGCCCCGAGGGTGGTGACGGCGAGCGTGTGGGGCACGATGCCGACCATGAGCCCATCTGCGTCGACGCGATTCACGGTGAGGCTGACGCCGTCGATGCAGATCGCCCCCTTTTCGGCGACCAGCGGCAACAGCTCCCGCGGCACGTCGAACCACAGCTCGCGTGCGGGTCCGCGATCGTTCGCACTACGCAGTCGAGCAACTCCGTCGACATGCCCGCTCACGAAATGACCGCCAAGCGCGTCGCCGACCCGAAGCGCCGGCTCGAGGTTCACCCGTGCGCCGGGGCGCAGGCCCGCGAGGGTGGTCACACGCAGGGTCTCAAACGCGGCGTCGGCGGAAAAACGCCCGGGGCTGCTGGCGACCACGGTGAGGCACACGCCGCAGACGCTCACGCTGGCGCCAAGGGCGAGATCGCGAACGTCGAGGTTTGCGACGATCTCGAGCTGGCGGGCGTCGACCCCGTCGCGAATGCTCGCGATCGACCCGACGGTGCGCACGAGTCCGGTGAACATCTCGTCCGGGGTTTACCGCACAGTTCGCCGCGGCGCCCGCGCTCGCGGCGTGAGTCGGCCCCGTTTGACCGCTGCGGCCCGCCGGCGCGGGCGGATGTCGAG
>CADEGN010000460.1 GCA_902826865.1 uncultured Myxococcales bacterium
CCACGCACCAGTCGCCAATGTTCTTGAACGCCACGACCGTTGCGTTCTTGGCCCGCACGAGCCCGAGCTCCACCATCAGGAATCCGCCCTGCATGAGGAACACCAGTGCGGCGCACAGGAGCACCCAGGACGCGTCGATTCTGTCACTAAGCTCCTGGAGGAGGGCTTGGTCAGTACCCGACGCGGGACTGGCGGCCAATGCCAATCCCGGGGCGAGAAGCGCCCCGAGAGCCAGGGCGATCGGACCGAGCAAGCGTCGATTTGTCGGTTGTTTGAAGTCCACGGCAGCCCCTTCTTTCTCACAGCGATGCGACGACGGCGGTCGCAGTGCGCGACCCGTGTTGAGTGTGGGTCGCACACGCGACCCAGATGCGAGTTAGTGGCCGCTTTGGTACGCGACCGGATGACGTTGAAACGAGGAAAGAGATCAGCGACGGACGTCGCCGAGCACCTCTTGCATGAACTTTGGACGGTGTTCTTCGGCCAGGCGCGACGATAGTGCGACGATGAGGTCGGCAAAGTGCGCTGACGTCAGGGTTTGTGGCGTTGCGTTGCGTCGACGCAGCTCGCCCTCGACGAGGTGGCGCGCGTCAGGACCGAAGTAGCGGAGCGCGACCTCAAGAACGTGGCGCATCACCTTCATGCCGACCGCTCCGGGCGCGGTCGCGACGGCCTGGCTTTGGGACTGGGAACGGCTCCAGTTCATCGACTGGGCTTCGATGCCCGAGCTCGACATATCGCGGGCCATGCTCTGGCTAAGCCGCTCGTCGTAGCCGCCGGGCGGTACCGTCCCCGAAGGCCTTCGTGGGGGCTCAGCAGCTCGCGGAGCAGGGAACGCTGGGGCTGAGCGGCTCTGCTGCAGGCGGAGCACGGCGACGTTGAAGGCCACCGAAAGCACGGCCATGTTCGCCGCCGCGGATGTCAGGGCGACCAGGTCGTATTCCTCTGCCTGGCGAACGGCGAGGCGCCCCTGTTCGAACGAGAGCAACAGAGTCCCGCGGCCCTTCTCCATCCCCGTCCCGGCGTAGCACTCCATCGCCGTCTTCAGCTCGCGCAGGGCCTCGGCCAGGAGAATCGGTTCGTAGGGCGGGGACAAAGCGTGGGCGAGACAGGAGCCTTCGCGACTGAAGATCGCAGCACCGGTCACTCCCTGGACCCCCGAGATCGACTGAACTAGATCCTGCATCGCTCAAACGCCCTTGTCGTAGCTGGTGTACGTTCCGTCCGCGCGCGGAAGTGGCCGCGACCGCGGCTGCTCGATCGTGTTGTCGGTTCTAGAGTTGCTCGTACGCACGCGCCGCTCGACTCGGCGACGAAATGCGCTGAGCTCGGACGGCCAGCGCCGCACGCGGGCATGCTCGAAGATGGGCACGACACGTGCGCGCCATCGACCGAACCGCGTCGACCTGGAGGAGTCGTCGCCGGCTCGCAGCAGAGCGGCGTCGTCAGCAGTCGGAGGTCAGACGTGTCCATCACCGAGCGTCGAGTATAAAGGTCGATCCATCTGCCATGCAATCGGTTCGTGTCGTCGAAGCGATGGTCAGCACAGGTGCGGCAAGCGGAGACGAAAACCGAAGGCGCGGGGCGAGTTCTCGCGCGCACGCGGGAATTCCGGTAGGTGTTCAACGTTCCTGGGTTTCGGCCGACATGTGCGCGTGCGTGTGGGCGCAGGCGGACCACACCCTCTGGTGGCCCGCCTCGGTTCTCGCTGCTCCTTCTTCGATCTCCTGTCACACAACCTCGTTCCTGCGAGGCCGTGCAGGTCTTTTCGACGCGCGCCGCGGTCTGCGATCGTCTGCGCTAGTGCGCGTGGCGAAATGTCTCGGGTTCCAGTGCGAAGCGCTGCAGCCAGCGTTGGATCTGTTGCGGAGAACGATTGAGATCGCGGGCGAGGATTTCGGTATCGCCGTGCACTCGAGAAAGCTCGCGTACGAGCTCGTCGCGCAGGGATCGGACTTCGTCCGGACTTTGCGGAAGGCCGTCGTCTTGTTCCATCACCTCGGCAAGTGCGTCAGCGGTGAGCGTGCCGTCGCCACTTGCGAGCAGTGCCGCGGTGGCCAGCGTCTGCTGCAGCTGGCGCACGTTGAAGGGCCACGCGGAGCGGAGCAATCGACGGAACGCATTGGTGGTCACCCGCGTTGGTCGCCCCTCGCGCTGCAAGCCGGAGACGAACGCGCGCACGAGCAAACCGAGATCCTCACGGCGTGAGCGAAGCGGCGGAAGCTCGGCGACGAAGCCCGCGAGTCGTGAGTAGAGATCCGGCCGAAACCGGCCCTCGTCGACCATCCGCGGCAGATCGTGCAGCGTGCTGGCAATCAGGCGCACGTCGAACCTGCGTGGCGCCAACTCGCCTGCCCGGGGCGCTTGGCCCTCGGTAAGCGCGACCAGGAGTTTGGCCTGAACTCGGGGCGAGACCTCCCCGAGTTCCTCGAGCAACATCGTGCCGGCGTTGGCCTGTTCGAACAGCCCGGGCGTATCAGCGCCACCAAACAACACCGTCTCAACGCGCTCCTCAGCCATCGCTCCGAGATTCGCGATCACGAATGGTCCTGATCGTCCGCTCGCGCGATGGATCGCGCGCGCCAGGTACTCCTTGCCGGTGCCCGTCTCCCCGCGTAGCACGATCGGGATCGAGCTTTTCGCCAGGCGATACAGGGTCCGCTCGACGTGGTGCAGGTGAGGGCTGGCAGTTCCGGTTGGATCGATCTCCGCCAGCCGAGGTCCGCCGAGTTTGCGCAGGCCCATCTCGCGGAGCATCCAGAATGAGCGGCCGATCTCGAAAATGTCGCCGGGGCGCAGCCGCGCGCTGTTGTCGACGCGCTCTGCCCCTACCAGCGTGCCGTTGCGACTGCCGAGGTCGGTCAGGGTGAAACGCATCGAGCCGCCAACGTCGTCGATCTCGAGCCGGGCATGCTCACCGCTGACCCAACCGAAGGGTACTCCTACACGCAGTGTCGCGTCCTGTTCGGAGATCGCGACGCCGTCTGCTTTCTCGTCGCGACCGAATCGCACGGAATGAACGCCATCCAGCTGCACGACTCGCCCAGCGCTGGCGAAGTTGTCTTCCGGGGATCCGATCCCGATGAGCCAGGCGCGAGGCGTCGCGCTTTCTGGCTCGTCGTGGGGTTCTTGCTCGACGAGGGTATCGTGTGTAGTGCGTCTGGACATGGCGCCGCGAGCCTCCACGAGGGCGCGCGGACATCGAAACATACGCTCGCGCCGACGATTCGGGATGGAGCACCATCGTATTGCGCTCCGGAACGCGGATGCAAGGTGGTCGTGGGAGAAGCACCTGCGTGGAACGGTTACCCCTGCGCCCAGGGGAGTCAGTTCGCGAAGCAGCCTGCTGGCCGCGCTGCTTCGCCGCGCGAGCGCGCTCGCGCATCGCGTTGCTTTTGTTGCTGCTGCGCTGCCCTTGGCGCTCGTGGCAGGGACACGACAACGATCGCAAGGACAACGTCGATCGATGGATCGTCGCGGAACGGAACGCGCGATTCTAGCGAATGCCCTGTTTTCGCGCCTCGGCCTCGGACACGCACTCCTCGTCAACGCGGCCGTCGCAGTCGTCATCTTGCTTGTTGCAGATCTCGACGCCGGGTTGAACGTTCTGCACGCACCGGACTTGGCCGGTGATGCAGCGGTTGGTCCCCGCGGCACAAGCGCCCGGCTTGCCAGTGACACAGGCCGCGGAATCGGCGGGCACGCTGTCTTCGTCGGTCTCGCCGTCGCAGTCGTCGTCGATCGCGTTGCAAGCTTCGGCCGTGGCCTTGACGATCGGAGCGTCGCATCGCGATCCCTTGCCGTCCTCGCTGCAATGCCACCTGCCTTGGGTTCGGCACGCCCCCTGGGCCCCCTGGTAAAAGCACAGGGCGCCGTCGCGCTCGAAGCCGTTGTCGACGATCCCGTCGCAATCATCGTCGACGCGGTTGCAGGTCTCAGACACGGGCCCGATTTCGCCGGTGCAAGTGCCCCAGGCCCCGTTGGCTTCGCACACATGCGTGCCGGACCTGCAACGACCGCGGCCCAGGGTGACGGCCGGGCCGGTGTAGCAGTCCTCACTGGCGGCCGGGGTGCACACTCCCCCGCCGTCTAGCTCCTGCTCCCGGCGCTTGCGCTCCAGCACCTGGTCGCTCGTGGCGCAGCCGATGCCCACCCCGATACCCGTCGCAAGGCCGACGGCACAGGCCGCGGTGGTGCGCCAGGAGTCGG
>CADEGN010000461.1 GCA_902826865.1 uncultured Myxococcales bacterium
CGCTTCCAAGGAGATCCGACGATGGCCCGAACCAAAATCACCCTTCCTTTCCGCTTGCTGTTTACCCTGCCTCTTCTGGGGCTCGGTTGTGATCTACCCGGCAAGCCTGCTGACGATGGCGGAGCCGAGGAGGGCGGAGCCGAGGAGGGCGGAGCCGAGGAGGGCGGAGCCGAGGGTGGCGGGGCCGAGGGCGGCGGGGACGAGGGCGGCGGCGACGGCGACCCGGGCGAGGGCGGCGATGGTGCCGAAGGTGGTGGCGGGGGCTGCGAGGAGGCGCTGCACCACTGCGAGGTCGAGGGTTGGAGCGAAGACGCGTGCGCGATGGAGTTCCCCGATTGCTTCCCCGGTGGCGACGACGGTGCCGAGGGCGGCGGTGTGCACTGCGAAGAGGCCCATCAACACTGTGAAGAAGCGGGATGGACCGAGGAAAAATGTGTGATGGAGTTCCCCGACTGCTTCCCCGGAGGCGAGGAGGGCGGTGGCGAAGGCGGGGGCCACACCTGCGACGAAGCCCACCAGATCTGTGAAGAAGAGGGGTTGACCGAGGAGCAGTGCGCGAATGAGTTCCCGGATTGCTTTCCCGGCGGTGGCGAGGGCGGTTCGCAGCACTGTGAAGAAGCGCTCCAGGTGTGCGAAACCGAGGGGTTGACCGAGGAGCAATGCGCGAATGAGTTCCCGGACTGCTTTCCCGGCGGCGAAGGTGGCGGCGAAGGTGGCGGCGAAGGCGGTGGCGAAGGTGAGGGCGGCGGCGTGAACTGCCTCGAGATCTGGGGGATCTGCGAGGAGGCCGGGCTCACCGAAGAGCAGTGCGTCGCCGAATACCCCGAGTGCTTCTGAGCGCAACTCAGAACTCGGTACCCGCGAAGTAGACCGCGCGAGCGTACGCGCGGGCGCAGTCGCGCTCGTCGTTGCTGGCGGCGAGCGCCATGTCGGCCGGACTAACCCCGCGTGCGACCAACTCGTCGAGCGGGTCGAGAAAGCGTGCTTCGGTGCGACCCTTGTCGTCGCGGATTGCGAAGCCATCGAGGGCTTGGCGCGCGAGCTCGACGAGGCCACCGGCAAGTGAACGAATCCGCGGCGCCGCCATGCCGTGCTGGCGGGCCTCGACCCACAGTGCACCATGGCCGGCTGGGGTCGCGTCGTGGTCGAGCAGCGCCATCACGCCCTCGGCGGTGCCCACACCGTAGAGCAGGCCCTTGAGCAGCGCGGGCAGGCCACAGAGATAACGCGACGGCACCGCGTCGGCCGAACGGAACTCGACGAATGGCTTGAGCCGAACCTCGGGGAACACCGTCGACAGGTGGAGCAACCAATCCGTGTAGCACGCGCGGTGTCGTGCACCGCTGGGATCGACGAAGCCCTCGGTCATGAACGCGCGGAACGTGGCATGGTGCGGGTGATATACGCCGGCGCGCTTGACGAAGAACATCGGCACGTCGAGCGCCCAGTCGATGTAGCGCTCGTAGCTGAAGCCAGCGCCGTCGAGCGCGAACGACGGGGTCCCACACCTAGCTGGATCCACGTCCGTCCACACGGCGCTGCGGTTGCTGGCGACGCCCGTTCGTCGCCCCTCGACGAGCGGTGAGTTGGCAAACAGCGCCATGACGACGGGTGCAATCGCGTTGGCGACCGCGAGTCGCTCGCCGCACTGCCGCTCGGACGCGTAGTCGAAGTTCGCCTGGACGGTGCAGGTCCGCAGCATCATGTCGAGTCCGCGACCCCCGCGCGTTGGCAGGTACGCGCGCATCACTCGATACCGGCCCTTCGGCATCCAGTTGATCTGCTCGCGCGTGGCCCACGGATGGAACCCGGCGGTGAACCACGACAGACCGAGTGGAACAGACACGGCGTGCAGCTCGCGATAGTGCTCGGTGAACTCGGCGCATGTTTCGTGGATCGTCGCCAGCGGTTTGCCGCTGAGTTCGAGTTGGCCGCCGGGCTCGAGGGTGATCGACGCACCGTCTTTGCGCAGTTCGACGATTTCGCCGGCGGTGCCGCGGTCCTCGCCGAGCTCCCACCCGTGCCCGGCAACCAGCGCGCCGAGCACGGCCGCGATGTCGGCGTGGTCGACGGGAACGAGCGGGCCGCCGCCAGGACCTACACGCACGCCGAACTTCTCCAGCTCGGTGCCCACGAGGTGGGTGCTCACGTCCGGCCGCTCAGCATCCACGAAGACGCGCACGAGATCTTCTCGCGCAAGTGGTGCGTCGGCGTCCGGTGGATCGCTGCGGTTTTGGTCGTGTCCGCCGCCCGCATTTGAGCCACCCGTGGAAGAAGTCATGCGTTGCCCTGTCGGTTTGTGTTGGGTGGGGCCGCATCCGTGGCCGTCAACCGCAGGCGTTCGTTGCGGCGCCGACCCCTGTTACAGCAGGTGCGTGGGGCCACAGGTGAC
This sequence comes from uncultured Myxococcales bacterium, assembly GCA_902826865.1. Classification (GTDB taxonomy): domain Bacteria; phylum Myxococcota_A; class Polyangia; order Nannocystales; family Nannocystaceae; genus Xiheibacterium. The sequence continues at coordinate 2,393 of CADEGN010000461.1, forward strand.
GGTGGGTGCCTGTCCCTTGACCGTGGCGAGTCGGCATTGTTAGCCTGCGCCCGCTCGTTTTTCCATCGAGGACCGGCGCAATACCATGCCAGCAGCAGCCCCGCGTTCCGCCACCTGCGTGCTCGGCCCGCAGATCGCCGTGCGCGGCGCGCTGTCGGGTGAGGAAGATCTCGTCGTCGAGGGCCGCGTGGAGGGCAGCGTTTCCTTGGCCGGCCATCTCGTCGTTGCTTCCGGTGGTGTCATCGAGGCCGACATCGAGGTCGCGAGCATCGAAGTCCATGGCGAGGTCCGCGGCGATATCGTCGCGTCGCGTTCGATCACGATCGAGCGCGGAGCGCAAGTTGCGGGCAATGTCCGCGCTCCCCGCGTCATGATCCACGACGGCGCTCGCTTCGACGGCACCGTCGAGATGGACGTGCAGCTCCCCGACGGGCTCGGCCGCAGCCGCTGATCCAGTTCCCCACCTCCCACCCCGCCCGCTCGCCGCACCGCGGCCGGCAGCTCCCGCACCCCACGAGATCGCGAACATGGCCAACACCGTCATAGGCAGCACCATCGTCATCGATGGCGAAATCACCGGCGACGAAGATCTCGTCGTGCGCGGCACCGTGAAAGGTCGCGTAAGTCTGCGCGAGCACATCACGGTCGAGGATAGCGGCGTCGTCGAGGCCAACGTCGACACCGCGACCATCACGATCTTCGGTCGGGTCACAGGCGACGTGCATGCGACCGAACGGGCGGAGCTAAAGAGCAACTGCCGTGTGGTGGGCGACATCCGAGCGCCGCGCGTTCTCATCGCCGACGGCGCGTCGTTCAAGGGCAGCGTCGACATGGATGGCTAGCCGATGGCCACCACGCGACAACATACGAATCAAGTCCAGACGCCCGAGACGGCCACCGTGATCGGACCGGGGATCCGCATCAGCGGCAGGGTCTCGGGCGCCGAAGATCTGCACGTCGAGGGACGGATCGACGGAGCCGTCAACCTTAGCGAGACGCTGTACATCGCCCCCGCGGGGATTGTCGCCGCTGAGGTGGAGGCCCACGCGGTCGTGGTCGCCGGCGTGCTCGTCGGCAATGTCACGGCGCGCGACTGTGTGACGCTCCACGCCGGTGCGAAGTTGGTGGGTGACATCCATGCGCCCCGGATCGTCATCGCCGATGGCGCCGCCTTCCGCGGCAACATCCGCATGGGGGGCGAAGTTCCGCCGCCGCGGGCCGAACAGCGTCAAGCTGCCCGCGGGCGACCGGGCGGGGCATCGCGTTTCGGCCGTCCCGCCGCACGTCCAGCCGCGCAGACACCGGCGAGGGTGGAACCACCGCGGGCGCGCGCGAGTGAGGCGCGCTCCGAGGCCCCGCGCCGTGACGAGGCGCGGCAGGAGGACGACGTCACTGTCGTTGTTCGACATGCGGCGGTGGCCGACGAGAGCGAGCGCCGCACGCGTCGACCCACACCCGTCGCCGAACCGGCCCGCACGCCGGAACCCCCGCGAGCTCCACCGGTGGGCGCGCGTGAGCCGGGCGCGAAGGCCCCGCCACCAGCCGCCGCGGAAAAGAAGAAGCTTCCACCTCGGGCGCGGATCCCCAAGCCGGGCAAGCGCCGCGTTCATCGTCGCTAGCGTTCGTTCAACCCCGCGTCAGCTCGATGCCGCGGGATCGTCCAAGGAGTCCCCATGCGCACGTGGCTGTCCTCGACGTTGCTCGCCTTTGCTGTGTTGGCGGCCCCGGCCTGCAAGGAGCCCGATCCGTACAGGTTCGAGACCCATATCGATCACATCCGCGACTCCAGCAAGCGCGCGCAGGG
>CADEGN010000462.1 GCA_902826865.1 uncultured Myxococcales bacterium
GCGGTGGCGGTTGCATGCGCGTGCGGCCCGGGAATTTCCGCAGAGGAGAGCGGCGGGATGGAGACTGCCCTGCGCTCGGGTTTCCCCCAGCCGCCGCAGTACCCGGGCAACGGAGACATCTCGATCTACTTCGGCCCGAGCACCGCCAGCGAGGACTGCCTCATCTACGACATGCTCGGCACGAGCGTGCATCAGGGCAGCGCCGACGAGGGCCCGGTCCTCGTGCAGCTTTCCGGCACCAACATCGTCGATCCCCTCACCGGCGCGACATTGTGCCGTCGCGAGGGCAACGAGCTCGTCGACAAGGTCATCGTCGGCGGCGAAGGTGGTGACGTCCTCTTTACCGTGCTCGGCAAATGGGTCTTCGAGGGTGAGCTCAACTTCGCCAACAAGACGATCCTGCAGATCCTCGCCGACCTGCAGAGCCAGCTACTGTACACGTTCTCCGGCACGCACGTGTACGAAGGCGCCCAAAGCCAAGGTGAGATTCTCGTGACCGCGACCGCGCCCCTCACCCTGGCCAACCGCCAGAGAAAGCTCGTCATCTCTGCCCTCATTTCGGGCGAGTGTGGTGGGCTCGGGCTGCCCGAAGTCGACGAGGAGGACTGGCACTAGCCGGGCCGCAATCGTCTGCAGGCTGGCTCCCCGGGGCCACCTAAGAGCTAAAACGCCGTCCCTAGGGGCGGCGTTCTTGCCTGCCTCAACTCAGTGCTGGGAGATCCAAGCCCGCACTCGCCGCGTGAGTGCGGGATCGTCGTCGGCCGATGGGGCCTCGAGCTCCGCGAGGAGTCGGTCCCGGTCGCTGACCCGCTTGGGATCTGCCCAGACCGCGCGCATGAGCTCGAACGCCGCGGCGCGCCGTGCCGGTCCGTCGCCCAGCGCCTCCGATCCGTCCATCGAGGATTGGGCGAGGTCGCGCGCCTCCTCGCGTCGTCCCTCGTCGTTGGCCAAGGCTGCAGCCATGCGCTCGGCATCGACGATGTCGCGGTGCGGACGCGTGAGCTTGGCGGCCAGCATCGTCAGGCCGGCGGCACACTCGCTTCGAGCGGCCTCCAGGTCCCCCGCCAGGCGCATGGCGTCGCATCGCCGGGCGCGCATTCGTCCGACGATCGCATGCTCCTCGCCGACCAGTTCCCGCCAGATTGCCGCGGCCTGGTCGAGGGCCGCCAACGCCCGGGCCCCCTCGCCGGCGGCAACGTGGATGTTCGCCAGGGTCCCGAGGGCCTGCGCGAGCGGGCGCCGGTCTCCTTTGCTGCGGCGCAGGATCGCGATCGCCTGCTCGACCGTTGCCACGGCCGCTTGGTCCTCGCCGCGGCGGCGTTGGAGCGATCCAATCGATACGAGCGTGTCGGCGACCCGTGGATGCTCGCGCCCAAACGCGCGCGCGCGAATTGTTCGGGCGCGCTCGAGCAACGCCTCGGCATCGTCGAATTCGCCGGCGCCTTCGAGCAAGACGTTCGCGAGGTTGAGACAGATGGAGGCCACCACCGGGTGTTCGGGGCCGTGAACCGCCTCGGCCACGTTCAGCGCATCGCGGAGTTGGATCTCGGCCTCTGCGTAGCGCCGACTCCTCACCAGTGCGAGCGCGAGATCCGAGCGCGTGCGCGCCACGTCGGGGTGTTGCTGGCCGAGCTCGCCGATGAACAGGCGGAGCGCATCCCCAAGGCTGGCCACAGCTGCGGCCGAATCGCCGGCATTGCTGTGAATGTTGCCGATCTCGTGCTGGAACTCCGCGCGCAGCGTCGCGGAATTCCCGGCGCGCTTGAGCGCTGCGTCCGCGGCGACGCGCAGGGTCGGGACGTCGACCTGCGGCTTCGCCTCACGACTGATCGCGCGTGCGTACTCGATCCAGGCGACCGCCTCGGTCGCGGCAAGGCCCGCCGACGCGGCCTCAGCGATCGCCTCCGCGAGGATGGCGCGGGCGTCGGCGGCTTTCCCGGCGCGGGCCTGGGCCGTGCCGAACAAGACGGCGGCCTCGATTCGGGTGGGCGTGTGCCGGATCGATGCCGCCATCTCGCGGGCGCGGCCGGCGGTCGCCAGGGCGTCGGCCTCGCGGGCTGCCGCGATGCGAGCACGGGTTTCCGCAAGCAGCGCCTCGATCGCATCCACCGTAGCTCGCTCCTCCTCGGCGACCAACGGCACTTGCCCCGGATCGAAGCCGATGCAACTGGCGGGATCACGGAGCCCGAGCGCGATCGTGACGGCCTGTTCTGTCAACTCCCCGTCGGGCTCGTCCAACATGTCGAGCGTCGCCGCGAGCTCTCGCTGCGTGGCGCGCAGACAACCCATACGCGCGTCGAGCAACGTCGCCGACTGTTCGCCCCGGACGTGGGTGGCTTCGCAGACGTCGTGCCAACTCTTGGTCCAAGCCGCGGCGCGCCCGTCGATGACCGCCGCGGCCCGCTGCCAGGCCGCCTGGGCATAGGGCAGCGCGGTCTTGCCGAAGGCGTCGGCGATCTGTTCTCGGCGGGCTGCGTTCCAGGCCTCGGCGAGGGATCCAGGCGGTTCTTCGCACATTCCCCCGCGCCGACCGAGGGACCATGCCGCAGCCACGGACCCGGCCACGAGCGTCGCAGCGCCCGCGATGACCAACTTGCGGCGGCGGCGAACCTCTGCGCGGCGTTCGAGCGCATCGATCACCGCCAGCATGCCGGGGAATCGCAGCGCGGGGTCGGCCGCGAGCATGCGAAACACCGCCTTGCTCAACCATCCGGGCACCTCGCGCTCCCGATCCTTCGGCGGCGGCGCGATCCGGCCCTCGATCGCGTCGTACATCGCCGCTTTCGCATCGCCGCGAAACGGCGGGACGCCATAGAGCGCTTCGTAGAGCGACACGCCGAACGCAAACTGATCGGCCTGCGGGCCGACCTCGGTGTTCAAGATCTGCTCGGGTGCCATGTAGGCCGGCGTTCCGACCCGTCGCCCGACCGCCGTCAATCGCGGGGCCCGGGCGGGTACGTCGTCGTCGTCGTCGTCGCAGTGGCTGTGGCTCTCCGCGGTTTCGGCCGTCTGCGCCAAGCCGAAGTCGAGCACGCGAACTCGCTTGTCGCCCGGGCTGATCAGCACGTTGGCCGGTTTGAAGTCGCGGTGAACGATGCCCGCGGCGTGCGCGGCTGCCAGCCCGCGCGCCGCCGAGACGAACACGGTCAGGATCTCACGCCAGCTTCGCGCCCGTTGACCGAGCCACGTCTGCATCGACTGCCCGTCGACGAACTCCATCGCCATGTACAGCTGCCCGTCGAAAACGTCGACGTCGTGCACGGTGACGATGTTTGGATGCGTCAGTTTGGCCAATGCGCGAGCTTCTCGCTGAAGTCGCTCCTGCCCGGTTGCAATGCGCCGTGCGTCGCTGCGGTCCCGCTCCTGAAGGACCTTGAGCGCGACCTTCCGTTCGAGCTTTGGATCGTAGGCGGTGAGGACAACGCCCATGCCGCCGCGACCCACTTCGCCGAGCACGATATAACGACCGATTCGACCCGGCAGGTCGTCACGCAAGAGTGCATCGTCGGCACGATCGTCGTAGCCGATGGTCGGCGCATCACTTCGTGCGCGAGTCCGGGCACCCTTCAGAGCATCAGTTCGCATCTCACCAAGAAACTCAGGATGCCTTGGGCCAGCGTTCGCCTCAAGCCATCGGCGATGTGGGACCGCCAACTGGCGCCAGCACACACCGCCCACCTTCGAGCTCAGAAGCCGATCTTGCGCATCACGAACCGTGGGAGTGACCGAACGATCAGCATCACCCAGCGCCAGATCGATGGGGTGTACACAACCGGCGTGCCCCGAACCAATGCGCGACTGACCTGTTTCGCCACAGCCTCTGGCTCGCCGGCGAACGGGGGTGGCCGCAATCCGGCCGTCATCGAGGTGCGGACGAACCCCGGCTTCACGCAGATTGTCCGCAACCCTGCGCCGCGGAACCGGTGATCGAGACCCTCCAAATAGGCTGATAGGCCGGCTTTGGCAGCGCCATAGAGCACAACTGGCTTTCGCGCCCGGTCCCCGGCGACGGAGGAGAACACGCAAAGCGTGCCGCCTCCCCGGGCAAGCAGCTGGCGACGAGCCTCCTCGCAGAACACAACGGTGTTGGTGAAGTCGATTGTAAGTAAACGTGCTAGCTGCGCGGGATCGCTCTCGAGGATGTCCTGGGTCGCGAAAACGCCAGCGGTGACGATCACCGTGTCGATGCTACCCAA
>CADEGN010000463.1 GCA_902826865.1 uncultured Myxococcales bacterium
AGCGCCAGGTTTCGATCGCACGATCGACGCTCCCTTGGCGATGCTCGGCCAGCTCAGCCACCTCTTGGGCCAGCTTGAAACGCTCCTCGGCGTCTTTCACCGCGCGGCGGGCCTGGATCAACACCTGCACGAGCTGCGCGGCCCCGCTTTCTCCAACGAACAGCTCCCGGTAAAACGCAAGCACGTCTGGATGGCCCGGGTCGGCGCGACGCATCCTCCGGAAATATGGCTCGGCGGCCTGAAGATCGCCCCCGAGTCGCCACAGGATCACGCCTGCGAGCAACGCCACCTCATTGCCAGCGTCGTCGCGCGGCGCACGAGTGGCGGCGAGCTTCGCCGCGTCCATCATCTCGGCGGTCGTCGCTTCAGCGATGTGCATCGCACCCAGCATCGTCGCCACCGCGATCCCCGACGCAGGATCATCGCGCGCGAGCGTGCGCGCGGCCGCGACGTCGATTGCGCCAAGGGCTTCGACAAGCGCCCGCCGGAGCTCGGGATCGGCAGCGGCGCGGAGATAATCGAGCAGTCGGATACGGACATCGGCCATGGGTGGTCCTCGAACTTCGGATGGGCGTGGGGCCATCCGCGATGGGCTCGGGCGTCGGCGAACGGGCCGACGCCGCCTTGCGGCCCGCAAGGGTAAATGGGGCCACATTGCGGTTCAACGGCGAAACCGTCGGGCGCGCGACGGGTGTTCACCGGGCCGGGAGACTCGCCTCCGCCTGCATCGCCGCCAGCACGACGGCGGCCGCCGCGGACACGTTCAGCGATGCGAGGCGGCCGACCCCTTCGATCGTCACGAGGAAGTCGCAACGCTCGCGGGTCAGCCGACGCATGCCGTCCTGCTCGCCCCCGAGCACCAGCACCCGGTGCGCAGGTAGGCGATTGCCCACGACGGCATCACCCAATGGCATACCACCCTGGGGGACGGTGCCCACGATCCACAGACCCGCCTCCTTGCACGCGTCGAGGGCGCGCGCGAGGTTCGTGACCTGACCGAGCGGGAGGCGCTCGCTCGCGCCCGCGGACGCCCGCACGGCAGCCCCCGAGAGCGGTGCGCCGCCGTCTTTGGGCCAGAACGCCCCCACGGCCCCGAAGAACTCCGCGCTCCGCAGGATCGCGCCGAGGTTGTGCGGATCGACCACGTGGTCGAGCGCCACGAGGGTGGCGCTCGGACGGGCCATCGCCGACGCACACAGATCCTCGAGATCGTGCATTGGCGGTGCCGTGGCGAAGGCCACCGCGCCCTTCGCCGGTCCGTTCCCAGCCGCCTCGGCGAGAAGCCCCGGTTCGGCGGGGATCACCTCGACGCCAGCGGCCCGGGCGGCCACGGCGATCGGGCCCTGGATCCGCGCGCGATCGACGAGGATGCGGCGGATCCGCCCGGGCGCCGCCGCAAGCAGCTCCGCCACGGCACGCTCGCCCGCCACCACGTGCTCGGTCCCGCGATCGCGTGGTCTGTCGCCGCGATGGGCGCGGTCAGTTCGATCGCGGCGACTGGACAACGAGGCGCCCTCCAAGGACACGGACGATCTGGACCGGCGCCGCGTGGGCCTTGGCCCCGGTCGCCGCGGCTCGCACGGCCTGAAACACCAGCAATGCGTGATCACTCGGGGGCTGCCCCTCGGCCTGGGCGTACGCGTCCGCAAAGGCCCGCGCGTCGGCGGAGACGGCCGCCGCGGGTGCGATCCACATGCCCGCGAGCACGTCATGGCCGACCCCGGCCTCGGCCTCCGAGATCCCCTCGGCCGTGGCGACGATGAACGGTCCTGCGTCGTCGCGGCGCGGTCCCTTGCCGGCACGGGCAAGCTGGCGAACGATGAGCTCGGTGCGGGCCATCGCGTCGCCGATGAGAATACTCGTCCGCGCGCCGATCGCAGGACCGATCGGATCGAGGATCGGCCCAAAGCTCGTGGTGTCGACCGGATAGGTCACGACCTGCGGCGTGCCCAGTCGTGTACCACCGCTGCGCTTCTTCGCGGCACCCGAGGCCCGCCGGCCGTAGCCCGAGTCGGGGACGAGCACGATCAAGCGCTCGCTGCCGCGTTCAATTGCGACGTCGACCAAGGCGGCCACCCTCGCTTCGAGGGTCGGTGCGCTCCCGGGCACATCCCCCACCGGCTCCCCGGGGATCCATAGGCGGGCGCTCGCACCGATCCGTGCGACCGCTGCCTTGACGTTGTTGGGTCCGATCGGGCCCACGATTGCGGTCGCTCCGGCCGCCACCAGCCTTGCGGCGCCGTCCGCAGCTGCCTGTCCGTCGACGCCAGCGTCTTGCCAGATCACCTCGGTCAAGCCCGGCGCTTCGGTCTGTTGTAGCAGTGCAACGGCGTGCGTCGCCGCGGCCAGCTGCTGGGGCGCGAGGGCGGCAAGCGGTCCCGAGCGCGGCAAGAGGATCCCGACCCGGAGCGGTGCGGCGCTGCAGCGCTCGACCCATGCTGGGACGCCGTCGGGTGCGCGGATGCCAGTGAGTGCATCGAGGCAGGCGCGAACGTCCCCACGCTCGCGCGCCGCAGCCTCGGCGATCGCCGCGGCGCCGAGCGACGTGGCCAACGCGCCCATCCGCGCCTCGGCGTATGCCGCCGTTGCGGTCTCCTCGCCGGTATGTGACCGCCAATGGGCGAATGCCGCGAGCGCCTCGCCCTGTCGACCGTTGCGATCAAGCGCGAGCGCGCGGATCCCCACCCGCTCCTCCTCGGTGAGTACGCCCACGCGCAGAAGCGCTGGATCGTCGAGGACCACGAGCGCGCGCCCCGGGTCACCGGTGCGCACCAGCGCCCGCACACGCACCAACGACAGGGCCGAGATCGCGTCGGCCACAGCGATTGGATCTTCGACCACCGCAAGCACCTGATCCGCCATTGCGATGGCTGCAGCGTCGTCACCGTGAACGTAGGCGTGCTGCGCCTTGGCATGCACCCCCCACAGCCGCAACTCGATCGGGGGACCAGCGGCAAGCAAACGATCGGCGGCCTCCACAACCGACGGCTGGCCGGGGTCCTCGGCCACCGCGTCGCGCAGCGCTTTCCAATCGGCGGCGAACGCAGGATCGACCGAACGCGGTGCACCCCGAAAGTCCCCGAGGTACTGCGGCGCAGGCAAACGCGCACCCGACGGCCGGCATCCGACGGGCCCAGCGAGTAGCCCAGCGACGAGGGCGATCCGGACGCGCCTTGGAGCCCACGCGAGCACTGCAGCCCCATGGTATATGAAACCAACGATGGGCGAGGGCGAGGTCGACGAAGGCGAAGACGCCGGCTGGGGCGAGTCCAGCCGCTACGCCGCCCACCTCGACCGCGGTTGGGCGCTGCTCGACCGCGGCGAGCTGGAGGCTGCGCGCACGAGCGTGCAGCACGCGCAAACCGTACGTCCCGATGAACCCGACGCGACGGTGTTGCTGGGCGCCATCGCCCTCGCCGAGGGCAATCCGACCGAGAGTCTGCGGTGCTACGATCGGGCCATCGAGCTCGACGCGGAGTATCTCGAGCCGTACGCGGCGGCGGCGGCTGTGTGCCTCTACGACCTCGAGGATCCAGGCCGGGCCCTGCGCTACCTCGGCGACGCGCTCGACCTCGAGAGCCTTGCCGCGCTTGAACGCATCGACCTTCAGCTCCTCGCCGCCGAGTGCGAACTCGCGGCCGACGAGCTCGCGGCCGCGCGCGAACGCCTGGCATCTATCCCTGAGCTCGCCGTGCTCGACGCTGCGCTCGAGATCGCCGCGACCGTGGCCGATCCGGCGGCCGTCGCCAGCGACGAGGACGAAGCCCGGGCCGCCGCGGCAGAGTACCTAGGCCTCGATCCCGACGGCGAACCCCTCGAAGACGACGAGCGCACAGATCGGGCAGAACGCGTGGTTGGCCTCGCGTTGCGACTCGGGCAGCTGCGACTCGACGCCGACGAAGCGGCGCTGGCGGTGACCTCCTTGCAAAAGCTGGTCGAGCACTTCGCGCGCGACATCGATGCCTGGCAGCTGTTATCTGAGGGCCTGTTCCGCCTGGGCAACGTCACATCCGCCGCGCAGGCGGGCCTTCGGGCGCTCGAACTCGACGGTGAGTCGCCCTTGCCAAGCTGGGTGCCGACTCCGGCCGTTGTCCACCGCCGCGTGGTGAACATCCTCTCGAATTGCCCCGAGGCCAGGATCCGCGCGCTGGTCGAGCGCGACCCGCCACCGGCGATCTT
>CADEGN010000464.1 GCA_902826865.1 uncultured Myxococcales bacterium
GGGCAAGCCGCATCGCGCTTTTCTCGGTCGTCACGCTGGTGATCACCGCCGTGCTTCATCGCTTGTTGTCGCTGCCGACGCCGGTGGCGATGACGATTGCAACCGGTGTTTTCATCGCGGCGGCGTCCGCGCTCGCGATGGCCGTTATCGCCGGGCTCGACATATGGGTTACGGGTCGGCAGGGAGCGGCGCGCGTCGTGCTGGCGTCGGTCGTGTCGCTCGTGCTGCTGGCAATTCCGGCCTCGGTCGCGGTGCTTAGCTTCAATTGGCCCGCGATCACGGATGTCACGACCGACCTTTCCGAGCCGCCGGAATTTACCGAGGCCAAGAGCGTGCGTGCGGCGACCGGCGGGCTCGGTATCAATCCGGTCGCCTACCCGGGTGCGCGCTTTGCCAATCAGCAGATCGCGCACTATCCGGATTTGAAGAGCCTCGTGGTGCCGCGGCCGCCTGAGCAAGCCTACGAACTCGTGCTCCAGGCGCTCGCCAAGCAGCGGCATCAGACGACGTTCGAGGCGCCTCCCGACACTGAGGCAGGCGGTACCGGCTTCATCGAATATTCCGATCGCACGCTTGTTCTGGGATTAACCGACGACGTCGTGATCCGGGTCCTGCCGGAAGGCGAGGGTTCACGCATCGACGTGCGTTCGTCCTCGCGCTACGGCAGCAACGACTTTGGCGGCAACGCCGAACGGGTTCGGCTGCTTTTGAAGGAAATCGTCGGCCGCCTGGAAGCGTCGATTCCCGAGCCGCGCAAGGCTCGGCCCGACGCTACGGACGACAAGGCTAAGGCTAAACGCAAGCGAGAGCGCGGTCCTGCGTCAGCGGGAGATCGCAGGCGACCCGACCCTTCTCGATCAAGTGCTCGACGTGAGCCTGCACGGAGAGAGTCGCCGCAGGAATGAGGTGCGTCGCGATTCCCTGATAAACATCAGGCACGATGCGGCGGATCGTGTTCTGGCCGCGCACGATGGCGTGGAGGATCGCCTGCTCGCGCCAGCGGCGATGGAGCAGATAGGCCTTGATCGTGCGCTGGGGTTCGAAAATGCGGCCGCCGTGGCCGGGCAGGAAAGCCGCGTCTGTACGGTCCAGCAGGATTTCGAGCGAACGGACGTAATCGCCCATGTGGCCTTCGGGCGGGGCGACGACGGTTGTGTTCCAGGCCATCACGTGATCGCCGGAAAAGACAAGGTCGCGGTCCTCGAGCGCGAAGCACAGATGGTCAGGCGCGTGCCCCGGCGTGTAGATGGCGGTGAGCGCGAAGTCGCCGCCTTCGACGCGGTCGCCCGGCGCCAAGGCGATGTCCGGCGTCAGGTCATAATCGACGAAATAGCTACCCGAGGGGGAATCTTTCAGCGCGATGCGGCTGGCTTCCGGATCGCGCGGATAGGCGCAGACGATTGCGCCCGTTGCGGCTTTCAGTTTCGCGATGCCGTCGACATGATCGCGATGGGCGTGGGTTGAAAGAATGTGCGTGATGGGCCGCGCGCCGGCGGTCCTCAGGATCGCTTCGCGATGTACTTCGTCATCGGGGCCGGGATCGATCACGGCCAGCGCGGTCGAGCCGACGAGGTACGTGTTTGTGCCTTTGAACGTGAACGGGCCGGCGTTGGGCGCGACAAGGCGGACGACGCCCGGGCTCATCGGCGATGGGACGCCGTATTCGAACGTAATGTCGGTTCGGAATTTCAGTTCCTGCACGTTCGCTCACTCATGCATTGGGTGATCGCATGTGGACCGCGAACCGTTCGCGGCGATCGGGTGTCCTTCGCGCTCCAAAGCGCGAGACGCGCCAAAAAATATGAGAAATGGTCGGAGCGAGAGGATTCGAACCTCCGACCCCTTGCTCCCGAAGCAAGTGCGCTACCAGGCTGCGCTACGCTCCGCCCGACCGTTCGTTCCGTCAGAATAGGCAGTTGCCGGCAGGCCGGCAACCTGCAGCGCGGGCGTTATAGCGGGCGCATGCGGGCCGGGCAAGCGGGGCAACCACGGCGGATTCTACGTTCATTCCCCACCCCCTGCGCGGGTGGCTGCTAGTGGCCGCTATACGTGCTGGCCGCCGTTGATGTGGAGTTCGGCGCCGTTGATGTAGCTCGACTGCTCGGTGCAGAGGAAATAGATGGCCTTGGCGACCTCCTCGGGCTCGCCGAGGCGGCCCAAGGGTATTTGCTCCTGGACGATCTTCTCGGTACCGGGCGAGAGGATGGCCGTGTCGATCTCGCCGGGCGAGATGGCGTTGACCCGAACGCCGCGCGGGCCGAAGTCCTTGGCCATCTCGCGCGTGAGGCCGGCGAGCGCGGATTTCGAAGTTGCATAGGCCGCGCCGGCGAAGGGATGCACGCGGCCGCCGGCAATCGAGGTGACGTTGACGACGGCGCCGTGCGCGCGTTCCAGCTCTGCGAGCAGGCCGCGGGCAAGCACGATCGGCGCGAAGAAGTTCACCTGGAACACGCGGCTCCAGTCCTCGTGCGGGGTCTCGATGGTGCCGAGGCGCGCGCCGCCGGCGCCCTTCGGGGAGGTGGCGGCGTTATTGACGAGAGCGTTGAGGCGACCGCCTTGCGCCTTGAGCCGCTCGCGCATCTCGCCGACGGCACGCTGCGTGTCGGCCGGATCGGCGAGATCGACCTGGATGTGATCCTCCGGGCCCATCTCCCACGGGCAATTCTCCGGAAAGCCGTGCCGCGAGCAGGTGATGACGCGCCAACCCGCGGACGCGAAGCGCTTAACGGTGGCATGACCGATGCCGCGCGAGGCCCCGGTCAAGATCAGCGTCTTCTTCTCGTGCTCGGGCGTGCTCGACATCGGGTGGTTACGTCTCGTAGACGATGAGCTGCAGCGGCTTCAATTCTCCGTCGTTGCAAGGGTTGAGGTCCTGCGGACAGTTCGAGAGCGCGATCACGCAATCCATCTCGGCGCGCAGGTCGACATAGTCGCCGGCCTTGGAGACGGGGGTGGCGATGGTCCAGGCCCCGCTCGCATCAACCGGACAGTTCATGAAGAAGTTGAGCGACATCGGCACGTCCTTGCGTTCGATGCCATAGGGCTTGAGCGCGGCGACGAAGTTCTCCACGCAGCCGTAGTGCGCATCGACGCCATAGCGGACTTTGTCGATCTCCGCGTTGCAGGAGCCGGCAAGCAGGTCGTGGCGGCCGCAGGTGTCGGCGACGATGGTGAACATCGGCTTCGACAGCTCGGAATAGAGCACGTGGCCCTTGGTGACATAAACCGTGCCGTTGAGGCGGACGGTGTTGGAGATCCAGAATTTCTCGGCGAGGTTGGCGCGGTTATAGGCGACAAGGTCTCCAACCTGCCGGCCCTCCAAATCGACGATGCGCATGACCTGGCCACGCGCGATCTCGTGCGCGATATGGCCGCGTGGCGGCAGCGTCGTGTCGAAGACGACCTTTCCGGGGACGGGCTCAGCATTCATTCCGGTACACCATTGGCATTGCTCTGATCCTGCAGCTGCTTTCCAAAATGGAAGCGTAGCCCTCCCGGGAGGGGCGGGCAATGCGCCACAGTTTCCACCAGCAGCGATATCAGGCGGGCTTGGGCCGCACCATTGCCGCGCCCGGCCACTGCGCGGCCGCTGCCCGCGCATATTGCGGCGGCACCGGCACGCTGGCGCCGAGCTTCTCGGCCGCATGCCAGGGCCAGCGCGGATCGTCGAGGAAGGCGCGCGCAAGCGCCACCATGTCGGCTTTGCCCGAAGCGATGATCTCCTCGGCCTGCGCGGGCTCGGCAATCAGGCCCACGGCGCGGGTGGCGATGCCCGTTTCCGCGCGCACCTTGGCGGCGAAGGGCACCTGGTAGCCCGGGCCCAGCGCGATTTTCATGTTCGGCACGACGCCGCCGCCGGTAACGCACACATAGTCGAAACCCGCCGCCTTGAGGGCGGCGGCGTGGGCGACGGCATCGTCCGCCGTCAACCCTCCATCCGCCCAGTCGGTGCCGGTGATGCGGGCGCCGAGCACCGCTGTGCGCGGAACCACCTCGCGCACAGCCCGGCCAAGCGCCACACCGAGATCCTGCCGCTCTTTGCGCGCCTGTCGCAGGCCGAGCAGGACCGCGTCTTCGAGACCGGCGGCGCCGCGCGCATCGTGCTCGCCACCAACGTCGCCGAGACATCGCTGACGGTGCCCGGCATCC
>CADEGN010000465.1 GCA_902826865.1 uncultured Myxococcales bacterium
CCGGCCGAAGCTCGCAAGAGTTGGGGCATGCCGAAGGCCGCAAACCTCGACCTGTTCGGCTGAGCTCAGTAGCCCACGCGGGGCTTTGACTTCGTCTTGGCGGACGACGCCTTCGCTTTTTTGGCCCGCGATGTGCGGGCTCCGGAATTCGCGCCCGCCCCCCGAGGTCGCTCGTCCTCGATAAACGCGAGGATCTCGGGATCGAGCTCGCGCGCCGCCTGATACGCCGCGTCCGCGCCTGCTGTGTCGCCATTCGCGGCCTTGCACAGGCCGAGGCCCGCCTGCGCGCGCGCGCGAACGCGTGTGTCCGGATCATCGAGCGCCAGCCGATACTCGCTCGCGGCCAGGTCGCAGTCGCTCTTATGTCGGGCACGATCGCCGCGAGCGATGATGTCCCAGCGCGGGGATGCCGGGTCGACGGGCTTTGGCGAAGCCACCGCCGGTGCCGCCGGCGACGCAGGAGTCGAAGCCGCCTTTCGCTGCTGCTCTTGGAGGCCCCCTTGGAGATCCCCGAGGGCCGGCGCCACGTTGTCTGCACCCGCGACGGTCGGCCCGTCGACTTCCTTGGCCGGCGCACGCTCGACGGCCGAGTTGCTATCTGATTGCACCGCCGACTCCAGCTTCACAACGGGCAACGGACCCTGAGCTGGAGACGCTGCAGGAGCCGGGGGCCCTACGAAAGACGGCTCGCGATAATCCTCGCCACGCGATTCGATCCGGCTCGCTGGCGCAGCCGCTGATTGGTCCAGCGTCGGCGCATCTCGCTGCTGCACCATGATGAGCACGATCGCGGCGGTACCCGCGACCGCCACGCCCGGCACAAGGACGAAACGTCGCACTCGCGTCCAAAGGCCCTCGCGCACCGGTCGCGGCGGGTCTTCGACGGCTGGCGAGATGCTCGGAAGCTCACACGCCTCATGCGCGCGTGCGAGGATCTGCTCGAGCACATGGCGTGGAGGCTCGACCATCGGCATCGCCGCACGGCTCAGCGCCGCGATCTGGCGATAGTCTGCGAGTCGCTGACGAATGGCGTACGACGGTTCGTCCGGGCCAGGATCACGCTCGAGAAACTCGAGCGCGTCCTCGATCCGATCGAGGTCGGCCGGGGCGAACTCAGCGGGGTCAGCCATGCGCAAACCCGCCCTTGCCAAGCGCGACGCTGGCCTCTGCGTAGTCGGCCTCGAGATCCGCGAGATCCTGGCGGAGCTTCTCGAGGGCATAGCGCATCCGTGACTTCACGGTGTTCTCTGGCGCCCCTACCGCGTCGCCGATTTCACGGAACGACAGCCCCGCCACCTGGCGCATCAGGAAGACCTCCCGCTGGTCGTCCGGGAGCTCGTCGATCGCGCGGGCCAGGCGATCGCGCAGGCGCGGCGCGTCCGCGCCCTCATCGGTTGGCACCTGATCCGCCGGCATCGACGTCAGCAGCGTCCGACCCTCTTCCGGCTGCCGGCCCTTGCGTGGTGCGTCGAGCGACTCGTGTTCGCGAAACCGCGCTCGGCGACTCTCGTCGACGCACAGGTTTCGCGCGATCGTGTAGATCCAGGTGGTGAACTTCGCCGAGCGCTTGTAGCGGTCCTTCGACCGAATTACGCGGACAAGCACCTCTTGCAGGAGCTCCTCCGCCCTGGCCTGAATTCGCACCGATCGCAAAAGGTAGTTGAACACCCCGCGCGAATGACGAACCACGAGGATTTCGAACGCGTTCGCGTCGCCGAGACGGAAGGCGTCCATCAAGAGCTCGTCGCTACGAGCGTCTGCGTGCGAGGGTTGATCCGACGGGTCCATGTCGAGGGCTAGACCGCCGCAGCGGGTTCCGCCGAGCGCACCTTGAGGAGTTTGCGCCGCGAGCGACAGCCAGGGCAACGGGCGATTCGGCAGCGTGGGGTGGTAGAGCTCCATGGACAGCCGGGCGCCAAGCGCGTTCCCAGCTGCGAACGCCCGAGGCCGACCGGCCGATCTCTCTCGGCTCGGCGCCACGGGGACAAAGGGGGCCACCTGCGACCTAACGCACGGACGTGCCGGGTTTCAGGGCCCCCCTGCACATCACGGCCAAAGGTGCGTCCGTGTTCCCTGTCAAAGAACGGTCAGCGGTTTGGCCCACAAGCTTGGTTTTTGACGGCCCAGGTCGGGACTGTCGGATTCCTGACGAAAGAGATCCGCGGCTGATCCCCTGGCCTGCAAGATCCAGTTTGGTTCCGAGGAGCTCGGCCGTGGCACGCACGCTGCATTTACGGGACTCGCTCCCGCAGGGAGCCCTGTAGCGGTTCCTCGAGACAATCCGATACCCGCGTTGCTTTCGAGCTGTGTCTCCCCCGGCCCTGCTCGATCCATGGTGACCCGGGCCCGGGCCCCCGCATGCCTCGCGGGGGCATCGGTATTGGTTTGCGGTCACACAATCGCGCCACGGCGGCGCGGTTGGTCGACCGGGCAGCGGACACCACTGCGCCCGCCGTGCACAAAGCCCACGAGGGCCGTGCCACACCCCGGACATGGCTGACCGGCTCGTCCATACACCGCCAGCTCGTTCTGATTGCGTCCGACGTGACCACGGACGTCGCGGAAATCGCGGAGCGTCGTCCCGCCGTTGTCGATCGCGGCCCGCAAGACGTCCCGCAAGGCGGTCGCCAGCCGATCCCACGCGCTTTCGCGCAGGCGCCGGGCGGCAACCAGTGGATGAATGCCTGCGCGATAGAGCGCTTCGACGGCGTAGATGTTCCCGACCCCAGCGATCACGTGCTGATCCAGCAGCACATCCCGCAGCGCGCGGGCACTCTTCGCCGCCCGCTCAGCCAGCACCCCACCGTTGAACCCGCGATCGAGTGGTTCGGGCCCAAGCTCGCACAGCGGCGCAGAGTGCTCGAGTTCCGCACGCACCCCGGCCCGCAAGCCACCGAAGCGGCGAGGATCGACCAATCGAACCTCGCGCCCGTCTTCCAGCTGTAGCACGAAGTGCGTGTGGGCCAGCCGAGGGTCCGCCGCTCTGGCCAGCCCAAAGCGACCGCTCATGCCGAGGTGCACGATCAACCCGAGCTCGTGGGATGCGCCGGTGAAGTGCCACAGGATGTACTTCCCGCGCCGCGCAACCTTGCCAGGGTGCGCACCGAGCAGCACCTCGAGATTCTCGTGGTTCCACGCGGTCCCTATGCGCAGACGCTCGCGGCTGCGGTAGATCGACCGTACCGCCGCGCGCAAACGTGCTCGCTGCAGACCCCGGCGAACCGACTCAACCTCGGGGAGCTCAGGCATCACCGTTCCCGGCCGGCGTTTCGGTCGTAGGTGCGGGATCGCTTTCGCGCGCGCGTTGCAGGGCCGCAAACTGCTCTGGCGAGAGGGTCTCGGGCCGTGTCTGCGGATCGACGGAGGCTGCCGCACACCACGCGTGGACACGCTCGCGATCGCCAAGGGAGCGCAGCGCGTTCGCGAGGGTCTTGCGCCGCTGCTGAAACGCGGCCCTAACCAGGCCGCGAAACGCTCGCTCGTCGCCGACATCGCCGCGGACCTGCGCGCGCGGGCGCAGACGGATCACCGCGGAATCGACCCGCGGAGCCGGCACAAACGCACCGCGTACGACCGACGTCACCAACTCGAGACTTCGCACGCGACCAAGCACCACGCTTGTACTGCCATAGACGCGATTTCCGGGGGGCGCGCATAGGCGGTCGGCGACTTCGCGCTGGACCATGACGATCCAATCGGCGGTGTGCGCATGGTGATCGAGCAGCGCAAACAGCAGGGGCGCAGTGAGATGGTAGGGTAGGTTGCCGACGATCGTTGGCTTGCCGAGCACCGGATCAACAGCGGTCGCGTAGTCGAAGCGAACGGCGTCGGCTTCGATGAGGCGAAAGCCCGGGGCGTTGGCAAGCTCGGTTCGCAACACGGCGCATAGATCACGGTCGCGCTCGATCGCCCAAACCTCCGCACCCGCCGCCAGAAGATGGGCGGTGAGCGTGCCGAGCCCCGCTCCGATCTCGACGACGCGGCGCCCATTCGCGGCGCCTGCCGCCCGCACGATCGCCTCGTGCACGTGAACCGCGTGCAAGAAATTCTGGCCCCAGCTTTTGCGCGCCGACAGGCCATGTCGACGCAGCAGCTCTCCGGGCGAAGGGATCACGGCGCGCCC
>CADEGN010000466.1 GCA_902826865.1 uncultured Myxococcales bacterium
CTTCGCCGACGAGGCGGAGGTTGTCGCGGCGTTTGCCAGGGCGGGCTTCAGCGGTTGTCGTGACGAGCGACCGGAGTTCCACCGCGCCGACGCCGCCGCGCTCGCGGATCTGCGGTCGCCGGCCCATGTTGTACGTGCTTGGGTCGGAGCGAAGTTCGGTCCTCTGCCAGCATGCGGTTGATGTGCCTCCGGCGCCTCTTGGCCGGGGAAAGCGCGCACGCGGGCGCACTCCGCTCTCGGAGCTGTTGGCCCCGGTCGTTTAGTCCGGGGGATCGAGCCACAACGCTTGCGGTTGATCAGGCGCGAGGAAAAGCAGTGATGTCGGCAGTCGGGCCAGCGCAAGATCCACCGCGATACCCGTGCGCTCGAGCAGGCCTTGTCGCCGCCGTGCGCGGCGCCCAGTCGCCGCCTGGGCCCCGCGCCGCGGAACGCCGACCGCGTCGAGGACGAGATCGATCAGCCGGACATCGTCGGGTAAGACGCGCAGCTCCAGCTGTGTCCGTGGCGCAATGCCGGCCTCGACCCGAAGCTTGGCAATCGCGTCATCGAGGTTGCCGAGACCATCGACAAGGCCGACCCTTCGCGCGCTGGTGCCACTGTAGACATGTCCACGACCCAGCTCGTCAACGCGTTCGCGCGGTAGGCCACGGCCGTCGGCGACGCGCTGGGTGAACAAATCGTAGGTCGCCGCGATTGCCCACTCGACGCGCGTGCGCTGATCGGGCGTGTAGGGTTGCCACGGCGTCTCAAACCCCGCGCTCTTACCCTGGCGGAAGGTCGTGACGTCGATTCCCAGTTTTTGGAGCAGGCCGGAGAGATCGAAATGGATGGCGATGACGCCGATCGACCCGGTGATGGTCATCGGATCGGCGAAGACGTGCTTTGCACCCATCGCGACGTAGTACCCGCCGCTGGCAGCGACGTCCCCCATCGAGACCACGATCGGCGGAGAGAACTTCGGGTCGCGCTCGTGACCCTCGCGGACGAGCGCCACTTCGCGCCAAATCACGTCTGAAGCCAGGGCGGATCCACCCGGGCTGTTTACACGCAGCACGATGCCTTTGCAGAGGGGGTCGCGGCGGAGCTTACGTAGCGTCTCCGCGATGGTGTCGCCGCCGGCGAAACGCGTGCCGAGGATCGGGATCACGCGGCTGCGACCGTCGATGATCGTGCCCTCAACAAGAACCACGCCGACGTACGGCGTGCCGCCCCACCTGGGCTGAGCGTGACCCGTGTCAGGGAACGACCGAAACTCGACTTCGGCGCCCAGCGCATCGGACACGCGCTCGAGTAGCTGATCGCGAAATACGACCTCATCGGCCAGCTTGGCGGCGACGGAGGCCTGGGGCGTGTGCGGGGCGTCGTCGAAGGCCGCACGCGCGGCCTTGGGCGAGATCCCGCGCGCACGTGCGATGTCGCCGATAATCTGGGCGTAGTGGTCGGCGAGAATCGCCGTGTCCTGCGCCTTGCTCGCCTTGCTTGGAGCGCTCTCGCTGAACATCTCCCCGGCGGCCTTGTACTCGCCGACCCGCACGACTTCCGCCCCGACCCCGAGCTTATCCAGCGCGCGCTTGAAGTAGAAATGAACGCTCGCCAGGCCGTATACGGCGAGTGATCCCGCGGGATGCACATACACACGCTCGGCCGCGCTGGCTACGTAGTAGTCCTTCGTGTCGGCCGCCTCGAGATACGCGAAAACGTGCCCTCCCGCGTTACGCACGGCGATTAGCGCCTCACGGATCTCGTGCAGGCTGGCCCAGCCGATCTTGGCGTTCCGCGACTCGACGACCAGCACGCTGCGATCGCCCGCTCGTCGCGCGCGATCGAGTCGCACCAATAGCTCGATCAGCTCGCGCTCATCGTCGACTTCGTCGATGTCGATGCGCTCGGCGTCGATATGGCGGGGCCAGAACACACGATCGTGTCGCGAACTCGAGGCGTGGGCCGCGAACCCGAACCCGTCGACGCCGTCGGAGATGCCGGCATGCACGCCCCCGCGCGCACGCACGAAGTCCCAGGCGAGCTCGAGCGCCACGGACCCGCGCAGCGCCTTCTTGCCGCGCAGTGGCTGGAACGAAGCCGGATCGAGCACGGTCGTCTGGACCTGCTCGATCTCGCCGAGCAACGCCACGCCGTGGTAACGCAGCGCCATGCGGCCGCGTGGGTAGATTCCCGACGCGCCGCGGGTGCGCTCGAGGTCGCCTCCGGGTTCGGCGCGTGCGAGCACCGTCCGGACGCCGGCTGCCAGCTCGAGAATGCGAGTACCGAACGGACGCACGCCGAGCTCACCCACCAGTGAAGCCACGGAGGCGTAGGTGGGGTCGCGCAGATCGCCCGGACCGAGGTGCGCGGCGATCCCGAGTGAACCGTAGCTGCGGAGCCGGTACAAGACGCCGAGGTCGAGGTCGGGGCGGCGAAGCCAATCGCCACCGTTGCGAATTCCCGAGATCGCGACGCCAAATGAGCCCTTGTCCCCGATCCCGCCGGAGAATGCCCACGTCAGCTTGGTCGCGCTCGGGTTGCGGGTCGCGGCGGCGTCGACGATGCCGCGGCCGAGCCGCGGCTGAACGAACTGGGCGCCGAAGCCGAACGCGACCCCGAAGCGCAGATTCGCCGCGATGAAGGCACCAAAGCCGCTCCCACGCACGTACGGCGAACGGGCGTTGTAGCCGAGCAACGCCAGATCGAGGCCGCGGATCGCCGACAGCAGCGCCGGGTTGAGCTCCATACTGCTCGCGTCGCCCTCCCCCGAGTAGTCGTGGATCGGCCGATCCACGCCGTCGCTCACGTCGCGTTCCGCAGCGGCGGGGGCCGCGGCGACCTCAGCGGCGGTCGAGGCCACGATTCCAAAGACGCAGAGCGCCGCGACCAGCCGTTGCGCCGTCATTGCAGCTCTTCTTGGCTGATGATGTCGACGATGGCGAGCACGTGGCGCACTTCGAGGATCCGTAGGCTCTCGTCCCACGGCACCGCGACGCCGCGGTTCTTTTCGAAGAGGACGTTGGCCCCGAGTGGCACACCGCTCACGTTTTTTCCGAGGTCCGCCCGCTCGTCGTCGTCGTCGTCGTCAGGGTCGGACGCGACGAGATCCGCGGTTGGCAACGTGCGCGCTACCTCGACGACCTCGCCCAGGAGGGCGGCCGCGTGGCTGTCCTTCACACCCTGCGGAAGAAACAACCCCGCCTCCGAGCGGTCCGGCGCCTTGATCACGCGTACAAGCACGCGTGGCCCAAGCGGCTGAACGTGCCGCGCCAACGTGCTGGGGGCCTGCGGGGCTTCGTCGGCCGCCGGCGACGCAGAGGCCTTGGACTTGTTGCGCGGGATCGACATCGTAGGGCTCAAGCAAGTGCCGCGCTGGCCCGTGCGACAAGGGAATGTCCGGTCGTGGACGCAATCTCGACGCGCACGAGCTCACCGGCACGCGCCCCGCGATGCGTGCCGTCGGGATCGATCGCGAGCAGCACGCGCTGGTACTGAGGTGTGCGTCCACTCAGCATGTTGCCCCGACGAGAGGGGCCGGTGACGAGAACTTCGACCGTGCGTCCAACCCACCGCGCGTGGCTTTCGCGGGTGTGGCGGTCCTGGAGGTCGACCACCTGCTGGAGCCGGCGCGCCTTGACGTCGGGCGCAACGTCATCGACAAAGCGGCGTGCCGCTTGCGTCACCCCTCGATCGCTATAGGAAAACGTGAACGCCGTGTCGAACCGCACCTGCTCCATCATCGCGATCGTCGCCAGGTGCTCGGCCTCAGTTTCGCCGCAAAAGCCCACCATGATGTCCGTGGAGATGGCGAGATCAGGGATCGCCGCGCGCAGCCGGGACACGAGCGCAAGGTAGGTCTGCGCGTCGTAACCCCGTCGCATACGCGCGAGCACGGTGTCGCTGCCGGATTGCAGCGGCAGGTGGATCTGCGGGCAAATCCGCGGCACTTCCGCCATGGCCGCGACGAGCGCGTCGGAGACGTCGCAGGGGTAGGGGCTGATGAACCGGACCCGTGCGATGCCCTCGATCCGTGCCACCGCGCGCAGCAGATCCGCGAAGTCGACGTCCCCGTGTCGATACGAGTTCGCCGTCTGGCCGAGCAATACGACCTCGCGATATCCTACGCCGGC
>CADEGN010000467.1 GCA_902826865.1 uncultured Myxococcales bacterium
CATCGGTCCGCAAGACCCACCGCGCCGTGGTCGTGGACGAGGGTTGGCGGACCTGTGGGCTCGCCGCCGAGATCTCAGCGAGGCTGATGGAGCAGTGCCTCTACGACCTCGAATCCCCGGTTGCGCGGGTTTGTAGCAAGGAGGTGCCGATCCCGTATGCGCGGCATCTCGAGCAGGCTGCGCTCCCCCAGGTCGAAGGGATCGTCGCGGCGACCCGCGCCACGATAGGACGATGACATGGCCAACTTCTGCATGCCTTCTCTCGGTGCCGACATGGAGTCGGGAATCTTGGTGCAGTGGAAGATCGCCGTGGGTCAGAAAGTTGCGCGCGGCGATGTCGTCGCCGTGGTCGAGACCGACAAGGGGGCGATTGACGTCGAGTGTTTCCAACCCGGCGTCGTCGAAGAGCTGCTGGTCGCCGAGGGCACAAGCGTTCCGGTGGGCACGCCGTTGGCAAGACTCCAAGATGCGGAAGAGGCCTCCGCAGTGGCGGCTCCCGTAACCGCCCCGCTCGTGGCCGCCCCGGTCGTGGCCGCTACTACTCCCACTCCACCTGCCGCCCAGCCGTCTCCAGACGCCGTCCTCGGCGAGCGCGCGCGGCTCTCGCCTCGTGCACGACGCCGCGCCGAGGAGCTTGGTGTCGATCCGCAGCGAGTGCGCGGCACCGGGCCCAACGCAACGATCACGACCGAGGACATCGAGGCCGCCGCTGCGAGCCCCACGCCCACACCGGGCGCGACGTCGCAGAAGATCATCGCTGGGGCGATGGCGCGATCAAAGCGGGAGATCCCGCACTACTACCTCGCCCACTCGATCGACGTCGAGGCGATGCTCACGGCTCTGGAAGCGCGTAACGCCACCAAGCCGCCGGCGGAGCGCGCCTTGGCCATCGCACCGCTTCTGCGCGCGGTCGCCCTGGCGTTGCGAGATCACCGCGAGCTGTGCGGTTGGTGGCGCGACGGGGAGTTCGTGCCAGCACCAGGGATCCACATCGGGCTCGCTATTTCGCTGCGCGATGGCGGCCTGGTCAATCCGGCGATCTTCGACGCGGACGAGGGGGACCTTGTCACGCTGATGACGAAGATCCGAGATGTAACCGAGCGCGCGCGCAGCGGAGGGCTCCGCGCGTCCGAGCTGGCCTCCGCGGCGATCACAGTCACGAGCCTGGGCGATCAGGGTGTCGACGCGGTTTGGGGGGTGATCCATCCCCCGCAGGTCGCCATCGTTGGGCTGGGCAGGACTCGGTGGCGTCCGTGGGTGGTAGAAGATCGAGTCGTCCCACGCCGCGTCGTTGATGTTACCCTCGCCGCCGATCACCGCACGAGCAACGGACACCGAGGCGCGCGGTTCTTGCGACGCATCGAGCAGTTGATCAAAGACGGGGAATCCTGACGTGGCCGAAGAATTGCGCTCAACCGTGATCAGACTCCTGGGTGCTGTGGCCCCGGAGGCCGACCTGGCCACGATCTCGGGATCCGTCGATCTCCGTGACCAGCTCGATATCGACTCCATTGATCTGTTGAACCTGATCGTCTCGGTCCATCGCGAGCTCGGGGTAGACATTCCAGAGCGTGACTACGGCAATCTCGTCACGCTCGACGGAATGTGCGCCTACCTCGCGGCGAAGTTGGCCGGGAAGGGCTAGGATCCGCCGCGCTCGCCGGCGTTCTCACCGGGTTGCCCGTTCGGCGTCGGCAACCACGTCCATGGCGCGCAATACAGCGTCTGGATTGAGGGAGATGCTGTCGATGCCCTCGCTGACCAGAAACCTCGCGAACTCGGGGTCGTCGCTGGGCGCCTGCCCGCATAGGCCGATCGGGCGGCCATGGGCGTGGGCGCCACGGATTGCCTGGGCGATCATTCGCATGACGGCCTCCTCACGCTCGCGAAACAACGGTGCCAGGAGCTCGGAGTCGCGATCGACGCCGAGTACGAGCTGCGTGAGGTCATTGGAGCCGATACTGAACCCGTCGAACAACTCAGCGAAGCGGTCGATCACCACGACGTTCGAAGGAATCTCGCACATCACCCAGACCTCGAGCCCCTGCCGTCCGCGTACGAGGCCATGGCTCGCCATCGCCTCGAGAACTCGCTTGCCCTCGTCGGGCGTTCGGCAAAACGGAACCATCAGCTTGACGTTGGTGAGACCCATGGCTTCACGGACACGCACCATCGCCTTGCACTCGAGGGCGAAGGCGTCGGCGAACATGGGATGCACGTAGCGGCTCGCGCCACGCAGTCCGATCATTGGATTCTCTTCGCGGGGTTCGAAACTCCCGCCGCCGAGAATGCCGGCGTACTCGTTCGACTTGAAGTCACCTAGCCGCACGATGATCTCGCGCGGCCAGAACGCCGCGGCGATGGTGGCGATGCCCTCAGTCAATTTCGCGAGCCAGAACTCGGCCGGGCTCGCGTAGCCGCGGGTGCGCTCTTCCAACGCGGTGCGGACTTCGGCGGAAAGATCGTTTGGGCGCAGGGCGGCGAGCGGGTGGATGCCGATGGCGTTGGCGGTGATGAACTCCAGACGCACAAGCCCCACGCCGGCAACGGGCAGGCGTGCGTGGTGCATCGCCCGTTCTGGGTCGGCGAGAATGAGCATGATCTTCGTTTTGGTCGCTGGGAGTGCGTCGACGTGGATCTCCTCCACCGAAAATGGCACGGCCCCCTCGAGCACTTCGCCAACACCACCGTGCGAGCAGTCGATAGTGACCACGTCTCCGGTCCGCAGCACTGCGGTCGCGTGACCAGTCCCAACCACACAGGGAACCCCGAGCTCGCGGCTCACGATCGCAGCGTGGCAAGTTCGCCCGCCGCGATTGGTAACCACACCCGCGGCCTTTCGAAGCGCGGGGACCCAGTCGGGGTCGGTCATGTCGGCTACCAGGACTTCTCCCTCTTTGACCTCGGAGAGGTGCTCGACCCCGTCGATTACGCGCACGGGCCCACTCGCGGCACCCGAACCGATTGCAACGCCGCGGACGCGCGCGGGCGGGTGCGTGGCGAGGTGCCAACGCCGGAGAACATTGGGGTCGTGACGAGCATGCACGGTCTCCGGTCGTGCCTGGACCACGTAGAGGGCGCCGTCGCGGCCATCTTTGGCCCACTCGATATCCATCGGGGCCGCGTGCCCCAACTTCTCGGACCAGTGGGATTCGATTGCCATCGCCCAACGCGCCAGTGTCAGGGCATCGGAGTCCGTGAAGCAGCGGCGCTGGCGATCGGCGTCGGCCACGGGGACCGCGTGGGTCGTGGCTCCTCCGCGACCGCCGTATACGATCCGAGTTTGCTTGGCGCCGATCTTGCGCCGGAGGATCGCATCGTGGCCGCTGTTGATGGTTGGCTTGAAAACGAGAACCTCGTCAGGGTCGACTTGGCCCGCGACCACGCTTTCACCGAGGCCCCAAGCACCCGTCACGATCACGATGTCTCGATTTCCGCTTTCTGGATCAAGCGTGAAGATCACACCCGCTGCACCGCGATCGGAG
This sequence comes from uncultured Myxococcales bacterium, assembly GCA_902826865.1. Classification (GTDB taxonomy): domain Bacteria; phylum Myxococcota_A; class Polyangia; order Nannocystales; family Nannocystaceae; genus Xiheibacterium. The sequence continues at coordinate 3,486 of CADEGN010000467.1, forward strand.
CGGATCATCTGTTGCACGGCGATGGCTCCGCGGACAGAGAAGTGGTCGTAACCGCGGATCTGGCGGTAGGCGATCGCGCGGTCCGTGAAGAGGGAGGCGAAGCACTCGAGGCACGCGCGCACCACCGACTCGCCACCGCGGATGTTCAGGAACGTGGCCTGCTGACCGGCGAACGAGGCCTCGGGTAGATCCTCGGCGGTGGCGCTACTACGCACTGCAACATCGACGTGCGCCCCGAGCTCCGCCTCAAGCGCGCGGTAGGAATTGGCGATTGCGTCGCGCACGTCGGATGGGATCCCGGCGTCGATCACCAGCTGGCGAGCATGACGACCGCGCCGCGCGAGATCGGCCGTGTCGCTCGGATCCAGTCCGGCCAGCAGCGCCCTGAGTTTGGGCTGCGTTTCTCCGCGTTCAAGCACGGCCGAGTAGGCGTCGGCAGTGACGGCGAACCCGGTCGGTACACGGACGCCCGTCGCCGATAGTTCACGGATCAGTTCGCCCAACGACGCCGTCTTGCCACCGACGCGCGGGACGTCCACCAAACTGATCTCATGCAAGGGGATGCAGTACGTCGCCAC
>CADEGN010000468.1 GCA_902826865.1 uncultured Myxococcales bacterium
TACAGCAACCCCTGCCATGCGCATGGGGCCGGCACGAGCGTGGCGTCCAAGGGCGCGTGCGACGAGCCGCCGCAGTTCTGCGGCGGCTTCGCCGGCATCCAATGCCCCGAGGGTCTCGCGTGCATCGACGACCCGAACGACGACTGCGATCCTAACAACGGCGGAGCGGACTGCGGTGGCATCTGCGTGGAGCCCAAGCAGTGCGAGCCGGTCTTCTGCGCGCTGTTCTGCGAGAACGGCTTCGCGACCGACGAGAACGGCTGCGAGATCTGCTCGTGCAAGGAAGAGCCGACCTGCTGCGATCCGGCCGAGAACCCCGGTGGCATCGAGGGCGCGCACTGCTGCGCCGACGGCAACTGGCGGGGAGACATCGGCAACGGCGGCCCGGACGAGTGCGATCCGTTCGGCGGCGTCGGCCAGGTGTGTGGCGAGCCGGTCGACACCTGCGGCCCGATCCTGAACGACTTCGAGACGGAGCTCGCCGAGATCCGCGCGTGCGTGAGCGACGACCAGTGCGGCCAGGTGCTCGCCGGCACGAGCTGCGGCTGCACCCGTAACCTCGTCGCGCGCAACGACGCCGACCTCGCCGACCTCGAGGAGATCCGCGCGAAGGCCGAGGCGAATGAGTGCTCGACCGGCCTCATCAGCACCTGCGACTGCCCTGCGGTCGACGGCTTCCTCTGCGACGCCGGCGTCTGCACCTGGAACTACCTCTGAGCTCCGCTCGATGAAAGAGGCCGCTCGCCGCTCGGCGGCGGGCGGCCGCTCGAGCCGCCGCTCGTGAAGCGCTCGCCCACGCACGATCGGCACGCGGGGCGCCCCGGATCCCGAGCCGACCGCCGACGTGGTGCCGCACGTTGCGCCCCCGCGCCCGCGCTGCGACACTCGCGAACATGCTCCCGCTGGTGGCCTGGTACACCCCCGCGATCATCGCCGCGCTCCAGCTCGCGCACCGTTCGTGGCTTCTCGCTGCGTCGCAGCAATACGCCTGGCTCAAGCCCGAGACGGTGATAAACGCGGGCGGTCGCGCGCTGACTGTGGTGCAGCGCCTGGGAGGCGGGATGCAGGGCGAAGTGTTCCTGGTACGGGAGCAAGGGGTAGAACGCGCGCTAAAGCTCTTCCCCACGAGCCACCAGCATGTCCTTGGCGAGCTCGCCGCACTGCAGTCCAAGCGGTCGACGGGCTTGCGTGTCGTCGCCGACCACGGAATTCTCCCCGATCTCACGTTTCCCACCCGCGGCCAACCTTACTGGGGAGTCGTCTTCGACTACGTCCGCGGGTTGTCGCTCGAGCTGTTCAACCCGCGGCGCGGTCGCCCGGGGCTCGACCCGCGGATTCAAGCCGAGATTTGGAAGCGACTGGAGCCCCAACGCGCCGCCATCGAAAAGGTTGGGTACAACAACGTCTTGTTTGACATCAACCGCGCCGAGCTGGTGATCATCGACCCGCACTGAGTGGACCGCGGCTTTGAATCACCGCGAGACCTGGGACGTGCGACACGTTCAACTGCGGCGGCTAGGCCTCCGCGTCGTCGCGGCCATCACCGACGCCGAGGGGATCGCGCAAATGCTCCACGGCGCTTGACCCGATCCAGAATATGATTGACGCGCAGAGCCTGGTGAGTGTCCGCACGCGTTACCTCGATTGTAGCCGCCAGTTTCGGACGCACCGGACATCCTCCCCGTGCATCCTCCGTAGCAAATGGCATGGCCTCTTCAGCGCAAAACGGCCCGGTTGATCCTTCGTAGTACCGGTCGTCACCTTCCTGATGTTTGGGTTCGGCGCGCGTCAACCGAGCGGACCGACAACCCATGACGCTTCGGCGTCGGCACACCGCGCCCATCGCCGACGACGTGCACGTTCGCAAGGCGATCCCGGTGGCCTACTGCCGCACCCGCGAGATGGGCAATAACGTGCCTGGGGAGTCGTCATCGACTCCATCCGCGCCCACTCGCCTGTCACCGCATCGCGGAATCCGAGGCGCGGGCACGCAGACTCGTCGTCGTACCTGGCGACGTGCTGCAACCATCGTCACGGCCATCCTCGGCGGCTGCCGGGGCCCCGCTGTCGCCGAACTCGCGGCCAATGAAGACCGAAGGGCGCAAGGGGATCGCCCCACTGCCGAGGTTGCCCTCGCCTACGACAAGGCGTTGGCCCGCGGCGCGTACGAAATCAGCGCGTTGTTTCGCGTTGGCGACCGACCCGTTCTGTCCAGCGAGGGTTGGATGTGGGCGGCGCCTCGCAACGATGGGCGGAGCGACGTCTGGCTCCACAGAATCGCGAACAGCGACGGAGGGGAACCGAGCGTCGTCGACGGCCCTCGGGTCGACGCATCCCCCCTGTTCGATCTCGAGTTCTCGCCCGCCGGTCCGCGCGACGTTCATTCGAATCCCGGGAGCCCGATTGGGGAGGCGTTGACAACCACGTTCCTGTTCTTGCTACCGGACTTCCCGTCGCACCCAGTGGCGCGCGGAGCGTCGTGGCAAGTAGCACGAACCCTTCCCCTGGGGAAGAACGCGACGCCAGCCCCCACGCTTCGTTTGAGTTACGAGTTCTCCCACACCGCCGCTTGCCGGCGCCCCCATGGGACGGACTGCCTGATCTACAGGATCAGCGGCGCGACGGGATCGGTGCGCATCGCCGACCACGGGCGTGAGTACACCGCCGAGTACGGCGTCAAGGGCTGGGGGACGTTCGCCCTGGACGGCGTACTCATCGCGTCGGAGGTTTCGATCGGTGGCAGGTTGCACAGCGTCGATGGCGGGGCGCAGACGAGCCTTGATGGATTGGTTTCGCTGTACCACCGCCCGACCGCCGGCGAGGCGCCTGCGAGCTTGCTCCCGACTCCCGGTCCACTCGAGCCGACGGGGCCAGCACTCGCCGCCTGTCCGCCTGATGGCGGCAAGTGCCCGTCCGGGACGACCTGCCGAGGCGAGATCTGTGCATGGCCGGCGAAAAACCCCATGAAGCATCTCGAGCCCCTCTACTTCATCTGGCGGGCGTTCGAAGCCATCTGGGAGTTCGGCGCCACCAAGGTCGACGGGCGCTACCGCTGTCCGGGCGCCCTCGATGGCAGCGTCGATACCGGACCGACGCCGCCGCTCGACGTGCGTTGCGCCCGAGGGGTCGCCCAGCGCTGCAGTCCCGGCCAACGAAGCGCGCCGGGGAGCTATTCAGGTCAACCATGGCAGCACCCGGCGTGGTCGGCTCTCGGGTTGGCGGTCGATGTTCCCCATCAGTTCCACTATCGATTCATCGGCGTTGACACCAACGGCCCCCAGGGCGGGTGTCAGTTCACGGTGCAAGCCTTCGGTGATCTGGATGATGACGGGGTGTACTCGACCTTCGAGCGATCCGGAATGTACGACCACACAGGACCGAACGCAGCAGCTGGCCTGTACATCGACTGGGACCGACACTTCGAATAACGGGCGCGAGCGAAACTACTGACCGAGGTTCCCCCGATTCCGGGGAGCCGGCTTCGGCGGCCCGGCCACGTTCAGGGGGCGGTGCAGCTCGTGCAGAACCCGATCGGGCCCGACGTCGCAACGATGAGCTGGTCGTAGTATTTCTCGTCCACCGAGGCGGCGTTCGACCAGTTCTCGAACCACAGCTGGCAGATTCGGCCGTTGTCGCCCGCCTCGCGCAGGACCACGTCGGTGTGACGCATCTTGAGCGTCGGCGTACCGGTGCACCCGCTCCCATCTGCACCGCAGTTGTCGACCCACATCTCGATCACGCCGTCGGCAACGCCGGGTGTGTTGAGCGTGTAGTGGATCTCGACGAAATTCCACTCCCCCGCAACGATCGGCGTGGCGGCGCCCGCCATGTTCTGGTACCGCCAGTCCTCCGTCGCGTTCTGCGGCTGCCAGGCCAGTTCGTCGCTGCCGAACGGATGATGGATATTGCGGGTCCATATTCCCGCACGTAGCTCGTTCTGGAACGAGGGCCACGTCTTCTCGTGACCATGCACGTATCCCAGAAGCGGCTTGACGTAGTAGCGAGGTGGATCTCGTCGTAGCAGAGGGCATCCGGAAACGGGTGCTCCCCCATCATCTT
>CADEGN010000469.1 GCA_902826865.1 uncultured Myxococcales bacterium
GTGGTGCCACTGGTGCCACGTGATGGAGGAGACGACGTACGTCGATCCCGACGTGGTGTCGTTGGTCCGCAATCACTTCGTCACCGACCGTGGGCAGCACCCGGTCGACCAAAATCGCGGCACCCTCGGACATGCGCCGGCCCAGACACGAGGGACAAATGCCGCGGCTCTTGCACGCAAACGTGCACACGAAGCTGCTCCCCGCACCGACGACATGCGGTGAGCAGAAAGCCGTGCTCGAAGTCGCCACACGTGACAAACGCTCGCAGTTCATCCGGGATGATGGAGCGACGCACCACGCAACGCTCACCGTGATCGCGCAGCCGTGGTGACCAGCGCGGAGGATCAGCTTGTCACATCGCCGGCCGGCAACATGAGCGCTTCACGCCGCAACGAGCGTTCGACTTCTGCGAGCAGCGCCTCGAGCTGCGCGAGCAGGCCATCGACGGCGCTGCGGTAGCTCCAACGCCAAGTCGCGAGCGATACGCCAACGCCGGTTGCTCCGCCGAGCTGCAGCCGGTGGGAGATACTGCCGGTCTGGGCGCAATGGGAGTCACGGAAACATCGATCGAACGTCAACGATGAATGGTGGCTGCGGTGTGGCGGCTCGAGCGAGGAGGGGCGAGCTCGGGAGGCGAGCGTCGAAGCGGCGGTTCACGCTGGGGTACGCGCGCGCGGTCCCGGGCCGGCCAGTACAAACTGGCGGTGTACGAACGGCCCAGAGGTCGGTCGCCCTTGCCCCGGGAGGTCCGTAGGGGTCATGCGAATCGAAGTTGTTGACCGTGCGGCTCTGGCGGCGGCGGCGGGGGAGCACCGTGGAGCACTCGGGCGATCTCATCGGCGTGGGTGATTGCCGCGACGACGCGAAGCTTGCCGCCGCAGCGTCGACAGACGGTGACGTCGATGGAGAACACGCGGGCGAGCAGGCGTGCCCACGACAGACGAGATGACGTTCGCGCGGTCGCGGTCGCGTCGGCGGGACGAGCGAGTGCGAGGCCTGCGGTGTCGAACATCGGCAACTGCCGGGGTGCGTTCGCGACCTCGGGCAATTTCGCGGGCAAGATCCTCGGACGCAGCGCGTGATAATTGGCGAACACACCGTAATACGCAGCAAGATGAGTACAGCACCCGAGTTTCTCGCGTGGTGTATCGCTGGCACCCGCTGCATGGACGAGCGGTGACGTTCGAGACGCCGGCGAGATCTCCAGACCGTTTGAGGATCCGGCCCGAGGACGAGCCCAAGACGCGATGCATCGACATCCCGGCCTGGATGCTGGACGAGGGGCTGTGCGCGGCGATGACGATGGAAGCTGAGCCTCGAGTGGCGCTGTCTGCCTATGCGGAATTGCGAGCGCTGCTGAACGATACGGTGTGTCGAGAGGGAGGTCGTCATGACGAAGTCACGGAAGTGTGTCCAGATGGAGCTGTACGAGCCGAGGAGTCGAAGGCCGACGTGGTCCGGTCTGACAAGCGAGGTAAGAAGCGAGGTCGTTACGATTCTTGCTCGGCTCCTGCTCCTGGTCACGCGCGAGGTCGATGACGGGGAGCAGACCGATGGTTGACAAGCTCGAAGCGAAGCACACAGGGCGGACGGCGATCCTCTACGTGAGGCAGTCGTCCTTGCAGCAGGTCGAGGCGCACGAGGAGAGTCGTCGGCTGCAGTACCAGATGCGTGAGCGGCTCATCGCTCTGGGGTGTCGGAATGTCGAGGTGATCGACGAAGACCTCGGGAAGACGGCGAGCGGGACGGTGGAGCGTGCGGGATTCGCCCGCATGGTGGCGGAGGTGAGCCTGGGACAGGTGGGCGTCGTGGCCGCGAGGGACGTCTCGCGTTTGGCCCGCAACATTCGGGACTGGTACCAGCTGATCGAGATCTGCAGCGTGGTCGACACGATGTTGGTCGACCACGAGAGTGTGTACGACCCTCGGCGGAGCAACGACCGGTTGTTGCTGGGCCTGAAGGGGAACCTGAGTGCGTACGAGCTCGATGTGATGCGGCACCGCATGGTGGACGCACGTTGTGCGAAGGCGGCGCGGGGCGAGATGTACAGCCTGCTCCCGGTGGGCTATTGCAAGGGTGTGCACGGTCGGCTGGAGAAGAACCCGGACCGACGTGTGCAGAAGGCCGTCGAGTTGGTCTTTGCCAAGTGCTTGGAGCTGGGCGCGATCGGCCGGGTGGTGGTTTGGATGCAAGACCATGAGCTCGAGGTCCCGGTGCGATTGCCGGGATGCCGCGGTGGCGAGCACAGGTGGCGGCCCGCGTTGACCTCGAACATCAGCCGGATCGTCACAAACCCGATGTACTGCGGAGCGTACGTCTGGGGTCGCACCCACAAGGTCACGCAGCTTGGCGCGCACGGTCGCCCACAGCGTGTGCAACGCCGGCGGGCTCAGGGCAAGTACGAGGTCTTGCTGCACGACCGACACGAGGGCTACGTTTCTCGCAAGGACTTCGACCGGCTGCAGTCCATGCTCGCAAACAACGGCCAATCGTTTCGGAAGCGCAGGCCGGGAGTCGCCGGACGAGGCAAGGCGCTGCTCGCAGGGGTCCTGCGCTGTGGACGGTGTGGGCGCGGGATGAGGGTTGGATATGACGGTGGAGTCCGGCGAGGCGTTCGCTACGAGTGCGCTGGGGAAGCGGACGCAAAGACGTGCATCACCTTCGTGGGTACGCAGCTCGACGAGCTGATCGGGCGCGAGGTCGTGGCGGTGGTCTCTCCGGCGGCGCAGGAGGCCGCACGTCAAGCCGCACACTGCGGCCTCGAGGCACGGCGAGAAGTCATGGGTGCACTCGAGCGGGACCTGGAGGCGGCCCGCTACGCGGCAAGCCTCGCGCGTCGGCAGTACGACCAGGTTGACCCAGACAATCGCCTGGTCGCCGCCGAGCTGGAGAGGCGATGGAACGAAGGCTCGCTGCGCGTCGAAGAGCTCGAGAGAAGACTAACCGCCGAGCACGAGGAGGTGCAGCGACGCGCGCCGAGCCTCGAAGAGCTGAGCGAGCTGGCCCACGACCTCGTTTCTGTGTGGCATGCCGACACCACCGACATGAGTCTGAAGAAGCGAATCGTGCGAACGTTGGTCCAGGAGGTCATCGTCGATCTTGCGACCGGCTCCCGCGACGTTGTCGTCGTCGTCCATTGGAAGGGCGGTGTACATACCGAGTACCGCGTTCAGCGTCGCAGACAGGGCGAGACGGGGAAGACCACGTCGAAGACCATCGTCGACGCAGTCCGCCTGCTGGCGCGAGTGCTCCCCGACCGTGCCATTGCCGTGTTTCTGGCGCGCAACGGACTCCGCACTCCGTTTGGCAAGACATGGACCACCGACCGAGTGCGAGCACTTCGCTCCGGCTATGACATTCCCGTGTACAGCGCACAGATCCACAAACATGAAGGCTGGATGACACTCGAGCAAGCAGCGGAGGTGGTCGGGGTGTCGCCAACGACGGTCCGACGAGCCATCGATCGCGGAGCTCTCGAAGCCGAGCATCCGCTCCGAATCAGTCCCTGGATCATCCGTCTCGATGCGATCGACCGGTTCAGGCAAAACCGCCTCATCGATTCCTGCAGTGCGACACCTTCTTCCGCGCAGCAGAGCCCGCAATTTCAACGACGTAGAGAGATGCCGCATCATGGTGAGATCCACCCGTAATACCGAACTTGGTGCTGGCCGGGCGGAGGGACGAGACCGAGGAGACGCGCGAGAAAGCGATGGGGCTCGAGCACGACATGGCTCGTGCCGGTGCGGCTCGGACGTTGAAGGCGAGCCTCACGCGGCCATCGGGAAGCTCGGTGACGGCATCGTGGGCGAACGGCGGTCGCAACATGTACCGGAGCATCCGCTCGAGACGTCTGCAGTCACGGCGATCGATGAAGGTGGCGGCCTGCAGCGACATGCCGTATGCGGAGACCTCGAGCGGGCGCGCGGGCGCAGGCACGTCGGCGTCCGTGCTGGGTCGAGGCCCAGCGCGGCCAACCAACGCACCGAGTGGTCGCCGTGCTCGACGAACGCGCCGTCGGTCACGAGGGCATGCAGGTGCACGAACA
>CADEGN010000470.1 GCA_902826865.1 uncultured Myxococcales bacterium
ACGGAGCAGGGTGTCCGGAAGAACGCTTCGCGTTCTTCCGCACCCTGCTAGCGCTGCCTGGCGCCCCAGAGCAATCGCAATTCCACGGCTCAACGGCCCCGAATGCGGAGGTGTAAGCCCTCGCGCCGGTGACCGTTGATATCAGCCTCGAGCTTCGAGCAACGCCACCCTCGGGGCTGCGGGCGCCGTTCCGGCTTAGCTGGCTCTCGTCACCAGGCTGCTAGTTGTCGCTGATCACCCGGGCGAGTTCAAACGGAGCGGATGCACTACTGCTGCTACGATGAACATTCGGGTGCTGAAGGCTCGAGCTCACACGCTGGACCGATCGTTTGCCGGGCGTCAGTGTCCCACGCTGCCAAGATCGCGTAGTTGAAAAACCGCTGACCGAAACAGTCCTGCCCTGGCCCGCCATCGTCTTGGCGATAACCATTGAGCACCGAAATTGTCGAGACTCCACCACCGCCAGGCGTATGACCGACGAAGGCGCCGGTGGGCCACGCAGTGCCGTACGTCTTGCCCGAAGAGGTGCCAACGACTCGAAACGCCCAGTACATATCGCGACCCGTTTCGACGTTCATCGAGACGCACGCCTCGTAGCGACACCATTCCTGTTTGCAATCCTGGAGGCTTAGATCGCCTCCTTGACCGTCGATCTGGAACGACTCATCGCCCACGCCATCACCGTCTACGTCCGCATGGTAGGCCGTGACGGACGGATAGCCGGGCCCGCCACTTGTCTTCCACTCCCCGTGCCATTGCGTACCACCACCCTCAGGATTAGCGTCGCCGTAAACGTTGAACTGGTTCAGCTTCGACGCATTGCAATCGCCCTCATCGCCGTTGAAATCTGCGGAAAAGTGAAAGTAGTTTCGCCAGCAAAAGCGGCGCGCGCTGTTTGGTATCGGGGCGCTATTCACGAAACCGTAGCCGCTGGCGTTGCTCGAGTGCCACACATGGGCGACGGGCGCCCCTGGCGGCGTCGCGAGATCGGCGGCGCTGAACGGCGCGATGGGGCGCGAGGTTGGAGCACTCACCGCGCCCCAGTCGTTGATCCCCGGGCACGCCTTGGGCTCTGTGACGGGCCGTGGCCCATAGTACTCGTCAGTCCCGCTTACCTGGCCAGACACGATCTGATCGCTGTCGAACGTCTCGGCACAAAGACACTCATCGCCCAGCTGCGTACAGCGGGCCTCCGGTTGCGTGAGGGGCCAGTCGCCGCCGCTCTCTGTTGTTGACGAACCGTTGCCAGTTCCGCCGGTAGAGGTGGTGTTGGAGCCCGATGAGTCCGAACCGCCGAGCGTGGCGGTGGAGCCGATGAAACCCGATGAGTCGGAATCGCCGACCGTGAAGCTCGACGTTCCCGACCCGGTGCTGTGCGACGAAGCCGCATCATCGCCGCATCCGCACGCCGCCAGGACGACCGCGACTGCAATCCGTTTCATCGCGGCTTTCACGATGGCGCTGCCCCGCCCAGTTGGCAAGGGAAACCACCGCGCGGTAGATCTACCCGCGCTGAATTAGGGACAGCGCCTAGCTTTGGTCTGGGTTACGCAGCACGCTCAGAAGCGCATGGGCGGCCCGCTGCCCCGCGACTGTGATGCTGCCCTCAAAGCTCGCGAAGCGGTCGTCGCCGAACCGGTGGATGGCGTGCACGGTGAGAAGATCGCCGACGGCGAACGAGTCGACCTCGAGTTCGAGCCGGCGAACTGCGACGAGGTAGCCACCGCGGGGTGCATGCCCGGCGCGGCGCGCGAGCAAGCCGAGGAGTGCCGCGGCAGTCTGGGCGATGTACTCGATCGCGACCACCGAGCCGGCGCGACCGGCACGCACGAGCGGCCGGTCCGCCGTCACCCGGGCTTCGCAAGTCAAGTCGAACTCCCCGGTGTCGACGACGCGATCGAGCCACAGCATCGTTCGTCGATGGGGCAGCAGCTGTTGCAACTCGAGGCTGTCGGGTGGCTCGATCACCGTGCCTCCACCTCGACGCAGAATGCGGTCGCCCTCGCTCCATGCGTGGGCTCGAGGGCAAACCTCCCCGTGGTCCCCAGTGTTATCGCGTTGGCCAGCGCCCACGCCGGCGCCAGCGGGTGGTGAGCGATCGAAGCCGGCAGCGTGCCGAGCCGCGGCGCATCGGGTGTTGGTCCGAGTAGGCGCAGGCGCGCGCGTGCTTCGACGTCGAGGGGCACGAGCTCGAACGCGGCTCCGAGCCCGTCGTGGGCGGGTTGGAGCGGTGTCGGCGTCGGCTCGTCAGCAACGATCGCGATCACCGACCCGCGTCGCGCATGCACAGACGCCGCCGCCTCGATGAGAACCATCGCCGCGGTGCTTGTGCCGGCGCTGATCGTCGTCGAGTTGCCGCGGTGGCCGAGGGCGATCGCCAGTTGACCGAGGGCCGCGTTGTGCACACTGCCGGCAAAACGGATCGGCGAAAGCGCTCGATCGCCCTCGTGCATCATGCGGAGCAGCTCCACGGTCGTTGCGATCTCGCCGAGGGTGGTGCCGCACACCCACGCGGCTGCGAGTGGGTCGCCGTTGCTCGCCACGAGGTCACCGACGAGTTGCGCGACGATTCGTGACAGCAAGCTGCAGCGCCGGCGCAGGTTTGCGGGCAAGAGCGCGGCTGCCGGGGCGCCGCTCTCCGCGGTCCAAACCGCACACCCGCGCACGCCCACGGTGATCACGGAGCCACCCCTACGATGACGGCGGCATTGCTGCCGCCGAACGCGAACGACGTCGAGAGGGCGGTGGCAGCGTCGATGCTGCGTCGCTCCGTGCTAACGGCAATTCCGAGGGTGGGATCGAGCGGATCGGCGCCCAGGCTCGCGGGCAACCATCCCCGCTCGAGCGCAGCAACGCAGAGTAAGACCTCCGTTGCACCGGCCGCTCCGAGGAGGTGACCCATGAAACCCTTGGTCGCAACCACCGGAGTCGAGGAGCCGATCACTTTTGCGATCGCCTTGGCCTCCGCAGCGTCACCGACCTTCGTGCCCGTGGCGTGGGCATTGACGAAGTCGATCTGAGCCGACACGAGGCCGGCCGCTGCGAGTGCGCTCTCGATTGCCGCCATCGCACCGGCGCCCTCTGGTTCGGGCGAGCTCATGTGATAGGCGTCGCAACTCTCACCCACCGCCAACAGGCGCGTGGCCGCGTCGCCGTGGCGTTCGAGCAGGGCGAATGCACCGCCTTCGCCCAAGCTGATCCCGTCGCGCGCAGCGGCGAATGGGCGACAGGGGCCGCGCGCGGTGACTTCAAGCGCAGCAAATCCGCGGATCGTCAGCTCGCAGAGGCTGTCGACCCCACCCACAAGCACGGCGTCGGCGACGTCGGCATCGAGCAAGCGCTGGGCTGACGCGAACGCTTTTGCGCTCGACGAACACGCCGTTGATACGACCCAGCCGGGCCCACGGATGGGAACACACGCGCGCACGACCTCGAGGCTCGCCGCCATCGCGTGGTGGCGTTGGAGATCGAACCACGCTGGCCATTTCCCGGTGGCGATTGACTCGGCCCATGCCGCTTCGGTGGCCCCGATGCCACCGGTCGATGAGCCGAGCACCACCGCTACGCGCGAGCTGCCCCAGCGGCGACACGCCCGGCCGACGCTCTCGGTGATCGGCCCCAACGCGGCCACGACGATCCGGGCCTGTCGCGTGTCGAAGGGTTGCAGCGAGCCGCTCAGCTTGGCCAAGTCGACGATCGCGCCCCACACCGTCTCTACGTCGCACGCGAAACCGCGTCGACCGAGTCCGCAGCTACCATGCTCGAGCGAACCGATCACCGCGCGCGCATCGTCGCCGAGGGCGTTGCAGAGCGCGTAGGCGGTGATCGGATAGGCAGCCACCGTGGATCGGCGTCAGCCCTTCGGTTTCTTTGCGGCCTTGCCGGGCTTCCCGTCAGCCGCCGCGGTGGGGGCTGCCGCCTTGCCGCCCTTCTTAGGCCCGCCACCCGACTCCTTTGCGGCCTTCTTGGTGGCTGGCGGCGAGGCGGGAGCCTCTGCCTTCGCGGCCTTCTTTGCGGCCTTCTTGG
>CADEGN010000471.1 GCA_902826865.1 uncultured Myxococcales bacterium
CATCATCCGGCTTGTCGGCGTCGATACAGGCTTCGGCCTTCTCCATCGCCACCATCGCCTCGTGGATGTCGACCTCACCGGCGATCATTGCCTCGGATGTCGCATCGGATTGTGCCGCGGTCGCTTCGAGCGCGCGCATGGCATCCTGCAGGCGGGTCGAGAACGCCGACGTTTCGCCGCCGGGGTCGGTGACGGGCCTCGAGGACCCCGGCGTTTCGCCCCCGGGGTCGACGAAGGGCGTCGCGGCGCGGTCTCCCACTTGGATCGGGCCGATCTGCCCCACGACTTGGCTCGCAATCGCGTCGATCATTTGCCGATCCTCAGGGCCTGTTCAGCCATGCCGCGCACCGTTTTGAGCACGCTGGTGCCGGCCTCGTACGCCCGGGCCGCGCCCATCAAGTTGACCATCTCTTCGATCGAGCTGACGTTGGGCAGCGCGACGTAGCCGGCGGCGTCCGCGTCGGGATGGCCGGGGTCGTAGACCAGGTTCGCCGGGTCTTGGCTGACCTCGATCGACCGCACCATCACTGTCTGCATCGGCGTGTCGCCCATCGCGGTGCGGAGCTGGTTCGCAAAGCCAACGCGTGGATCGTCGATCGCCTCGAGCACCACATCGCGGCGCTTGTACGGCCCGCCTTCGGCGGTGCGGGTCGTCGAGGCGTTTGCCATGTTCATCGCCGCCACGTTGACGCGGGTGCGCTGCGCCGTCATGCCGTCGGTTGTCAGTTGCAGTGTGCGCAAGAGAGTCATGTCGGTTGTCCTCAACCGCGGCCGTCGCCGGCGGCGTAGCGCAATAGGCCGATCCTCCGCGAGAGGATCTCGGCCAGCCCGCGGTATTGCAGGGCGTTTTCGTCCATCGCGGCGAGCTGGCGCTCGAGCGACACTGAGTTGCCGTCCTGATCTGGGGCTTCGTCGTCGCCGAGCGTCAGCTGCTCGGAGAATCCCATGATCGTGTGGGGCCCGGTGTCATCGACCTGACGGCTCAACTCCTCGATGAACTCGAGGCGGCGCGGCCGGTAGCCCGGCGTGTCGATGTTGGCGAGGTTGCCTGCGATCACGCCCTGGCGGCGCGTGCAACCCCGCAGGTGCTCCGACAGTCGGTCGAGCCCCGGAAGGGTCGTCGCGGCGCTGTCGATCAGGCGTTCCTTAGTCATTTGGTGGAAGCTGGTGCATTGCCCGTGCCGACGAACGCTGCCGCGAGCCTGCGCTCGGCGAGGCGGACGCGCGCCACCTGTCCCCATCGGGTTCCATTGCCGGCGATCCGCTGGAGGATGCGCTCGGCGTCCGCTGTGTGGCCCAACGCGAGCTCGGCGTGCGCGAGGTGGTAAGCGAGGCGATCGCGGGCCTCGGCATCGGCGGTGCGATCGATGAGGGCGCGGAGGCGCACGCCGGCCTCCTTGCTCCGGCCGCTGCGCGCTAGCGCCACGCCGAGCTCGCCGGCGAGACCGGAACCGAAGTCATCGGGCGCCCTGCCTTGGGTGATGGCGGCCTGCTCGAGGCGAGAGAGCGCAGCACTCTGTTGGCTGGGTGTGCCCCACGCCAGCGCCAACTCGGCATCGAGCCGGTCGAGCGCAGCCGCCAGGGCGCGGGAGGCGGACCGTTTGCGCAGACGAGCCACTTCGGCGCGACCCTCTTCAAATGCGTTTTTGGCGCGCTCGATCGTGAGCGCTCGGATGGTCTCGATCAGCTGCGGAGCAGCGGGATGATTGACGAGTTGGAACTCCACCGCCTCGCGCGCACGGGCATGGTCGCCTTGGCGCTGAAAGCCGATCGCAATCCGTTCGACAATGTCGGCCTCTTCGACACCCACTGGCCCGCTGCGCAGGCGCTCCTGCAGCAGCGGCAGCGCGCGATCGAACAGGCCGAGGGTCGAGTAGGCCTCGGCGATCTGATCGAGCAGACGATCACGCCCGAGATGCTTGCCGATGCGGTCGCCCCAGGCGACGTGGGCGACGGCGGTTCCGCGCGGGTCTCCGAGTACGACCGGGGCGGCGATCGCCAGGGCGACGAGATCTTGGCGAAGCTGCTCGGCCGGAAGTCGCCAGGCCGGGGGCAGGGCATCGGGCGTGGGCATCCGCGCCAGCGCGAGGTCGGACTCCCCGAGCTCCCTCAGTAACATCGCTGCGCGCAGTTCCGCGAACGCCGCGAAACTGGCGCGGTCGATTGTCGCGGTCGCGACTTCGATCTGTTCGACTGTCGGCGTGCCTTCGCCAATGATGAATTCAAGGTGCAGAAGGTCCAGGCGTGCGATCGCGGCCCCGACTGTGCGCGGGTAGTCGCGCGCGACCCCACGCAAGCGGTTGAGCGCTTCGTTGATGTGACCGCTGATCGCGTACAGCTCTGCGATCCGCACGGCGGCGAGATCCGCGACGGGGCCGGACGCAGTCAAGCGCTCCCAGAGGTGCTTGGCGTCCTCGAGCTCCCCCGATGCCGTCACGCGCTCGGCGTCTTGCCACACCTCGAGATCCGCCCCGAGGTCAGGGGGTTCGGGCATTGGTAGTTGCAGCGCGCCGGCGAGCTCGTGCAGCCGCGCGTCGGAATCGCGCGTGCCGTAGCTGACCACAATGGTCCCCGCTCGACGTGCGGCGCGTGCGATCACCGTTCCGGTTGGGTTCACGATGCGCAGGCGTACGCCGCCCTCGATGGGGCGTGACTGAAGCGTCCACGGTTCGACGACAGCCTCGCCAACCGAGCGGATCAAGGTAGCGGCATCGCCCAGGCCCGGAACGAGCCGAAGATCGATCAGTAGGCCCACGCCGCCGGGCAAGAGTTCGATCCGCGGGGTGCTTGCAGCCGGCAGCGTCAAGCTATGGGCGCGCGTGGTCCCGAGCACACCCACCACACCGTCCTCGATCGGAACCTCACCAACACGCACGGCCGCCGCGGGCACGGTGACGTGTTCGCGCGCGGGACGGTGGCCCGTGCTGGCCCGCGGTCGGGCGCTTACCGGCACGGCGGCCGCGGCGAGAGTTGCGGCCAGCGTCAACGCGGTTGCACGCCCTGAAACACCCCGGTGCACAGGAGTGCACGAAGCAACGTGCGTGCCATGGAGCGGTCAGCCCTCGAGCTTGCCGCGCGCGCGCTTGCGCAGCTTCTCGACCAACGTTGTGCGATTGAGACCGAGCAACATGGACGCTTGATTCTTGTTGCCGCCGGTGCGCTCGAGGGCCTGGTCGATCAGGTTGTTCTCGAACTGCTCGACCGCGCGCCGCAGGTCGATTCCGTCTTCGGGAAGCAGAAACCCGGCCGGGTCGGCCAGGGTGCGCGCGCGTGGGACATCGTTGGCCGGGGCGGTGATCGGCGTGGCGACCAAGGGCGTCGCGGGGCGGTCGTCCTCACGCACGAACCGGAACGCGCCGCTTTCGCCCGGGTCGGCCGGGCGCGAATCGGTGGCAGTGATATCAAAGTCGGCCAGTGCCGCGATCTGTTCCCGCCGAGTCTCCCGCTGGATCTTGGCTGGTAGCTCAGTCACGCCGATAACTCCACTGCCACCGTGCAACAGTGTCATCCGCTCGACGACGTTTTCGAGCTCGCGCACGTTGCCTGGCCAGGCGTAGCGGTTCATGAGTTCGAGCGCGTCCTCAGCGATCGCGAGCTGGCGACCACCCCGGCGCCGCGCCTGCAGCTCGAGGAAGTAGCGCACCAACATGCCAATGTCGCTGCGGCGCTCGCGTAGCGGAGGCAGGTGAATCGGGATCAGATTGAGTCGATAGAAGAGATCCTCGCGAAACGTCCCCTCCTCGGCCATCGACTCGAGGTTCTTGTTGGTGGCGGCGATGATGCGCACGTCGCATTTGCGCGGGCGCGTCTCCCCAACCGGAACATACTCTTGCTCCTGGAGCACGCGCAGGAACTTCACCTGCACCGATAGCGACATCTCACCGATCTCGTCGAGGAAGAGCGTTCCACCGTCGGCGACGGCGAAACGTCCGTCGCGAGCAGAGGTGGCGCCCGAGAACGCTCCCTTGGCGTGGCCGAAAAGCTCGCTCTCGATGAGGGT
>CADEGN010000472.1 GCA_902826865.1 uncultured Myxococcales bacterium
CACGGGCACGGGCACGGAGGAGCGAGACCCCTTACGGGGTCACGCTCCTAGCGGTATCCCGTCACGCTTGGAGGTCAGGAAGGCTGGACAGGCGCCGTCCGCGTCGCAGGGCAAGATCGCGGTCTCCGGACACGATCACGTCGGTTTGTTCGACCGCGGCGCCGCGACGCCACGCTTCGTACCCGAGTCGGCGGTCGCGCTCGCGATGTCGCCGGACGAAGGCACGTTGTTCGCCTGGCGGCTCGAGAAACGACCGGGCGCATCCGGCATCGGCCGGGGCGACTACGACTGGATCCTCGACCTCTACCGCTGGCCGAGCGGTGAGCGCTATGCCAGCTACGTGGTGACCCAGCGCGAGACGATCGAGTGGTGCTGGCCGACGCGGCCGGACGCGCCACTCGAGGGCGACGGGCGCATGGTGGGCCTGCGCGCGCGCAGTGAGGACTTCGTGCGATGCGTCTGGGTCGTGGACATCGGCGGCGAGATCCGCGAGACAAACGCGCTGGACGAAGCCCGATCGTGGCTGAGTTAGGGCGCCGCCGCGGATCTGCCGAGTAGGCGGCGAGCATCCGCGCGTTGCGGAAGCGCCCGATCTCGCCGACCGTGGCGTAGATCGTCGCGGACGCGACCGGTCCGATGCCAGGGATCGTCTGCAGGCGGGTGATCACGTCGTTGTTCCCGGTGCGTACTGCAAGCAGCGCATCGACGTGCGCGACCTCCTTGCGGAGCATGTCGATGAACCGCTCGCACATGCCCAGCGACTCGACCACGTCGGTGTCGAGTCCCTCGATCCGCTCGAGTAGCTCCGCCACGAGCTTGTTGATGTAGTGGCCGCCGGGGCGCACGCGGTGACCGTGCGCCGCGCAGCAGCGCCCGCGCTCGCACCTGCCAACGCTTCAGATCCCGCTTGAGCAGCGCCCGTCGGGCAAGCAGCCGACGCAGCTCGCGGATCTCGCCGCCGGGCACGTACACCACGTGGGGCGTCATCCCCGTCTGCAGGCTCTTCGCGATCCAGTACGCGTCACGCCGATCGGTCTTCTTGCGCGACGCGGGGATAACCCGCAGGTGTGCGGCGTTTGAAGGAGAGCACAGGCACGCCGGCCGAGCCGATCGCATCGTGCACGAGATAAAACCTGCGTGCCGACCTCCTGGCCGACGACCAGGTCGCCATTCTTGCCGAGCTCGGTCGCGAGCTCCCACAACGCGAGCGACGAGGTCTTCGTTCGGCCAGTTCCCACTTTCAGGATGGTTGGCGCATAGGACGGACGAAGGGGGTCGCGCGGGACAGCGACTTGTCATGACCTCCCGACTCGGCGTTCCCGACGACGGGAACTGTAGTCGCCCAGCCAAGTGTTGCATCACCTGTCAGTTCTCGCGGTGTTCGCACGTCGTCACCCGCGCAGCGCAGAACGCAGATCCGCCCGCTCGCTCGATCTCGGGACGCACACGCCCATCGCGGTCCTCGGCGCGCGCTACTCGAGATGCGGACCATGGCACGGCACGTGATGGTTCTGAATTCGCTCCGCTCGTGCGGGATCGACGGCCTCACGGTGTTGCGCCACGGTGTGGCATCACAGCGTTGCGTCACGGCATTGCGTCACGGCATTGCGTCACGGCGTTGCGTCACGGCGTTGCGTCACTGCGTTGCGCCACGGTGGCGCCTCACCAGGGGGCGCAGCGCTGCTCGGGCGTGCGCGTCATCGGGTCGCCGAGCTGGCAGTGAAACGCCTCAGCAAACGCAGGCAGGTTGGCGAGCGGAACGTTGACGCGCATGCGCTCGGGCGGATGCCCTTCGTTTTGGAGCGCCTGCCGGGCGGCCTGCGGCGTTTGGGCGATGCAGTACTCGTGCGCATAAGCGTAGAAAAACCGCTGCGCGCGGCTCAAGCCGTCGGCGTCGCGCTCGGCCAAGCGATCGCCCACGCTCGCTTGGAGCGCCCGATAAGCGAACGCAACGCCGCCGATGTCGGCGATGTTCTCGTCGAGCGTGAACTCGGCGTTCAGTTTGACGCCAACGCCGGTGTCGAACGCCTCGCCTTCGGCGAGCCCGCATTGCCGGCGAGCGTGCCATTGGGCCATCTCATCCTCGCTCCAAATCTCGCGCATCGCTCCCGTGGCGTCGAACTCGTGCGACTCGAGCATATGCACGAGCTCGTGCCCGACCAGGTATCCCAGAGTGCCGTAGGTGGCCTCGATCGGGGCGGCCTTGTCGAAGTGGGGCGGGGCCAACCAGCCGGCCGCCACGATCATGGAGTTCGAGAACACATTGGGGAAGGCCGTATTCGCGGTCAAGCGCGCCGCGGCCATCCCGGGGCCGACGTTGGGGTGGACGAATATCTCGCCGCGCTCGTTGTGGCGCTCGCTGCGTGCCCGCTGCCACTCGAACCCGCGTTCGATGCGGCGGGCGTGCAAGAGGTTCTGCATGAACGTGTCGGGTGCGACCGGCCCGGCTTGCGTCGGCGGCCACGCGTCGGGATAGCCGACCAAAAGCAGCAGTTGACGCAGCTTGGTGTCGTTGGCCTGCCGCGCCGCGGGGCCGAGCCAGGTTGCCGCGGCCGCCGACTTCGCGATCGCATCCACCACCGTTTGCGCGGCTTTGCGTGCGCGATCGCGATCTTGCGGTGCGAGCACCCGGGTCGCGAACGCGCGCGAGAACTCGACGCCCAGCGCAAGCGTCGTGGCGTCGCGGCACGCCCGTCGCACCGTGTCGACATCACCCGAGCGTGGCGTGGCACGCTCAAGGTGCAACGCCACCGACCAGCGCAGGTACGCGGCCAGATCGGCGCGGGAGCGCGAGCGCCACAGGTCATCGACGCGACGCAGGTACGCGGGCGACAGGACGTTGAGCCTGCGATCGGCGGGGTAGCCGGTGGCCGCGATCAAGCGCCCGGCCTCGAGATGAGGCGCTTGTTCGGCCAAGGTCGCCGCGGTCATCGGATTTTGCGCGGCCGCTTCGTAAAATAGATAAGGGATCTCGATCGCGAGCAAAGCTGCGTCGATGCCCCGGGCGGCTTCGGCATCGTGACGTGCTTGGCGCTCCGGGAGGCCGGCGCGGCGCAGCACCTCGAACCTCGCGGCGACCGGCAAGTCCGCGAGGGCGCCCGGATGGATCTCCAACCGGTTCGCGCGCGGATCTTGAAGATCGGCCCCCGCGACCAGCCAAAAGAACACGTCGATCTGATGCGCCATCAGATCGAACCACACCGTGGCGAGCTCGGACTTGGTGCGCGCCGCGTCGATGCGCGAGAGCCAGTGGTTCAACACCTCGGCGCGGGTGCGGTCGGTGCCGCCGGCCGCATTCACGCACGACGCGAAGAACGTCCGCAGCCGCTCGACTTCCGCGGTATCCTGGTCGTTCCCCTCCAGCACGGCCCGCAAGACCGCTTCCTGATGTGTCGCGGCCAGGTCGTTGGCCAACTGCACGCGCGGGCGCTCGGGCGACGACGGCGTGGCCGCGATCCAACCGCCGCACGCGTGCGCATAGAAATCGGCGCACGGTTTCACGTTGCGATCGAGGCGCGAAGCATCCACGAACGGGGCGAGGGGTGCCACGGGCGCGGTAGTTGCGGTCGTATCCCCGGGCGGTGCGACGACGGCGGGTGACGGGCTGCATTCGAGCGCGAGAGCCGTCGCCGTCAGGAGCAGGGCTCGCGATTTCACCGCGGGACGATAACACTCGCTCGAGGTGAATCGCCCCCATGCTGGCGCACGCTCCAAGGCCGTCCGGGATTTTCAGCTCGATGAAGACGTAATGCGTATCGATGGATGAACTTCCGTTGACGCATTCGCTGGGTCGATCTGTTGGATGCGACAGCGAGATCAGGCCGGCGTCGAGTTCATGGGACTGCTGCGCACGCTCCAAGCCCCGACCGCCCAACTCCGGGAGGCCGGCGTCATGAGCTCGGTCGGTAGCGTCGGCGACTCGTACGAC
>CADEGN010000473.1 GCA_902826865.1 uncultured Myxococcales bacterium
CTCGACGACGAAGTTGCCGCAAAACCAGCACGCCGAGGTGTCGAGCTGACACGCGCCGGTGCAGCCAAGGGCGCCACCTGGGTAACCCTGGGTCACGCATGTACTGGCACCTAGGTCAGCCCCGTCGCACTGCTCATCTGCCTCGATCACGCCGTTGCCACAGGCGGCCGGCGCAACGCAGTCACTGGTGTCGAAGACGCAGTTCGAACACTGGAGTTGCCCGCTCGCGTAGCCGTGGCTCACGCAGGTGTCGCCGCCGAGATCGGCGCCATCGCATTGCTCGGTACCCTCGCGCATTCCGTTGCCGCAGACCGGGGCCGCGACGCAGCCGCCGTAGTCAAACGTGCATGCGTTGCTGCAGGCGAGCTGCCCGCCCACATACCCGACCAGCAGGCAGCTCTGGTTGGCGAGATCGCTACCGTCGCACTGCTCGATGCCTTCGCGCACTCCGTCGCCACAGTCTGTGCACCCGGACGCGTCGAAGTCGCAGGCGCCAGAGCACGCGAGCAGGCCGCCGTCGTGACCACGCGACGTGCAGGTTTGGCCGCCGAGGTTGAGGCCGTCGCACGACTCCCCTTGGCCGATCAGCCCGTCGCCGCAGACGGTGCAGTCGCTGTGGTCGAGCTGGCAATCAAAGGTGCACTGGAGTTGGCCGCCGCCGCCGCAGGTCATCCCGCCCAAGTTGTCGCCGTCGCACTCCTCGCCCGCGTCGATCACACCGTCGCCGCAGCCACTGCCGTCGCAGGCCGCGGTCGAGTAGCCGAGACAGTCGCCAGCGCACGCAAGGACGCCGCCGTCGAAGCCGAGATCTGTGCAGGTCGTACCGTTGAGATTCGAACCGTCGCACGGTTCCGGCCCTTGAACCTCGCCGTCGCCGCACGTATGGCAGTCGCGGAAGTCGAGCCCGCACGTTGAATTGCAGCTCGGAACTCCCTGCTGGCCCATGGCGCCACAGGTGCTTCCACCGAGATCGTCGCCATCGCAGGCTTCCGGCGGGGTGCGGACACCATCGCCGCAAAGGTGGCAGCTCGACCGATCGAACGTGCAATCGTCGGTGCACTTGAGCGACCCGCCGTCGTACTCCAAATCGCTGCAGCCAACGCCCCCGAGGTCAGGTCCGTCGCACTGTTCGAGTCCACCGCGCTTCCCATCCCCGCAACGCACGCACTGCGAGTCGTCAAGGACGCAGCCCGGCATGCACCCGAGGACGCCTCCGTCGTAGCCAAGGCTCACGCAGGTGGCCCCGTTGACGTTGCCCGAATCGCACTCCTCGGGCGGCATGACGACTCCGTTGCCGCACGAGCTACACTGGCCGTAGTCGTGCTTGCAGTTGGTGGTGCAGCCGAGCAGCTCATCGACAGCACCCAACCCAACGTCGGCACAGGTCATGGCGTCACCAAGCGCAGCGCCGTCGCACAGTTCGCCCTCGTCGATTTCACCGTCGCCGCACTGCGAGCACAGCTTGGTGTCGAGTTCGCACTCGGCGTTGCACAATAGAACACCGGCCGCGAATCCGGCGGACACGCACGTATTACCCCCGAGATCGCTCGAGTCGCAGGCCTCAGGCATCTCCGCCACGCCGTTGCCGCACAGCGCCGCCGGCACGCCCGTGTCCACTCCGCCCTCGAGTCCGGTGTCGGCCGCACTCGTGCTGCCCGTGCCATCGCTGGGCAGAGCACAGGCACCCGCAGTACAGACTTGACCGGCCTCGCACTGCGAGGCGTCGTCGCACGGCAGCCCCAGGGTCGCGCGCTGGCCAAAACAACCCGCCACACCACCGAGGACAGTGAACACAACGACGCGCACGAACGCCGGCAACATAGGCTTGCAGGATAGCAGGGACCGCGCCGCGCCGATCCTCGCATGCGCGAGCGCGCGCAGGTTCGTGATAGGATGGCCGAAACGATGCGAACACGATCTTGGGCCATCGTGGGCGCGGTGGCGGTGATGCTTGACCCAGCTCGCGTGCGCGCGGCTCCGCCCACGCCACCGTCGCCTCCACCGCAGGAGACAAACACCGACACGCCGCTCGCTCGCGCCGAGGTGCTGTATCGCCGCGGCGTCAGCCGCTACGAGGTCTCGAAGTACGACGAAGCGATCGCGATGTGGACCGAGGCCTACGACATCCTTGAGGCCACCCCCGAGAACCGGGCGATCCGCAACGACCTCGTCTACAACATCGCGCGCGCCCAGGTCCAAGCGTTCCGCATCGACGACGACCTTCGGCGCCTGCGCCTGGCCAAGCAGCTGCTCGCGCGCTACCTCGAGGTCTACCGCGAGCTATCCGCCGGGGATCCCGCGGCCGAGGCCGAGATCGCACGGGCCGACCGGCGGATGGCGGAGATCGATCAGATGTTGCGCGAAGCCGAAGCGCGGGCCGTGCAACGCGACGAGCGAGCGCGCGGTTCGGCGGCCGGGAAGGCCGCCGAGAAGCAAGCCCGGACGTTGGTGATCAGCGGGGCGATCGGCACGGCGATCGGCGCGGTGGGCCTGGGCGTCGCCTTCGCCGGCGTCGCCATCGGCGTACGGGCTGACGCAAGGTTTGAGGACGAGCCCGCGCGCCGCGACGAGCTCCGTCGCCGCGGCCGGCAGGCGAACGCTCTTGTCGCCGCGGGCGCGGCCGTCGGCGGAACATTCCTCGCCGCGGGCATCGCCTTGCTGGTCGTCGGCACGCGCAAGCAGAAGCGACTGCGCGCAGCCCCGACCGCAAGCGCAGGCCGGTTTGGGATCGTCGTCGAGGGCCGGTTCTGATGCGCGGGGCATGGCTGTCGCTCACCGTCAGCGCGCTGGCGGGCGCGGGGTGCTTCGGCCAACGCGACACACTCGGGCTTCCCTGTCAGCTCGACGATCAGTGTGGATCAGGCGAGCACTGCCGTGACGGCGTGTGTGGTGCGATGGACGCAGGCACCGCCGAGGCCGCGGCCAGCACCGGCAGCTGTGAACCCAAGCCGCTCGCGGTGGTACGCCTGGCCAGCCCGGTGGTCCTCGTCGTCGATCATTCTGCCGCGGCGGCCTTGGCCTGGGACCATGACGGTGATCAGCGCACGCCCCCACTGCCGCGCTACGGGTTCGCGCGGGAGATCCTCGCCGACGTGCTCCCTGGCGAGGATGATCACGTCGCCCTCGGCCTGGCGACCTCGCCGGACGGCCAGGGCTGTGCCGTCGACGCGTTGGCCGTGACGCCGACGCCGAGCGGTACCGCCTCGGTGATCGACGCGCTGCCGCCAGATGCTGGCGGCCCCGCGCCACTCGGCCCCGCGCTCGCGCAGGCCTACCAAGCCCTCAACGGTCTGCCGACCGCGGGCGTGTTGCTCGTGACAAGCGGGGCACCAGGCTGCGGTGGCGGCGACCCGGAGCAGCTCGACACCGCCCTTGCCGACGCCGTCGCCGATGCGTTCGCGGACGGGATCCCAACCGCGGTCGTCGGCATCGATCCGCCGACCGGACCGACGGGCGTCGACATCGATGGCATTCCGAATGGGATCGTCCCGAGCGATGCCGTCGCTGCCCTTGGCCGCGCGGGCGGACGCGCGCGCGAACCGAACGGCTACTTCCGGGCGACCAACGTCGTTGCGCTTCCTGCCCTCGTGCGCGATGCGTTTTTCTCGGTGCGAACCTGCGCGTTCAAGCTATCAGAGGCGGCAAGCCCAGCTGCGCTCGCCCTCCACGTCGATGGCCAGCCGTTGCCGGCACGCGAGCGCTGCGACGGCGATGGCTTCGCGCCGATCGCCGACGATGAGGTGGCGATTTGCGGAAGCGCCTGCGACGCGATCAAGCTCGGTGCGCAGCTCGAAGCGGCGCAGGCATGTCCGTGACGCTCCGGCCAGGGCGCTGTTGTTTGCAAGCAATCGCGCTTGCTGGGGACGAGTGCCCGGTGTCGGAAGTTCGTGCCGGGTTAGGTGCGGGGCTGCGACCCGAGGG
>CADEGN010000474.1 GCA_902826865.1 uncultured Myxococcales bacterium
GGCGGGTGCCGCGTCCCGGGCATTGCTGGCGGGTCGACAGACACCAGAGGCGAAGGCGAAGGCTGGCTTCCGTTTCACGCTGCAGGCCCCATCACTCCTGCCGGTGGTCACGTACCTCGACGACACCGCCATCCGCCGGGACATGTGGCGCACGTCGAATACGCGAGCCACCACGTCGCCGTGGGACAACCGTCCGATCATGGCGGACATCCTGCGCCTGCGCGCGCGCAAGGCCGCGCTTCTCGGGTTTGCGGACTTCGCCGACCTCGTACTCGCCGATCGCATGGCGAAAACGGGTGCGGCGGCGCGGGCGTTCGTCGAAGAACTCCGCCGACGCAGCGAGTCGGCGTTCGCGCGCGAGAACGACGATTTGCTCGCCTTTCGCCGCGAGATCGAAGGCGCCGACGCGTCCGCGCTCGCGCCTTGGGATGTGGCCTACTGGGCCGAGAAGCAGCGGCGCGCCCGCTACGACTTCGATGAGGAAGCCCTGCGCCCGTACTTCGCCCTCCCGCGCGTGATCGACGGGATCTTCGCCATCGCCAAGCGGCTTTACGGCGTCGAGGTCCGACCCGACCCAGACCTGCCGACGTGGCACCCAGACGCCAAGGCGTACCGCATCTTCGACGAGCGCGGGACCCTGCTCGGCGCGTTTTACGTCGACGTTCACCCGCGCGAGACCAAGCGCGACGGCGCGTGGATGAACGGCCTCCTGACCGGGCGACCGACGGCCGCCGGCTTCGAGCCGCACCTCGGACTCGTCTGCGCCAACGTGACGCCGCCGCTACCGGGCAAGCCCGCCCTGTTGACCCATCGCGAGGTCGAGACACTCTTTCACGAGTTTGGCCACCTGCTCCACCACATGCTCTCGCGCGTGACGGTCCGGAGCCTAGGAGGTACCAACGTGGCTTGGGATTTCGTCGAGCTGCCGTCGCAGATCATGGAGAACTGGTGCTGGGAACGCGAGGCGCTCGATCTCTTCGCCCGGCACATCGACGACGACTCGCCGATCCCCGACGCACTGCTCGAACCGATGCGACGCGCACGGACGTTCCGCGCCGCGGCTGCGATGATGCGCCAGTTGGGGTTTTGCGACGTCGATCTCTCCTTGCACACCCGTTACCAGCCCGAGCGCGACGGTGACTTGTTGGCCTACGCGCGCACGATCATGCAGCGATACGCCCCGGCGCCGCTGCCGGACGACTACGCCATGATCGCGGCGTTCGGCCACCTGTTTGCCCATCCGGTCGGCTACGCGGCGGGCTACTACTCGTACAAATGGGCCGAGGTGCTCGACGCCGATGCATTCGATCGATTCCTGCACGCCGGGATCTTCGATCGCGTCACCGGAGATGCATTCCGCCGCGCGGTCCTCGAGCAGGGCGACAGCCGGGACCCGGCTGTGCTGTTCCGAGAGTTCCGCGGGCGTGACCCCGAAGTCACGCCGCTGTTGCGGCGCTCCGGGCTGGTCTGAGGGGCTCGCCGGGCGCTGGAAACGCAGATACGCGCGGTGCACGGACCTGCCGTGCCACGCGCGTATCGACGAAGACCGCTCGGCGCCCGATCACTCGGCGGTAGTGCGCAGATCGATCTGCTCCGAACGCAGCTGCAGGCCGTAGACGAGACACGGATCGCCGCCCAGCGTCTCGGTGCTGACGACGTAGGCGTCGGACTTCGTGCCGCGCTTGATGCGAACGCGAAGGACCTCTCGGTCAGAGAACGCGTCCAGAAGCCGCGCGCTGCCGATGGTCGCCTTCTTCTCGTTGACGGCCTCCACGGCCTTGATCGCGCTCACAGCAGCCTCTGTACACGCCGTCGAGGGCGTGCCCACCGTACTTCCGCCGCTGTCACGGATGTCGATCTCCTCCGCGACGAGCTGGGCGCCGTAAATCAGGCACGGATCGCCGCCGAGGGTCTCCGCATTGATCAGCCATTCGGACGTGTGGCCCCGGACTGTCTCAATCACCACCCGGAACACCTCGCGATCGGAGTGGGCGCTCACCAACGTGAAGGACGCGACCTCCGTGCTGGTGAGGGAGAGAGGACCAAGGTCCGTGAGCAGCTTGGTGGCCGCCGCCTGGCACGATGGCGACGGCTGCGCCTCGGTTCCCCCACCGCCGCAGTCGGGATCTGGTTTGGCACAAAACGAGTCGCAGACCTGGTCGCCGTACCAACCTGCCTCTTGGCAGATGTCGCAATCGGAAGGAGCGCCGAGCTCCTCACACAGATCCGCAAGCGCATCCATCTTGCCATCGGCAGCATCGCTCTTGTCGACGGCGCCCGGCTCGTCGGAGGCGGTGTCACAGCCGGCGACCGCAGACGCAAGACACGGTAGGCACAGGGCGATCTTCATCCAATGACGCATTCTTGGCTCCCGGGCTTGAGTGCCACGAGTCCGCCGCGGTTCGGGTTGCAGTGTCGGTTTTTGTCGGCACGGGACGACGCGCGACAGACGCCGCGACGCTGGCAAGGTTTGCTATCCTCCCACGCAGTGCCTGCGGTCACGAGCGGCCCACTCGCAGGGATGCGACTGCCCGACTACGGCGGGGGGTCGATCGTGGAGCTGATGGGATCGATCATCCGCAGCCGTGGCGGACGCTCCCCGCACGCAGACCTTGCCCTGCTCCCTGCGAACGCCCTCGCGAGCGCCAACACCGTGCTCTATCTGGTCATCGACGGGCTCGGGGCCGCGCAGCTCGCCCGTCACCTCGAGCAGGGCCAAGGCCGGCGGTTCTTCGCCGCCCATCCATACCGAACGATCACTACGGTTTTTCCTGCAACCACCGCCGCGGCGGTGACGACCTTCGATACCGGGGCGTCGCCGGCCGAGCACGGCATCTTGAGCTGGTATCTCCACCTACCGGATCAGGGGTCGATCGCCACCGTGCTGCGCACGACCACCCGGGCCGGGATGCCGCTATTTCCCGAGGGATTCGATCTGCGGAGTTACTACGCCGTGCCGTCGTACGTGCAGAGCGTGACCGACCATCGTGGGCTGCTCTCCTGGGGCGAGATCCCCAACGTCCCATTCGGACGCGTCGGCACGCTGTGGGACGATCGCCGCAGCTATCTCGACCTCGACGGCCTGGTCACGACGGCGGCCAGATTCTCCCTGGAGCCGGGGCGGCGGGTCGCCTACGTCTACTGGCCGCGCTATGACGGCTTGTGCCACGAACTCGGCTGCCACGCGCCCGAAGTCGATGCCCATTTCGACGCCATCGACCTCGCGCTTGCCCAGCTGCTCGAGCAAACGCGGGCGACGAACACGACGCTCGTGGTGCTCGCCGATCACGGTCTCGTCGATGCGCCGCGGGAACGCTGCATCGACCTCGCCGACGTGCCCGGGCTGCTCGACTGCCTGGCGACGGCGCCGGCGGGCGATCAGCGGCAGATGTCGTTGTTCATCCGGCCGAGCAAGCTCGCCCGGTTCGCCGACGTGTTCGCCGCCTCCCTCGCCCACGCCGCGATCGCCGTCGATGGCGCCGATTTGCTCGCCGCGGGCGCGTTTGGCCCGGGCGCGGCGCACCCGGAGCTCGCCCGCAGGGTTGGCGATCGGGTGCTGCTCGCCAAGGACGGTTGGTCGATGATCTACACGCCGCGCGGATTGGCCCCTTTTGTCATGCCAGGGGCCCACGGCGGGATGTCGGCGGCGGAGATCGAGATCCCGCTGTTCGTCGTCGACGCCCAGAAGAGCTGAGGCCGCACGTCGCGCGTCGGTGCCGGAGGCTCCGTCGGCCCCCAAATCGGGAGCTCTGGGCCAAGGCCACCCCGCCCGCGTACAATCAGCGGTGCACGATGGCACGCCGGCTCAGGATCGGGATCTCGGCGAACTTCTTCCACGCCGACCCCCAGCGCCCGGTGTTCCGCCACAAGACGCTGCAGTATCT
>CADEGN010000475.1 GCA_902826865.1 uncultured Myxococcales bacterium
AGCTTTCGCGCCGCCGCTGGCGGCCAACAACCCCTCCCAGCGGCCGACGATCGTCCGTGCGCAGCGGGTCGCGCCACCAAGCCAAGAGGCTTCGGCGTCACACCACGAGAGCATCGCATGGACTGTCTCGGCCCCGACGAGGTCGCCGGCGGTAGCATGGACCGGCTGCCCGCCCTCGAGGAAGATGCTTCCACGTTTCTCTGGCCTGGTCGCGGTCTTGGCACAGCGTAGGTGGAGTACACCGTCGTTGCCGGCGGCTCGATGCAATGACAGCAGCTGCGCGGTCGGGATCCCGCCGCAAGAGCCGATGAAGCCCGCATCTTGGGTGGGCGTGGACATCGCGTGAACCAGCGCGGATAGACTAAATGGTCGGGCCATCACAGCGACGGCCCCCAGGTGACACGCGCTCTCGATCTTGGCGTCGTCAACGCGGCCGGCGAGCGCCACCAGCGGCACGCCGGCGTGGCGACGTTCGACTTCGCCAACGATCCCGGCGAGCGTATCGTCGTCGAGGTCGAGATCGAGCGCGACACCGTCGATCGGCGAACCCGCAAGAACCTCGGCAACTTGCTCGGCCCGCACCGCGATCAGCTGGACGGCGGACGTCGCCTCACCCTGGAGCTTGCCGTTGTGGGCCCCGTCACCATCGACGATCAGGATCTTCATGGGGTGCATCATTTGGCGCAGGTCCTCGCTCAGCGATCAGCATCGACCACGCCCTGGGCACGGTTGAGCCGCACCAGGCGTCCCGTGTTGCACCACCATCACTTTGGTGCCGACCGTGGCACCGGACTTGCTCAGTGGTTGGACAAACATGGCGTCCAACGGCACAGTTTCGCCCGCGGTCCACACCGCCAACGACGGTGAAGTCGCGGCCAATGGCGCGCAGCAAGCCCAACCGCGCATCTGGGCCGTCGGCGGGGGCAAGGGCGGCGTCGGCAAGAGCCTGGTCGCCACAAACTTGGCGGTGCGAATGGCCCAGCTTGGCCATTCCGTTACGTTGATCGACGGTGATCTTGGCGGAGCGAACCTCGATACGCTGCTCGGTTGCCCGCGTCCCACCCGTACCATTGCGGACCTGTTCGAGCGACGCGCGAGCTCCCTCGCCGACATCGCCGTGACGACTGGTGTCGTCAATCTGGCGCTCGTGGCCGGTGGCGACGCGCTCGGCGCTGCCAACCCCGCCCACGCGCAGAAGCAGAAGCTCATCCGCCACTTGCGTGCGCTCACATCGGAGCTCGTGATCCTAGATCTCGGCGCCGGGACCAGCTTCAACACGATCGACATGTTCCTCGCCGCCGATGTCGGCCTCTGCGTGACCACACCCGAGCCGACCAGCGTGCAAAACTGCTTCGCCTTCATCAAGGCCGCCTGCCTGCGCGACGTCGAGCTCCGCACGAAAGTGCAGCGGAGAGACCTCGATGACGCGGCTCTGCGGCGGATCTCCACCGAAAGCCCGCAGGCGCGCGCAGCGATAGGACGCGGAACCTCCTTGGTGGTCAATCGCGCGCAGCCGGCGGAAGCGCGACGCGTTGCCAACCTCCTGCACGATCTCGCCGTTCGATTCCTCGGCGTTCAGGTGCGTCTGTGCGGCACCGTCCACGACGACGCCGGGATGTCCCGATCCGTTCGCAATCAACGCCCGCTGTGCGTCGCCGAGCCTACCAACCGATCCGCGATCGACATCGACACCCTCGCGCGCAGTCTCTGGACGCCCGAGGCAAGCCTCGCCACCCCCGGGATCAACGAAGAGATCCTTCACGACGGCGCGCGCTTGCATGTCCAGACCGAAGATCTCGGGACCGCCCAGGGGGCGGTCCGCACGCAGGTGTTCCTCGGTGATGGCAGCGTCGTCTTCACACGGCGCACGCCGTACGTCGACGCGTTCTTCGAGAAGCTGTCAGCGATGCCGCACGAACGCGCGCGATTTCACCACGTGGCGATCGTTCGGGCAGTACGCAGCGGTCGACTAGGGAGCCTGCGGAGGTCGGCGTGATTGCGGCCGCGCTCCAGGCAGGGCTCTTTTGCGCTGTGTTCGGGACAGTCGGTCAGGCAGAAAAGCTGAGCATCGGCGCAGGTGCTTCGGCGGGTACCGGCCTCAGCCTCACCGGTTCGGGCGGGAAAACCTACACCAAACGCAGTCCGGCGTTCTTGATCGGCGAGGTTGGAATCATCCACCCAAGCATCCCGTGGCTGGAATTCGTGCCGTCCGTGATGCTCGAGCTCGAGGGACGCGTGGGCGTCGCGTTGGTGCCCAAGGTCCGCGCCTACATTCCAGGGGGCAAGCGCGTGCGCTTCTGGGGCATCGCCGCCGTTCCGATCTTCGTGGCGCCCTACAGCCTCGTGGGCATCCAAGGCGGCGCCGGGGTCTCGCTCTCGCTCCACCAACGTGTCGCACTGTTCGGCGAATTCACGGCCGGCGCCTACGTGTGGGGCACCGACCTCATGAATGGATCGGACCACAGCGCCGCCCTCGGCAAGATCGATGAATCACTCGGAGTCCGCGTGTACTTCTAATGCGTCCGCCTATTCTCATCGCCGCGCTGATCGCCGCCCTGCCGGCCTGCCGGGGCGCCCAGTGCATCCGCAATTCCGACTGTTCGGCCGCTGAGCAGTGCGTGGCGACCACCTGTCAGGTGATTCCCACAGATTCGAGCGGGACCGCGGGCTCCACCGGCGCCGCAACCCTCGGCGAAGCGGAATCAGCTGCGACCACGGCTTCGTCGACCTCCGGAACCGCCGGTGTCAGCTCGGACGGTTCGGTCACGGGCGACGCCTCCGGCACCCAAACGGCGGATGCCAGCACCGACAACTCGGACGCGACAACCTCGACGGGCACCGCTGGTGGCGCCAGTTCCACCGGCAGCGGTGGAGATACGAGCACCGACGGCCTCACGACGGGCGACTTCACAACGGGTGCGTCGTCGGCCGGCGACTCGACCACCGGCGACGTCACCAGCGGCGACTCCACCAGCGGCGACTCCACCGGCGGCGACTCCACCGACTCCACCGACTCCAGCAGTGGCACGAGCACCGGGGGCGCCACCACGGCGCTCGATCTCACGGTGTCAACCTCGGGGTCCACGCCATGACCCGCACGTCGCAGGGGTAGCACTGATCAACTACTCATCGCACCCGTTGGGCCCTCCTTGGACCCCACGACCATCTGCTTTCGCGGTGTCAGACCATTGACCCCCAACCGCGAGCATCGAATAGTAGCCTCTCGATGGGACTCGTCGCCGACCAGGTCTTGCGGGGTGCGCAAGTGCTCATCGTCGACGACCACGACGCCCACCGAACCCTCTTGGCCAACTACCTCGGCGCGCTTGGCTGCGCCTGCACAGCGGCGAGCGGCGGTAACGAAGCGCTCGCGCGGATGAGCGAGACCGCGTTCGACCTCGTGTTGCTCGACCTCCGGATGGACGATCTCGACGGGATGGAGGTGCTCAAGCGAGCGCGAGAACGCGGGCTCTCACTCGACTGTCTCATGATGTCGGCCGAGGGCACGATCTCCCACGCCGTCGAGGCGATCCGACTGGGTGCGAGCGACTTCCTCGTCAAGCCGTTTGAGCTGACGGAGCTCCACGACCTGGTGCGACGGGTACTGTCCGCACGCGGTCGCGGTGGCGGCATCGACGAACGCGACCCCCGGCTGCTTTGGCGTGACCGCCACGCGCCGGATCTCATCGGTGAAGCCGCCAGCCTGCGCGAGGTATTCCTCGTGCTCGAGCGCATCTCCCACACGGACTGCACCGTCCTGATCCTCGGTGAGAGCGGAACGGGCAAAGAGCTGATCGCGCGGGCGATTCACGATGCCTCGAACCGAGCCAAGAAGCCCTTCGTCCCGGTCAACTGCGGGGCGATTCCG
>CADEGN010000476.1 GCA_902826865.1 uncultured Myxococcales bacterium
TCGATGACGGGCGCACGGGACGATGGGGTGGAGGCGGTCGGCAGCTGGGCGGCCGTGCAGCCAGCCAAGGCGAGCAGGACGAGGGCAGTGACCTGCGAAGGCGAGATCCGGCTGCTCATCGTGGTAGGGAACCTTCAGGACCGCTGTGGGCACCGATGGTAGCCCATCGAGGCAGCCAATGGGGTCAGGCCCTGCCGGGCGCATGCGGCGCGGCGAAGGGCGGAAGCCGGAAACAAAAACGGGGGACCGGTTTCCCGATCCCCCGTCGCATGCAGCCGACCTTGTGCCGGTAGTCTTACTCGGCAGCCTTCTTGACCGCGAAACCGGCGAGAGGATTGAACTCCTTGTTGTCGGTCGTGCGGGTTGCCTTCATCCAGGCGCCGGCCGGACGGCCGTCGCGCATCGGATGGCCCGTGATGGTGATCGGCGTGCCGGGGGCGAAGTCGCTCTTGCGGATGCCGGCGCGCGTCAGCGAGCTCGGGCCTTCCGCTTCGAAGCCCCAGGTCGTCACCTTGCCGTCCTTGCCCTTCACGTCAACGAGCAGCCACGAATGCGGGTTCGTGTACTGGAACTCCTTGACCGTGCCGGTCACGGTGACTTCCTTCTTGTCGTCGAACATGGCGCCCGAATGATGGGCCACCGCCTGGGTGGCCACGGCCGCCAGCAGGGCGGTGGCGACCACGGTACCGATTGTCTTTGCTTGCATGGTGCTTACTCCTCGTAAAGCCTGATTCTGGATTGCGAATACTTAAGGGAGGCTGAAGGCAGACGCTTACTTGGCGCCCGTCTTCTTCACCGACTGGTCCGTGCTCACCGCGGGCATCGAGCTATCGTTGGAGGACGCCCAGCGATGGACAGCGACCGGGTGCGCCCTGCCCGAGCTCGACGACGACGGAAAGATCGGCACGCTGCGGCCCGCGGTCCAATGCAGCGACGATCCTGCAGCCACGTGCACCGCGACCGGTGTAGCGCTGGCCGACGATGGCGGACCGCGTGACTACGCCCTGCGCGTCGAGACGCCCCCGGGCTCTCTTGTCGGATCGGTGCGCGAGGAGATCACCGTCCAGAGCGGGTCGGCTCCCTTCGTCGCCATCATCGATCTACCGCAGCGCGTGCTCGTCTCGGGGCGCATCCGCCTTGACGAAGCCACGTGCGAGCAAATCGGCGCCCAAGCCACGGGTTGTCGGGCTGAAGCCGCGGTCGTGCTCGCCGAGCGATTGCGGATGCCAGGAGAATCGGTGCAGACCGTGCCAGGGCCGTACTTTCACGAGGTGGACGCGTTCTTCGATCCCGTCACGCAGGAACGCGGTCGCTACGTGCTGCCGCTCGACCCTGGTGTCTACGTCGTCACCGCGCTGCCGGCTTCGGGCGCCGAGGGAGGTCCCGCCGACGTGGTCGCGATCGACATTCGCGACGGCCAGGACACCGACCTCGACCTCGTGCTACGCCAAGGAATCCTGGTCACGCTCAACCTGTGCTCGGGCGACAACCCATCGACGTGCTTTGATCGCCGCACCCAAGTGATCCCCCTCGATCGCGGGACGTGGGGTGAACTCGAGCACCCGGGGGACCCTGGCCGGAAGATCGACCTCAACGCCATCGGCGAATGCCTCACTCCCGTCCCCGAGGGCGAGCAGGCCTGCAAGATTCGGCGTCTCATCCCGGGTACGAGCCTGTCTGCGGGCCAGGTCGGCAAACTCCGTTTCACGGCCCGGCGCAGCAGCACCGGCGCATCCTGCGGCTAGGCTCGGTGATAATTCGTGCGTTGCCGCACGCATAATCTTGGCGCGCGGGCGACTTGACCGACACCACCACCCGGCCCCAGACTAGACACCGCACTGAACCAAGGTCCTGCACCACCCCGAGAGCGAACGATCTCGACGTGGATACGCATTGTGGGAACAGCCGGCGCGATCTTATACGGGATCGTCGGCGTTGCCGAAGGCCTCGCCCAGCAGAGCCAAGCGCTGCCGCCCGGCGAGATCGACTGTGGGTATCGCGTCAACCTTTTGCGCGACCGGGTGGTCGCGATGACCGAGCGGTCCCCGCACCAGAGTGCGGATGACCCCCAGGACGAAATCGTTTCCAACCTCATTCGCGAGACCCGTGCCGCCTGTGCCAGCCGAGGAGATGTTGCGAACGCCCTGCGACTCGATGAGATCGCGGGACGGTTGCGTGACCACCTCGAGCTGCGCTCCCGCGAGGACCAGGCGCGCCGCGATCTGCTCGCCCTCTAGGACTCCCCAACATGTCCGATCCCAAAGACGTCGGCGCCGAGGCGCCGACGCACGGCGACCAAGCGTCGTCCGACCACCTCGCCGGCGCTGAGCCGCGCGTTTCTTCCATCCTCGCCGACGACGGCCCCACTCCCGAAGCGAGTTTCGACGAGCTCGAGATGCCGGACGCCTTGCGTCAGGCGATCCGCGACAACGGCTGGGACCGCCCTACGAAGGTCCAAGCGGCGGCCTTCCGGCCGATTCGCGACGGTCTCGACGTCCTCGTGCAGTCGCAAACAGGCACCGGCAAGACCGGGGCGTTTTGCTTGCCGTGGCTTGCCCATCGTTTCGTGGCCGGCGATGCCGCCGAAACCGGCGTGCAGCTCATCTGCCTCGTGCCAACCCGCGAGCTCGCCAAGCAGGTCTGCGACGAGCTCGTTCGCCTCGCGCGGCACACCGAGGTCGTGCCGTTGCCGGTCTACGGCGGTACCGCGATGCAGCCGCAGCTCAACGCGCTACGCACCGGCGTGCATGCAGTGGTGGGCACGCCAGGTCGCGTGCTCGATCACATTCGACGCCGTTCGCTCGATCTGTCCAAGGTCCGAATGGTCGTGCTCGATGAGGCGGACGAGATGCTCTCGATGGGGTTCCTCGAGGACATCCACACCATCCTCGACGCTTGCCCGAACACCCGCCAGACAACCCTGTTTTCGGCCACGGTGCCGCCAGAGATCGAGCGAATCGCCCGTCGCTACATGCACGACCCGGTGCCCTTGCGCTTGTCGGGCGACGACATCGCGGCAGCGGAGATCACCCATACGTACTACTCGTGCAACTCTGCGGTCAAAACTCGCGACTTGCTCGATGTGATCGCCGTCGAAGAGCCGACGACGGCGCTGGTCTTTTGCAACACGCGCGAAGAGGTCAACGTCGTTGCCTCGGTGCTGCAACGCGAGGGGTTCGCCGCGGAGCCCTTGTCCTCGGATCTCACCCAGGCAGCGCGCGAACGCGTACTGGGGTGGATGCGAGAAGGCCGCTTGCGCTTTCTCGTCGCCACCGACGTGGCCAGCCGAGGGATCGACATCTCGCACATCAGTCACGTCATCAACTACTCGTTCCCCGAGAACGCCGAGAGCTACGTTCACCGCACGGGACGCACCGGGCGAGCGGGCCGTCCTGGACAGGCGGTCAGCCTGATCGCCCCACAGGAGCTCGGCAACTTCTACTATCTCAAGCTGCAGTACCCATCCATCTCGTTTAGCGAGCGCCAGTTGCCACCCGGCGACGAATTGCAGGCGCAGCGCACCGAGCTGAAGCTCGATCAGGTGAGCCGTGCGTTCCCGGAGCTGGTCTCCCCCGAGTGGACACTCCTCGCGCGCAACCTCATGAAGGACCCGCGCGGCGAACGGGTGATCGCATACTTGCTCCACACCGCGATGTCGCAGCTGCCTCGCCCGACCAGCGCGCTCGAGCGCGAGTTCGGTGAAGACGGCGTGATGAACGAACGACCCGGCGATGGCCGGCGGTTCGGTCGCCGCGAAGGCGGGCGGTTCGGCCGCGACCGAGAGCGCGGGCGAGACGAGCGCGGGCGAGACGAGCGCGGGCGAGACGAGCGCGGGCGAGACGAGCGCGGGC
>CADEGN010000477.1 GCA_902826865.1 uncultured Myxococcales bacterium
GGCCCTACCGGAATTCTCAACCAGGAAGAAGGAAGGTAGGGTCTACCAATGGGCGGCGCTGGATTCGACGCGTTCGGCGGGGATCGTCCCGATCCCGGAGGCGACGTCGGGCTCGGCCGCTATCGCCCCTTCCGTCGGCTGGCCGTCGGCGGGATGGCCGAGATCTTCCTCGCGTACGCGCGTTCGCTCCACGGTTTCGAGAAGCTGGTGGTGCTCAAACGCGTCCTCCCGCAGTACGCCGAGAGCGCCGAGTTCGTGGCGATGTTTCTCGACGAGGCGCGGCTGGCCGCGACGCTCGATCATCCCAACATCGTGCACGTCTACGACATCGGGCAGTCCGAGGGCGGCTGCTTTTTCGCGATGGAGTACGTGCACGGCCAAAGCCTGCTCAAGATCATGCGACAGATCACCCAGCTCAGGCGGTGGCTGCCCCTTGAGCACGCGCTGGCGATCGTCATCGGGACGTGTGCGGGCCTGCACTACGCCCACGAGCGCCACGGCCTCGATGGCCGGCCGCTCGGCATTGTCCATCGCGACGTGTCGCCCCCGAACATATTGATCAGCTACGACGGCGCGATCAAAGTCGCCGACTTCGGTGTCGCCAAGGCGGCGGTCGCCAGTGCAGCCACCGGAGTGGGCACGCTCAAGGGCAAGGTCCCGTATATGTCGCCCGAGCAGTGCCGCAGCGCGCCGATCGATCGCCGCAGCGACATCTTCTCGATCGGCATTCTTCTGTACGAGCTCACAGTGGGTCGGCGACTGTTCCAGGCCGACACGGAGATCGCCATCATTCACAAGGTGGTGAGCGGCGCGATTGCGCCGCCGTCCCAGCTGCTGCGCGGCTATCCCGAGGACCTCGAGCGCATCGTGTTTCGCGCGCTGCAGCTCGATCCGGATCGCCGCTATCCGACCGCGCGCGCGATGCAAGTCGATCTCGAAGAGTTCGGCCGGGAGCACAAGCTGCCGATCTCGTCGGCACGTCTCGCAGCGTTCATGGAGGAGTTGTTCGACGAGGATGCGCGGCGCTGGCCAACCGGACCCGAGCAGGCCGAGCTTCAGCGGCCGCGGATGGCCGCGGACCCGCCCCAGGCGGCCGCGCCGTCGCAGCGCGGCTCGGCCGGTACGCAGTGGCACGACATCCCAGAAAAATCGCCCGTCGCCCCGCCGGCGCCCGCGGCTGCCGATGGGGCGGCGCTCGATTCGGCGTTGTCACGCATGCTCGCCGACGACGCCGAACTCGAGGCTTTGACGTCCGAGCTCGCGCCGCCCGGAACGCCGAGCGAGTGGGATGGCCTCGATAGCCTCGAGCTCGAGGACCTCTTTCCAGCCAAGCAAAAGCGCTAGAGCACCGAACAGGTTGAAACGCGGCCGAGGACACCGTTCCCGACGTTACTCCAGGGATGATGCGATCGCCGCGGGGCGACCGATCGGGAGGCTGCGGATGACGACCTCGCAGTTGTCCGGTTTCCACAGGCCGATCTCGGTGATCGCTACGCCATCGATCGCGCCGATCACCGCGCGCATCAGCGCTCCGTGACAGACGACGGCCGTGTGGGTGCCGTCGTCGAACGGGCTCAGCGCCGCCAGAGCGCGCAGAGCGACGTCGCGCAGGCTCTCACCGCCGGGTGGTCGGCCATCGAACTCGCGCAGCCGCATCATGTCTCCGGACCGCTCGAGTTCTCCGATCTCCCGCCGTTCCCACGCGCCGCAGCTGCGCTCGCGCAAACGAGGGTCGACGTGCATGCGTGCGGCCAGGGCATCGCCAAGGGCGATGCGCGCGGTCTCGGTCGCGCGAACGAGGTCCGAGCTGAGCACACGCTCGAGCTGGTGGGCCTGGAGCGAGATCTGGAGCCGCTCGGCCTGTGCGCGGCCGCGCGCGGTGAGCTCGACATCGAGGTGACCGGCGAGCCACCCCTCGGCGTTGGCTCGGCTCTCGCCGTGGCGGATGAAGATCC
This sequence comes from uncultured Myxococcales bacterium, assembly GCA_902826865.1. Taxonomy (GTDB): domain Bacteria; phylum Myxococcota_A; class Polyangia; order Nannocystales; family Nannocystaceae; genus Xiheibacterium. Next base: position 1,956 of record CADEGN010000477.1, read on the forward strand.
AGCGGGTCAGGGCGGCGAGATTGGCACGACTCGCGAGTCCGGAAAACTGGCCGCCGTGGCATCGGCGTTGACGACCACGCCATCGCGGACGCGGAAATTACGCGCGACCTGGAGGAGGGGCTCGAGCACACTGTGAGCGTCGTCGAACCCGGGCTCGAGACGGAGCTCAAGCCGCGAGCGGGCACCGCGATAGGTCACGAGCTTACCGGCTGCGGTCGCGCCGGTTTGCGCAAACGCCTTGGCGACCGCGATCTGGAGCTCGGTCACAGGATCTGCATCCGCGTCGGTCCGAAACTCCGCGGACGACGAGAGCGATCTCTCGATGATGCGCTGGACTTCCGGCGAGTTGCCTACGGCAATTCCGCAGCTACGCCCGCCTTCGTTTGGACCGTGATTGTGCACGTAGATGAGCAGTTCCATGGTCGACCTCTCGCCACTAGCACACACTGGCCAGCGCACCCAAGAAACCGGCGCTCGTGCGAAGCTCGGCCGTGGCCCGTGACAATCTCCCCGTCACCGCGGCGATCCGGGTGCTGCGCGCGGCGGGCATCCCGTTCGTCCCACACGTGTACGACTACGAACCCCGCGGAGGCACCGCTCACAGCGCCGCGAGCCTCGGAGTCGACGAGCACGCGGTGATCAAGACCCTCATCATGGAAGACGATCAGAAACGCCCGCTGGTCGTCTTGATGCATGGAGACCGGGAGGTCTCCACACGAAACCTCGCGCGGGCGATCGGCCTCCGCTCGATCCAACCATGCCAGCCGGCCGAGGCGGATCGGCATAGTGGCTACCAGGTGGGCGGGACGTCGCCGTTCGGGACGCGTCGCAGCATGCCGGTGTACATGCAGCGCAGCATCGCCGACTTGCCACGGATCTACATCAATGGCGGACGTCGCGGAATGCTCGTCGAGTTGGATCCTGCCGACCTCGTGCGCGTGCTGAAGCCCCAACTCGTCGACGTGGCCACGATCGCTTGATCCATCCGTGGAGCGGCGGGGATCTGGGCTCGCGGCGCGGCGGGCTCCCGCACCTGCCACCCGAGTCGCGCGCCGCCATCGGCCGAGAGACTGCCGAGACGCGGAAAGCCGGGCAGGATGCGCCGATCTCGGAGGGGGTTTGACAGCCCGCGGCTTGCTCGGCTAGCCAATCGGGCTGTGAGCGAGCGCTACTTCACCCTCGAGGAGGCGAACGGCTGCATCGCGCGACTGAACGAGGTGATGCGCCAGCTGCTGCAGCTGCACGGTCACCTGCGGACCATGTGCCGGGACCTCACGCGTGATGGCATCAACGTCTCCCCGGAGACGTTTGCGCGCGGCCGCGAGATCCAGGCCGACGCCGGCGCGCTGCAGCGCATCAATCTCGCGCGTGGGATGTTTGAGGCTGTGCGCGAGACCATGGGTGTCATCGAGCGGATGGGGGCGATCGTCAAGGATGTCGAATCGGGACTCGTCGACTTCCCATCGTGGCTCGATGGCCGGCGCGAGGTCCTGCTTTGCTGGCGGATCGGCGAGACCAAGATCGACTGGTATCACGACACCGAGGCGGGCTTCTCTGGTCGTAGGCCGGTGGAGGGTCTGCGGTTCGCGGCGGAGCGCAGCGAGTGAGATCGCGGCCAACGGCGTCGGCCAGGCGCTCTCGCGTCGCCGCGGATTACCTGGCGTGGTTCGCCCGGCCGCCTTCGTTCAATCGCCATCGGTAGTCGCGGGGGCGATCTCTCGCTTGAGGCGTTGCACGAGTTCGGCCCGGCGCGTGGCGAGCTCGCGTTCGATGTCGTGTGGATCGCGATCTCGTCGGCGGATCTCCGCGAACTTATCGGCAAAACTGGTCGGGTTATCGGCCCACGGCTGGCGATAGTTGCTCGGTAACCCCGGATCGCCGTCGAGGTCG
>CADEGN010000478.1 GCA_902826865.1 uncultured Myxococcales bacterium
GACCTGTCCGGACGCCAGGCGAAAACATCCGGCGTTCGAGACGCGTCGCACCTCGCAGTGTCCGGGGTAGTCAGGCGGCGCGATGCGCTTCGGAAAGGAGCGCGGCGATGGCACCCAGATCGAGCTCGGCGTGGCATCGCCCAGCGCTTCGTGGGGGCGCTCATGGTTGAACCGACGGCGGAACGCGTCGAAGCGTCGCTGCTGCGCGGCGTGGTTCGACGCGGGTGGCCGAGCGGTGTCTCGCTTCAGCGTGCGATGCATGCGCTCGTGCGCCCCGTTCTGCTGCGGGCTGCCGGGCAGGATGCGCTGATGCGAGATGCCCAGCCTCATCCACCCGTGTTGAGCTCGCACAAGCCGTGGATGCGGTCGAGGCGAAGGGCGCTCCGTTGTCCGAGCGAATCGCCGACGGCAGACCGACATCTCGAAAAAGCCGCTCGAACCGGCTTGGCGCCCTCTGTGCGGGCGTTCGGCAAAGCGGTCACCCGCAGCAGGTAGCGGCTATGCAGGTCGACGATCGTGAGCGGGTAGCAGTAGACGCCGTCGCACGTGCGGAACTGGCCCTTGAAGTCCGTCGTCCACACTTCGTTGGGCTCGCTCGCGCGCGCCGGGCCGCTGCCGGGGTGGTCCCACCGCGTGCGACGACGACGCGGCTGCACGAGCCCGTTGCGCAGCAGGATCTCGTCGACTGTGCTGCGCGCCGGCCATACGATGTGAACTTGCGTTCGAGGTCGTTGCACAGCCTCACCACAGCCCCGCGCGCGGCCTCGGCGCGCGGAGCGGCTGCTTGTTCATGCCAGACCGCAGAGGGCGCCCCCTCCCCCGGGCGGTACCCATTGCGCTACTCTCATCGGCATGTCGTCCGCCAAGAACGTCCTCAACCTCGGCCTCCAGCTGCCCGCCGGCGAACGCGCTGGCGTCGCTCTGGAGCTGATCGCCAGCCTCGATGGGGCGCCAGAGGACGGAGTAGACGAGGCCTGGCTGGATGAGGCCGAGCGCCGGCAACGCGAAGCCGGCGATGATCCTGCGTCGTTCGAGCCGTGGGAAGAGGTCCGTGCCCGCATCCTCGAGCGCCTCGCCGCGACACGACCGTGAAGCTGCAGGTGCACGTCGACGCCGGCGCCGAGCTGGACGCGGCCGCCGCCTGGTATGAACGCGAGCGAGAGGGACTCGGCGAGGAACTCGTTGAGGAAGTCGGTCGCGCGTTCGCGGTGATTCTTGCCGCCCCAACCACTTGGCGGTTCGTCCGCCGTTCGACCGGGATGAGACGCTTGGTGCTCTCTCGCTTCCCCTACGCCATCTTTTACGCGGCGTCCGAGAAGTGGGTTCGCGTCTTTGCCATCGCGCATCAGAAGCGACGCCCAGGGTATTGGCAAAAGCGAGGATTCAAGTAGTGCCGCAGGCAGCGTGATCTGCTGCCCAACCCGCTGGTGCACCTGACGAGGCTTCGCCTCGCAGGTGAACACCTTTCCGTGGGACAGCGCGGCGACGGCCTTCAGTTGTGCGAGCATTCACCGCCGCGACTGGTTCGTCGAGATGACCGCGTTCTACGATAGCGACGATCCGGATCGCTCGCTGACCGAGGCGGAGGCACAGCTCGCCGAGGGCCTGTCCTTCGAGGATCGCCTCGAGATCGACCGGACTCTGCTCGAGCGGCTCGAAGGGGAAGCGAGCTCGCGTGACCAATGACCATGCCGGTCCGAGTGCGCCCGCGGCGTCGTCGAGCGCGCTGGCGTCGCCTGGCGAGCGCGGCCGCGGCTGTCCAACGAATCGTTGCATCGGCGGGGAACGCCTCTTCGTTGGGCGGCAAGCGGTGCGCCGGGTGCGTCCCGGTCGAACCGCCCGCGCAAGGCTGACGGCGACATTGCACATCCCGTTGGTCGAACCGCCGGGTTGGCCGCAAGAAGACCTCGCGGTGCTGGCAGTCGGCGTATCGCTGCGCGGTTCGAACGACTTCACCACGTTCACCGAGAAGCGGCAGAATGCCAATGGGACCAGACGACCGCCACGCACGCCTTCATCTCACAGCTGGCAGTCGATTCTGACGCTCCCCGCTGAGGCGACCTCGGTCTCCACGGCCACGTCCGCGAGATCGCCCGTGCCGAGCTTGCCCTGATTGTTGCTGCCGATGCACCACAGCGAGCCATCGTCGTAAGCTGCGCAAAGCGAGTCCGTGTAGTAGTGATGGGCGAATGCGAGGACGCGGCCGGGTTCGAAGTACGTGAGCTGGCCCGCTCCCGAACACTGCACTCCTTTGTCGGCCGTGAGCCAGCAGACCGCGACGCCGCCCGAACCGGGCCAGCCGACGTTTCCGCCGTCGACGACCTGCCCCGACGGACCATAGTTCGCACCGGCGCAGGAAACGAAACCCGACGACCGGATCTGGCACTCCGTACGGCCTTGAGCGGGCCGAAACACTTGCGCGTCGTCGACGTTATGGTTGCCGAACGTATCGACCCAGAAGCTCGTGGCACCGCTCGAGGCCACTTCCACCGGGAAGGCGCCGTAGTTGTAGCCGCTGCAGTGGACGGCACCCGCGCCATCGAGGCCGCAGAGCTGATCCCAGGTTCCGGTTCCGATGCGCACGACGTCGTCGAAGGCGCCCCAGTCGGACCAGGTGTCGACGTCGGACGTCGAGCCGTTGCCGTAGACGCCCAAGCCGTTGTTCGCGCCGAAGCAGCGCACGCGCCCAGCGCCGAGGGCACAGATCCCGTTCCCCGTCTCGGAGTTGAACGTGGATCGGATCAGGACCTGTTCTGTGTTGAACTGGCCGGTGCCGACGAATGTCGGGCCCCACGTGGTCGTGAACACTCGGCCTGCGCACTTGAGCTCCTCGTCGCTACTGACGTAGCAAGCAGCCTGGTCCCCCATCGCGAGCGTAACGCGTCCTGTGCAAGGGTCTCCGCTCTCATACTCGAACGCCGTCTGGATGTTCTGCCATCCGAACGCGTCGCCAGCTCCGGGTGCGAGGGGGAACAGCGCGCCGAGGTCCTCGCAGACCATCTCCACGCAGGCCAGGGTGTCGTCACACGCGTCGTTGTCGCACGGGCATCCCTGCGTGCCGACGGGGCAGTCGGTCTCGGTGTTCCCATTCGGATCGCCCGTCGTCGAGTCGAAGGGATCGGTTTCCGTCGTACTGGTCTGCGTCGGGTTGGTGGTCGAGAACGAGTCGGTGGGACCGGTCGGGCTTATCGTGCTCGACGCGGACAGCGTACCGCCGCTCAGCGACGGATCGCCGTCGGTCGTCCCGTCGCGGCCGGTCAATTCGATAGCGGAAGGGTTAAAGCAGCCCCCGGCGACAGCGGAGCAAGCGAAGGCAACGAAGCGTGTCATGGCGCGGAGGAGGACAGGACAAAGCCTGCAAACGATGTGGCGCGCTTTTGTCATGATGGAGACCTCGTGCGGCGGACCCTCGAGGAGACGAACGCGACAAGCGATCGATCACCACGGGTATTGGGACCGCCGCAGCGCACGGCCCACCAATGACCTTCGGTCCTCCGCGTGGTGAAACGCCGCGCCCCGCGCGCCCGCTTTGCCGATGGCGGCGCGCCCCGATTAACCGGAGGGCCACTGCGATCGCGACGGGATGCAGCCACCGCATCGCTCGCCGAGATCGACACCACGCCTTCGACCGCAAGCGCGCGTCCGCTCGCCGCGAGCGCCAGTTTTTCGCCCGCGCTGACCTCGACGCTGCGATCGCCTCGGCGGCCCCTGCCCCACCACCTGGGGTATCTTCATCTCGAAGACGGTTAAAGCGGTCGAACGCCACGGTACCAAGGGCAAGGACATCCGCGTGTTCATCGTGGC
>CADEGN010000479.1 GCA_902826865.1 uncultured Myxococcales bacterium
AGATGCCGTTTCGGCCGTGGTCGGTACCCCGGCGACGCCGTGGGTGCATACGTCTGCGGAGTTCGGCGCGTTCGTGCTGGTGCGCACAGAGGCCGGCCCTGGTGGTAGTGACGACGGCACCGGCGGAGACGGCACCACGGGCGGAGGCGGCACAGGTGTCAGCGGAGCAACGGGAGCGTCCGCGTCGGCGTCCGCGGGGGGGAGCGAAGCCGCCGACACCACGCTGACTGGCGCGGGATCCCAGAGCAGCGGGAACGACAGCGCCACGGAGGACGGCGGCCTAAACGACGACGGTGCGGGCGGCTGCGGCTGCCGTGCTAGCTCCTCGTCGCACGCATGGTGGCTCGCTGCGCTACCGTTCGCGCGTCGCCGCCGCCGCGGATGAGCGCTCCGTGCGAGAAAACTGAGATCGACCCGCCGACGACGCCAAGAGCAGCGCGCCGGGCCGCCCGCGGACCGGGCCGCAACCCATACGCGGCAGAGCGTTGTGCTCGCGCGTTGTGAGGCTCCACCACCCGCTGCTAAGGTGGCCCCCGATGTTCGGCCCGCCAACTCTCAAGGCCCTTGCCGTCGCGGCCTTGTCGCTGATGGCGCTGGCCTGTCGCTCACCCGCCGACGACACGGGTGCCACGACCGAGAGTTCGGGGAGCGAAAGCGGCGGTGGGAGTAGTGACGCGATTGAATGCAGCGAGGCGCCGCCCCCTCCGACAACCGCCGGTTGTTCGGTCATCGCACCGGGCTCGAGCGGTCTGCGGTTGCGCGGCACGGTTCTCGGCGATGCAGATGTGCTGCATCGGGGTGAAATCGCGATCCGCAGCGATGGGAAGATCTCGTGCGTGGCATGTGACTGCAGCGACGCCGATGGCATTGCGGGAGCCACGGAACTCGACTGCGGCGACGCAGTGATCTCGCCGGGGCTGATCAATCCCCACGACCACATCACCTTCGCCAACAACGCTCCCATCGGCGACGGTGTCGATCGCTACGCGCACCGCCATGACTGGCGAAAGGGCGACAACGGGCACGACGCCCTCGAGGTTGATGGTGGGGCCAGCAGAGCCGAGGTGCTGGGGGCCGAGCTGCGATTTGTGATGGCGGGAGCAACCTCGGCCGCGAGTGCTGGGGGCGAGACAGGCCTGTTGCGCAACCTCGACGGAGCCAACACGCTCGAAGGATTGCCCGGCGGATATGCGGACTCCGACACCTTCCCCCTCGATGACGTCGATGGTCTCCAGCTAGACGAAGGCTGCGACTACGGCGGGATGCCCACGACGGCAGCGAGCATCGCTAACCGCGCGTATCTGCCGCATGTCGCCGAGGGGATCAACGCCGCGGCGGCCAACGAGTTCACCTGCACGAGTTCGCGCGGACCAAACGACCTCATCGGTCCGCAGACAGCCCTCATCCACGGCATCGCGCTCGGGCCCGAGGACTACGCTGAGATGCAGCGTGACCAAGCAATGCTCGTCTGGTCACCGCGCTCGAATATCGTGCTTTATGGGAACACGGCGCCCGTCACGGCGATCGACGCAGTCGGTGTCCCGATCGCGCTTGGGACCGACTGGATCGCGTCGGGATCGATGAACATGCTGCGCGAGCTCGGGTGCGCCGACTATTTCAACCGCGAACATCTTGGTGGGTATTTCGACGACCGCGCCCTGTGGCGGATGGCCACTGCGAACGCCGCGCGGGCGACCGGAACCTCAGACAGCCTCGGCGCACTGGTCGTCGGACACATCGGCGACGTTGCAGTGTTTGCGGGCCGCGCCGACGGCAGCGATTACCGCGCCGTGATTGAGGCCGGCGTGGCCGACGTGCTGCTGGTCTTGCGGGCCGGCGAACCATTGTACGGCGACGATGCGATCGTCACCGCCGTCAGCGGTGACGAGTGTGAGTCGATCGACGTGTGCGGTGTCGCGAAGCGGGCCTGCGTCACGCGCGACGTGGGCGGAGGCGTGACGCTGGCGGAGATCCGCGAAGCGATTGAAGCCCACTACCCGCTGTTCTTCTGCGGCGACCCCGACGACGAGCCGAGTTGCCGGCCGTATCGGCCGGGTGAGTATGCCGGCGTCGGTGCCAACGACAAGGATGGTGACGGTGTCGCGGACGGCGACGATTTGTGCCCGGACGTGTTCGATCCGATCCGCGCGTTCGAGGCGTTTCAGGGCGACTACGACCGCGACGGGAACGGAGATGCGTGCGATCCTTGCCCGCTCGACGCCGAGGACGGCTGCCCGGGGTGACCTCCGCGTTGTCGCGTCAACCCGCCGGCGGCGGGAAACACTGGAAGTCGATGTTGCCATCGACGTTGCCCCATTCGAGGCTGACCTGAAGCGCAGTTAGCCCGAGCGGCACGAGCGCGCGGTTAATGCTCGCGAGATCAACTGGGGTCAGATACGCGAAACCACTCGGCTCCGCGAACTCAGAGCTGATGTAGAGGCCGCCGCCGTGCAGGTTCACATAGTCCACGAGCGTCTGCATCTCCGCATCACTCGGTTGGTCACCATCGTCAAACTGACCGGAGGCCTCGAGGTACATCACGATGTCATAGTCGGCGGCGAGCAGGCCAGGGTTCCCAACGTACTGATCGGGCAAATGCACGCCGGCAGAGTCACCGGGGTACGTCCAAGCAGCGGGACCATCGATTGCGCTCCAGCCGAACCAAAACAGCTTCGGCTCGGCCACACCACCGCCCAGCCAGTCGACCAACGGGCAATCGCTGACCTCGTTGAAGGGCAATGCACTGTCTGCGGTCGCGATGAAGCGCCCGGCACCGTGCGTTCCGAGCGCATACACGACCTGATCCATGAGCGTAGCCGTGGCGAACACGTTCTTGCCCTCGACAGAGAACACACCGGATTGCATCGATGCGATCGTCAGACCGCACATCAGGCACTCCTTGGCTGTGACGTCCGGAAACGGGTTCAGATCGAACTTTGCATCTTCGGTGGTGCCGTCGAGCGACGTGACGTCACCTGTGCTCGAGCTGGTGCTCGGCAGATTCCCAGTGTCGGTCGTGGTCGCGCCGCCGCCCGTGGTTGTCTCTTCGCCGATGGTGATCGTCGACGAGGCATCGACGTGAGGGCTCTTCGAGGGCGCACACGCCACCGAGAAGAGGAGCGCTGCGGTACAAGCCATCCGGGAGGTCACTTCGCCAACCTACCCGAATGCCACCGGCGCTACCACCGTGTGCCCCGGGGTTCCCGGCAGGCCTCTCGTTAGGCCTGGGGCGCGAAGTCCTGTGATCACGCACAGGTCTCCGCTGCGTCGCCCTTGTAGTCGAGATCGGTGCGCTCAAAATTGTACACGCAGATTCTAGCCGTGAGCGGTGCCAGAAAGACGTCGGCGTACTTGCGATGCACCGCATCGGTGCGATAGCGCTCCACGGCGTCGAGGTCGTCGAGCACGACTTCGATGCAAATGTCCCATTCACGACGCGTGCGCTCGTCGGCGCAGGTGGCCACACGCAGCGCGCGCACGCCCGCGGCGGCTGGAAGCGTCTCGCGCGTGACCTGGGCCACGACCGCCCTGGTGGCATCGTCCGCGTGGTCGGCGATGAGTTTGATCAATACGACGCGCTCGATCACGTCGTGAGCGTAGCAGCGGCCGGCGTGCTGAGGCATGATCGGCCATGGCCGAACATCGCGTGCCCCTGTCGTGGGCGTTTCGCGTGATGTCAATCGCTTGGTGGGTAAGCGGGGTCGGCCTTGTCATCGCAGCGCGGCTACTTGGGTGGGGCGATGAGCGTGACGTGGCCGAGCTGAGCGCCTCCG
>CADEGN010000480.1 GCA_902826865.1 uncultured Myxococcales bacterium
CCAATAGCGAATACTGGGAGGTCGATCCCGGAACCGATGCCAAGTCCGCGAGCTCAGCGATTTGCTGGAACGCCGGCGTGACCTGCAGTGGTCCCGACGCCACCGGCCTCTACACCGATTGCGGTCCCGCGGGCGGCGACGTGCTCCACCCCACATCACGATACAAGGACTTCCTCAAGTACCTCGTCGATGATCTCGGCAAGACGGTGATCATGCTCGGCGTACTCGGCGTGCCCCCGGTGACGGAGCACAACACGTTGCCGCCCTATCAGCCGACGGCCGGCGGCGTCGAGGCGCTGGTGTACCGCGCATGGGACGACAGCGATCTGACGCCCGAGGAGGTCGACGATGGTGTGACGGTCGAAGACAAGGTCTTCGAGTTCGGCAACATTGCGCCGGGTTGCGTCGGCATGAGCGGGGACACCATCACCGGTAGCGCGGTGCCCCCGACGCGCGTCCGGGACGTGTGCGAGAGCCTCAACGTGCCCGATGACCCGAGCACGCCGCAGCTCGATGAGAGCGCACCGCGTTGCTGCATCGAGTCGATCTGCGACGACGACTTCAGCCCGGCGATGCGCTGCTTGACGGGCGCGATCTCCTCGCAGATCCCGCCGGCTGGCTGATTCGGGAGCGCTGCCCAAGCAAAAGGCCACCAGCTTCCGCTGGTGGCCTTTTCTTGTGCGTTGGGCCGGCATGGTACCGGCCCCCAGTCGACCGAGTTGTCTACGCGCCGGGCTTACGCAGGTGGATCGTACCCTGGCGGGTGATCTTGAGCCGCCGCTTGAGTCCGCTGCCCTCCACGTGGATGAAGCCCTTGCTCCGCAGCTGGCGCAAGATGATGCGCAGCTGTTCCGAGCTCAGGTTCGCGCTGGCCGCCAAGTCGCTCTCGCGCTGCGGCCCGCGATCGGCAAGTACGCGCAGCAGCCGGATATCGCCGTCTGGAACGTCCGCCCGCCTGCGGATCACGAGGGCGCCCTGGTCCCCGAGGTCCATCACCGGATTGCCCTCGGCGTCGTACTGCACGCTGCCGCGCGGGGTCGCGTGTCCGTTGGCCCCCGGCTTTGTTCGCTTGCGCGCGGCGTCGATCAGCTCGCCGACCGTGAAGGCCTCGAGCACCGGCGCCAGCGGCGGGCTGGCCCGCGCGGCGGCGATGAGGTCGCCGAGCGTTGCGTGATCGGGCAACGTGGCGATCACGTCGCGGAACACATCGCGAAGAGAATTGGCCCAGGCGCCATCTGGACCTGCAGTCGTCGACGTGGGCTCGGCCTGCCCCATACGGATCACCTCATGAACGGCGGAGTAACGGCCCACCTGACGCGGGCGGCGGTGCACGGCGCACCGACCAATCGAGTTGCAGGGTCGGTAGGACGACTCCCCGCGTCGCAGCCCCGGTTACAGCGAATCCGAGGCTCCGATGCGCGCCCCTCTTCTTTTGGAAGAGCAGCGAACACGGCCCGATGCTTCGACGATGGTGCAGTGCGGCGGCGCCACTGTCAAGCGTGGGCCCGATGGTGGCCGCTTCCCGCGAGCCAACGGTGTCGGCGCCGCCCCAACTTGACAGAGCCCCCGGCCCTGGGATGAAACCGCCCCGTGGCGATGCAGACGCGCGGGCGCTGGCGGCTCGAGCTCGAGACCCGCGCCGAGCTGCGAGACGCGCTCGGGTTTCAGACCGCCGAACGACTGCGCGCTTGGCTGGGGTTACCGGTTACGCGCGTCCACACGCGCAAGGTCTTTCACCTCGACCTTGACCTCAGTCGTGAGGAGGCCGAGCGCGTGCTCGGAGTGTTGGTCGATCCCGTCGCCGAGCGTGGTGCGGTCGGGATGCTGCCCGATCCGTGGACGGATATGCCGAGCTTCGTCACCGTCGGGTTCCGACCGGGTGTGACGGACGCCGTGGGAGCTACGGTCAAGCGTGCGGCCGAAGACTGCCTGGGCCGGGCGTTGGAGGGGCACGCCTACAGCTCGACCATGTTCGTGATTTCCGGCCTCGACGGCGCAGGCCTTCTCCGCGCCACCGAGGAGCTGCTTGTCAACTCGCTGATCCAGCGGGTGCGCTTCGACACGGCGCCGCGCGACTTGGATCTCGACATCCCGCGGGCAGGGGGCGAGACCGCTCCGGAGGTGAATCAGGTGGCGTTGCGTGAGGCGGACGACGCGGCCCTCACGCGGACCTCTGATCGCGGCGTGTTGGCGCTTTCGCTCGTCGAGATGCGGGCCATCGCCGCCCACTTCCGCGCGCTCGGTCGCGATCCGACCGACGCGGAACTCGAGTGCATCGCCCAGACGTGGAGCGAGCACTGCAAACACAAGATTTTTGCCGCGCCGATCGACATGCATGAAGCGGACGGTCGAACGATCCGGATCAACGGTCTGTTCCGCACCTACGTGCGCGGGGCCACGCTTGCCGTGGCCGAGGAGCGTGCACGCACAGGTGCCGATCGTGACGGCGAGCCTTGGCTCGTCTCGGTCTTCCACGACAACGCAGGGGTGGTCCGCTTCTCAGACGTCGATCATCTGGTCTACAAGGTCGAGACGCACAACTCGCCTTCGGCCCTCGACCCTTATGGGGGTGCGATGACCGGAATCGTGGGGGTGAATCGCGACGCCTTCGGAACCGGCCTCGGGGCGGACCTGCTCACCAACGTGTGGGGTTATTGCTTCGGCGATCCCCACCACACGTCGGCGATGCCGGCCGGTCTCCTGCATCCCCGTCGTCTGCGCGACGGTGTCCACCGCGGCGTTGTGGACGGTGGCAACCAATCGGGAATCCCCTACAGCCGCGGCTTCGAGCTGTTCGACGCCCGTTATCTCGGCAAGCCGCTGGTGTTTTGCGGCACGGTCGCGGTCATGCCGGTGACGTCTGCCGGGCGTCCGACCCACCAGAAGTCGGCGCAAGTCGGCGATCTGGTGGTCCTCGTCGGCGGGAGAACGGGCAAGGACGGGATCCATGGCGCGACGTTTTCGAGTGTCCGCCTCGACGAGAACTCCCCCGTGCAGGCGGTGCAGATCGGCGATCCCATCACGCAGAAGATGATGTTCGACATGCTGACCGAGGCGCGTGACCTGGGGCTCATCGCGTCGATCACCGCCAACGGCGCCGGAGGATTGTCGTCGTCGGTCGGCGAGATGGCGACCGCGACCGGGGGCGCGCGCATCGATCTCGCCAAGGTCCCGCTCAAGTACCCCGGTTTGCAACCGTGGGAGATCCTGATCAGCGAGGCCCAGGAGCGCATGACGGTTGCGCTTCGGCCCGAGCACGAGGCCGCTTTCATGGACTTGGCCGCGCGCCATGAGGTGGAAGCCACGGTGCTCGGGACGTTCGATGCCAGCGGGCGCTTGCACGTGACCTACGGTGCGCAAACGGTCGCCGACCTCGACCTCGCGTTCCTTCACGAGGGCGTACCGTTGCCACGGCTGCGCGCCGAGGCCCCTGCGTCGGCCCCGCCAGCGGACGTCGACGCGTTTTCTCGGTGGGTGGTCGACGCCGATCCGGCGGCGACGGTCCTGGCGGTCCTGGCCATGCCGGAGCACGCCGACGGATCCGCGCGCCGGCGCGGCTATGATCACGAGGTAAAGGGATTGAGCGTAGTCAAGCCGCTCGGCGGGATCCGCCGCGACGTCCCGGCGGTTGCGACGGTGATGCGTGCGCGGCACGGGCGCGACGAGGGCGTGGTGCTGGGGGAAGGCGTCCACCCGTCTTACGCCGATCTCGACGCCGAGCAGATGGCGCGCGCCTGTG
>CADEGN010000481.1 GCA_902826865.1 uncultured Myxococcales bacterium
AGGGCTACGGGAAGAAGTTCCTCAAGAGCCTGCCGCCGATGCTCACCACCCGGCGTGTCGAGAACATCGCCCGCTTCCTCGAGGAGGCCACCTATGCGCGCGCGAGTTGACGCTGCGCTGACGCTCGACGCGCGCGAGGTGCCGCCCAAGGTCGTCGAGCGCCTGTGCCGGATGCTGTCGTTCCCGAACCCGGCGTTCCTCGATCGCCTGCGGCTCGGCCTGAACCCCGGCGCAGAGCTCGAGACGGTGTGCTTCGCGGAGCAGCGCGCCGGCGAGCTGCGGCTCCCGCGTGGCGCCATCCATGCCCTCCGTCGCGCGGCCGCGCAGGACGGGCTCATCGTCGCCTGCGACGACGCGCGCGTGCTGCCCGAAGCGACGCTCGACGTGCCCGCGCTCGGCCTCCGCGACTACCAGTCGACGGCAGTCGAGAAGCTCGCGAAGGTCACGCAGGGCACGGTCGTCATCCCGTGCGGTGGCGGCAAGACGCGCGTGGGCATGGGCGCGATCGCGAGGCTGCGCACGCCGACGCTGATCCTCGTCCACACGCTGGACCTCGCCGAGCAGTGGCTCGGGGAGCTGAAGGACAAGCTCGGCCTAGATGCCGGGCTGATCGGCGATGGCGAGGAGCGCCCGACGCCCGTGACCGTCGCGGTGATTCAGGCGCTAGGGCGCTGGGAGCCGTCGAAGCTCGACACGTTCCTCGGCGGCTTCGGCTTGCTCATCCTCGACGAGGCCCACCACGTCGCGGCCAGCACCTTCCACTCCGTGGTCGATCGGTGCCCCGCTCGCTACCGCCTCGGGCTCACGGCCACGCCGGAGCGCGAGGACGGGCTGACCGCGCTCCTCGACCTGTTCCTCGGCGCGCCGCTCGTCACCATCACCCACGACGAGCTCGTCGCAGCAGGCGTCCTCACCGTCCCGGAGATCCAAAGCATCGAGACGGACTTTACCTACCTCTACACCGGCGCCGAGGACTACGCGCCGATGCTCGCCGCCGTCGCGAGCGATCCCGCGCGCAACGCGCTCATCGTCGAGCACGTCGCTCGCGAAGCCCATGCCGGCCATGTCTGCCTCGTGCTCTCCGGCCGAATCGACCACTGCCACACGCTCGCCAACGCCATCGAGGCCGAGGGCGTCTCGGCGTCGGTGCTCACCGGGGAGGTCAAGCGCGCGGTCCGCAAGGAGCTGCTCGATCGCGCCCGCGCCGGGGAGCTGGCGGTCATCGTCGCCACCAGCCTCGCCGACGAAGGCCTCGATCTGCCGCGCCTCTCCCGCGTGTTCCTCGCGTACCCCGGCCGCGCGCGCGGTCGCACCGTGCAGCGCCTCGGGCGCTTGATGCGCCCGCACGCTGAGAAGACCGACGCCGCCCTGTTCGACTTCGTCGACCGTAAGGTGCCGCTCCTGCGTCGCCACCACCTCGAGCGCCGGAAGCTCTACGCCGAGGTGCTGGGCGTGCCTGCGTCGAAGCTCGGCACGCGCAAGGGAGCCGCATGAGCGCGCTCGGCCCCGACGAGAGCACCATCCGCACCACGTGGCGCTGGCTCGCCCACGGCGCCCACGGCGTCTCGGAGGTGCGCGTCATCCGCCCTGCGGGCGGCATCATCGGCATCGGCTTCTTCGACGACGAGGAGGCCTTCGTTCGCGAGTGCGTGCGCACCAACGCCATCGGGAACGTCTACGTCGGAATCCAGCCGCGCCCACGCCGCCTCTTCGACGCCGCGCCGAACGTTGTGCGCCCGCTCAAGACCGGCGCTGGCCGCAAAGACATCGAGGTCATCACCGCGACGGTCATCGACCTCGACCCGGTGCGTACCAAGGACACCGCCAGCACCGACGCCGAGCTCGCGCTGGCGATGGCCGCCGCGAACGAGGCCATCGCGTGGGGCGAGTCCGAGGGGCTCGTGCGCCCGCGCCTGATGATGAGCGGCAACGGCGCGCAGCTCTGGTTCGCGCTGCCGCCCACCGCGCTCGAGGGCGAGCGTCGCGAGCGGCTCCAAGCCGGGCTCAAGGCCTTCGAGGCCAAGGTGCGCGAGCGCGCGCAAACCGATGCCGTCCACGTCGACTCCATCCATGACGTCGCGCGCATCATCAAGGTGATCGGCACGGTCAGCCACAAGGGAGACGGCCAGGGAGACCGCCCGCACCGCGTGAGTGCCGGGCTCTCCGGCTTCGAGCGCGTCGAGGACGACAAGCTCCTCGCGCGCCTCGACGTCGAGCCCGAGCCTATGTTGCCCTTGGCCACCTCGCGCGTGTCGCTCCCGGTCGTCGGCAACGCGCCCGCGCCGGGCACCGCGAAGGCCAAGCGCACGCCCGAGGGCGAGTACGACTGGGAGCACCCGGTCGAGATGTGCGGTCCCGTGCAGCGCCTCTGGGACCACGGCGCCGAGGACCGCAGCGTAGCCATCTTCGACATGGTTCGCTTCTTCGCGCACCAGGGCCTCGACCTCGACGAGCTCACCGAGCTGGTCCTCGAGTGGGACCGCCGCGGGATGGGCAAGCTCCGTGGCCGCGACGGCGTCGCGTACATCAAGCGCGACTACGGCAAGGTGATCGGCACCGCGCGCGCCGACGGCACCATCGCGCCACCGTGCCACTCGCTGCAGAAGCTCGGCTTCTGCAAGGTGAACGTCGAGCCGACTGCACGATGTGACCTCTACGACGTGGTCTTCGACATCGAGAAGGCCATCGAGGCCGTGGCCGCCGACACGCCCGCCCGCGAGCTCGAGTACCGGCTGAAGCCCATCCTCGATGCCATCGCGCACCGCGATCCGTCCGTGCAGTCGAAGTACCTCGGCGCCGTCGAGAAGCGCTTCGGACTGAAGGCGAAGGACCTGCGCAAGGCCGTGGCCAAGGTGGCCAGCGCGCCCGCGCGCGCCGAGGGTGACGGCGGCGATCCGGAGAGCAGCGACGAGGAAATGGAGGGCGCGATCTTCGAGGACGCGTCCTGCTACTACTGCATGACCGCGCGCGGCGAGTCGAAGGTTATCTCGTCGTTCACCATCGAGCCGACGACGCGCGTGGAGACCGAGGAAGGGGAGCTCATCCTCGGCTACGCGAACACCGACCGGGGCGGGCGGGTCCCGAACCTGCGCTTTCCGCTGGCGTCGTTCCACAGCAAGCGCGACCTCATCCGCCAGCTCCCGTCGGCCGACCTCCAGTGGACCGGCAGCGACAACAACGTCCAGGGACTCCTCCGTGTGCTCGCGCGGAGGGACGTCCCTCGGAGGCCGGGCTCGAACATGCTCGGCGACTACAAGAAGGGCGAGCACCACGTCTGGCTCGGCCCCGCCGGCGCCATCGGGCAGGAGGGCTTCATGGACCCGGCACCCGTCCTGTACGTCCCGAGCGGCGGCTCGCTCGACAAGCGCATCTCCTACGTCGACTGCGACGAAGACACGTTCCTCGAGGTCGCGTCGACCGTCTTCAAGCACCTGCCGTTCGTGAACAAGCCCGAGGTCATCCTGCCCATCCTCGGCTGGTTCTTCGCGACGCCGATGAAGCCACGCTTCATGGAGAAGGTCGGTACGTTCCCGGTCCTTTTCGTCTGGGGCACGCAGGGCTCGGGCAAGTCGAGCGTGTGCATCGACATCATGTGGCCGATGTTCGGTGTCCGCGACGCCGAGCCCTACAGCGCGACCGAGACCGAGTTCGCGCTCTTGAAGCTGCTGTCGTCGACGCGCTCGGTGCCGGTCTTCATCGACGAGTACAAGCCCTACGACATGCA
>CADEGN010000482.1 GCA_902826865.1 uncultured Myxococcales bacterium
CCAGGCGGCATGAAGTCGGTCGAGATCTACGTGCCGTGATCGCACCCTCGTGAACCCAACCTCGCCCTCCCCCCGGGGCGTTGGCGGCGCGCGTCCATGGCCCCTTGGGGGCCCCGGGGTCCTTGATCGCGCGTCGGCCGTCGATGGCAGCCGCGATCGCCCAAGCTAGCGCCGGCACAGCGCGGGCCCAGATCTCGACCACGTCCGCCGAAGCACCTGTCCTGACCTGCTTGGCCGTCACCAAGCTTGTCTCCCCGTCACGCGGTGAGATAATCGAGCCAGAGCTTAATCATGCACGATTTGCGACGCGTCGCCTCCCCGGTCCTCGTACTGGCGCTCCTCGCTGCCTGCCCCGGCGACGACGGCGGCGTACCGCAAGCCGACTCCGGCGGATCCGCGGGCACGGCCTCCACAACAAGCGCCGCCGACACCACCGGACCGATCGTTGTGGAGTGCATCCCCGGCGCGATGCGCTGCAGCGACGAAGGCGACGCCACCGAAACCTGCGCCCCCACCGGCAAGGCGTACATCCCAACGCCGTGTCCGGAGAGCGCCCCCTGCGTCGAGTGCAACCCCGAGACCGACGAGAACTGCACCCAAGCGGCCCGCTGCCTCGGGCCCTGCCAGAAGTCCGAGGACACTCCATCGTCGGCCGGCTGCTCGTTCATCGCCAACCGTCAGTTACATCTGAACGAAGACTCGCCCGATGGCTTGTCGGTGGCGAATCCGAACATGGAAACGGTGGCCCAGGTATGGCTCTACCAGATTCCCGAAGGCACCAACGACGAAGAGCTGGTCGAAGGCCCGATCATGCTCGGGCCGCTCGAGCTCCACACCTTCGAGCTCACCGCCGACTTCATCCAGGGCAACACCTCCCTTTACCGCACCGGCGGCAACTATCGCCTGCAAAGCGACGTCCCGGTGATCGCCTACCACCATGCCCCGATCCGGATGGACCGCGGCAACGACTCGTCGATGTTGTTGCCCGAGTCGGCCCTGCGATCCGACTACGTGGTGCCGTCCTACGCGCCACACTTCCCCCAGCAACAGGGTCAGGGCTATCCCACGTATTTCGAAATGGTCGCGCTCGAGAATTTCACGACTGTGTCGTGGACGCCCCGCACGGACACCGCGGGCAACGGCCTGCCGATTCCGTTCGTCGCCGCGGGCACCACCGGGTCGATGCCGATGAATCGCTATGACACCGTTCGCGTGGCGGCATCGAACAGCTTCGAGGAGGACCCCAACCTCCGCGATGTTTCGGGCACGGTCATCACGGCCGACAAACCGCTTTGGGTCGTCGGGGCCAGCCGATGCTCGCGGGTACCCGTGCGCGAGGAACCCCAACTCGGTCGCTGCGACCCTTTGCAAGAACTCCTGATCCCGCTCAACTACTGGGGCACGCGCTACGTCGGCGTCGCTGCACCCAAGCGCTGCCCCGGCACCGAGAACTGTGGGGACGAGCGCGAGCACTGGCGGGTCTACAACGGCCATACCAGCACAAACACGATCACGCTGACCTCGTCGTCGCCGCTGCAGTTCGAGCCCGACGTCATCGTCAACAACGAGTTCGTGCTCGAGGGCCGCGGCAACTGGCTCGAGTTCTCGGTCGCCCACGGGCAGAGCTTCGTCATCGAAGGCACTGGCGTATTCATGCCCGTGCAGTACCTCCAAGGCAGTCGCTCGGGCGGGGAGCCGATGTTCGAATCGACCGACAACGGCGATCCGGCCATGGTCCAGATGGTCCCGGTCGACGAATGGCTGGATACCTACGTGTTCGCCACGGCCATCGGCTACAACTCCAACTTCGTCACGATCGTCCGCGACTCCAACAGCCCCGGTGTGAGCGTTGATGGTGTCCTCGTCGCGTCCTACACGCCCGTCGGTGACTTCGCCTACGCGCACTACGAGCTGACCGAAGGCGTCCACCGCGTCACCAGCGATGAGCCATTCGGAATCGTCCAAGTCGGTTACAGCGACAACGTCAACCAGGCGTGCGTACAAAGCAACGGCGTTATGCCGACCGTGTGCCACTCCTCGTACGCTTATCCAGGCGGCATGAAGTCGGTCGAGATCTACGTGCCGTGATCGCACCGTCGTGAACCCCACCTCGCCCTCCCAGTCCCATCACGCCTGGGACCTCGCCTCGCTTGTCGCCCTCGGCGCGGTGCTCGCCCTCGTCGTGGCGACCTTTCGCGACTATGGCATCACCTGGGACGAAACCTGGCACCTCGAGTACGGCGATGCAATCTTGGCGTGGTTTCGCTCGGGCTTCTCCGATCGCGCGGCGCTCAGCCATCGTGACTACCTCTACGGAGGCGCGTTCGACCTGCTCGGCGCGATTGCCCGCGCCCTTTCGCCGCTCGACGCCTACGCGACGATCCACCTTGTAGGTGCGCTGCTCGGCGTGGTCGGGCTTGCGGCCGCGGGCACGCTCGCACGCCAGCTCGCCGGGCCGGCGGCCGGATTTGTAGCGATCGTCTTGCTCGCGAGTGACCCCTCCTACTACGGGCACATGTACAACAACCCCAAGGATCTACCGTTCGCGGTCGGCAGCACGTGGAGCGTGTGCGCCTTGGTGGCGCTCGCGGCCCGGCCGGGCCAATGGTCGACCGGACTGTGCGTACGCGCGGCCATCGCCTTCGGCGCGGCGATGTCCGTCCGCGTCGGGGGCCTGCTCTGCCTGTGTTACCTCCTCGCGCTGCTCGCCATGGTCGGCCTTGAGCGACTGTGGCGCACCGGCAACCTCCTGGCGGCGGTGCGCGCGGCCCTCAGCCCGTGGCGCAAGGTCGCCGCGATCGCGGGCGGGACCTGGGCCGTCATGTTGCTGCCCTGGCCGTGGGCATGGATGGACCCGATCCGCCGCCCATTTTACGCGCTTGGCCGCATGAGCAACTTCCAGCTCCATGTGCGCACGATGCCGTTTGCCGGCGAGTCGATCGAAACCACCGACGTGCCCTGGAACTATTTGATCAACTACTTCGGGCTCAAGCTCCCCCTGCACGTCCTCGCCCTCGGCATCGCCGCCCTCGTCCTGGCCGCGATCGCGATCCGTCGGCTCAGTGTTCACGCCGACGACCTTGCTCGGACGCGCGCTTGGGCCCTGGTGGCGCTCGCGATCGTTTTCCCGCCCCTGTACACCGTGGTCGTGCGCGCGCCGCTGTACGACGGCCTGCGGCACTTCATGTTCCTGCTCCCGCTCATCTACGCCGTCGTCGCCGTCACGCTCGTGGCGCTTGTCCGCCGCAGCTGGCGGGCCGGGCAGCGTCTTGCCGCGATCGCCATCGTCGGCACAGTGTCCTTTGGCACGGCTCGCACCGTGTCCGAGCTCGTCCGGCTCCATCCCAACGAATACATCTACTTCAACGAGCTCGCCGGCGGCCTGCCCGGCGCCGATGGCAACTACGACACCGACTACTACGGCAACAGCTACAGGGAGGCGTTCGAACTCATGACCGCGGCGATCTGGCGGCGCGACGGCGACGCGTTCCTCAATCGCGTCTACGTCATCTCGGGCTGCATCATGCCGCACATCGCCAAGGAGTATCTGCGGTCCAACTACGTGTGGAAGGAGAAGGGCAAGGGTGACCCCGCCGAGTTCTACCTCGGCTACACCCGGGGCGACTGCCACACCCACCACGACGACGCCCCGGAGATCGCCCGCGTCGAACGGCGGGGCGTCCTGCTCAACGTAATTCGCCAGCTGTACGATCGCGAGGGCC
>CADEGN010000483.1 GCA_902826865.1 uncultured Myxococcales bacterium
GCGATGCCGCGCGAGCTTGGTACCGAGTTCGCCGGCCGCCTGACCGATGGCGGCTGCCATGGCCGCCTGGGGATCCACCGCGAATGCGGTCGCGTCGCCGAGCGCCTGCGTTCGCCCACCCGCCGTGCCGACGAGCTCGACGCGGGCGGCGAACTGCGTGGTGTTGGTGACGGCCCCCATCGCCGTGCAGCGAACCGTGAGCTCGAGGGGTTGGCCACCCGATCCAATGCCGCCCAGGGCGATCAGCTCGTCGTTGATCCGTGCACGGACGTCCCCGGCCACGCCGCAACTGTCGGCGACTGTCGCGCGACCGATCGAAAACAACGGCACCAGCTCGGACGGCGCGGCCACAGTGACCCGCTTGGTCAACCGCGCGAGGTCAATGTCGACCTCGACCTCGACCGAGATCGTGTCGGGGCCATCGCGCTCGGCGAGCACCCGATAGGCGCCCGTCCACGCATCGGAGGTGCGGAGCAACTGGGTCCGCGCGGCCTTGTCCGTCTTGGTCAGCGTGGCCAGGGCCGCCTGCAGCGCCGCCTTCCGGGCCCTGGCGATCGCCTTGGTCCGCGCAGCCGCCGGCTCCTTGGCCGAGCGTTCTGCGCTGCCCTGGCCGACAAAAGGCTCTGCCGCGGCGTCCCGCCCGGCGAGGCCCGCCGCGATCACCCCCGCGAGCAGCGCCCGCCAGACCCTCGGACCGCGCGCCATCGACCGCGATCTTGGGCGCCGCGACCGAGCTTGGCAAGCTCGCCCGCCCCCGGGGGCGCGGCGGCGTGGAAAATCCGTGCAAGCTGAGCTACACCCCGACCCCGATGCTGCGTCCCCCGTTTCCCGGCCACCGTCGCTACAGCATCACCCATCGCGCGGTGCAGCGGCTGCGCGAACTCGTGCCGCGACAGGGGGACGAGGACGACGAGGCGCTGCGCGATCGCCTCGACGCGGCCTTGGCTGCAGCCGAGGCCGATGGCAAGGCGGTCCGCACCCTCGACGCCATGCTCGGGGAGCCGCAGACATTGATCGCGGTCCCCGATTTTGGCGACGTCTTGTACGCGATCATCAAGGAAGACACCGTCGTGACGGTGCTGCCCCAGGGGCACGGTGAGGAGATCCTCCAGCGCGGGCAGGCGATGGAGCAACGCGTCGCCACTGGCCAAGTCGTCCCGCGGGGGGAGCGACCGCACGAGCGCGAGCGCGCCGACGACCCGTGGGATCGTCGGCGTTGGCGCCCGCGCGACGCCGCGGCGACGCCGGTCATCGAACGGATCGCCCGCAACGGCGCCGCGGCGCCACCGGCCGCCGAGGCCGAGCCTGCCCTCGCACCCACCCGCGGTGAGGCCCCGCGGCTGGCCGACTTGTCGGTGACCGCGAAGGTGGTGCCACTACCGGAGCGCCCCAAGGTCGAAGGCCCCGTCGGCGAGGCACTTCGTGAGGCCCTCGACCGCGGCAAGCGACGCGCCGCCGTGGCGGCGCTCCGCGAGGCGTTGGCCGCCAGCAGCCGCGACGCGTCGCTCTTGCCCCTGTGGAACGAGCTCGCGAAGCACGAGATCCCTCAAACGCTCACCATCGGCGATCTCATCGATGCGGTGCGCGGCGCGAGCGGGTCCTGATTCGGCGAGAGTCCAGTGCGATCGCACGCCGCCTGTTCGAGGCCCCCGCGTCGCGCGGCAAATGACGGACCCCCCATTCACGGCCTACGGGCGCGCCATCAGCCGTGCCAGTGCCCGTCGCACGACGGCGTCCAGCGAAGCGCCGGGCTCGTCGACGAGCTTCGCCAAGGCGGCATCGACGTCCTTGGCCTTCCATCCGAGCCCGACGAGCACCACACGCGCGTCGCCGTGCAGCCCCTCGGCCGGCCGCGCAGGTGGACTCGACGCATCGGCGACGGCGAGCGCGTCGACCTTGTCGCGTAGGTCGAGCAGGATCCGTTCGGCGGTTCGCTTGCCGACGCCGGGGATCCGCTCGAGCAGCGAGCGATCGTCACCCGCGATGGCGGCCAACAGCTGGGCCAAGGGGAAACCGCCCAGGACTGAGATCGCAACCTTGGGCCCCACCTGCGGCACGCCGATCAGCAGGCGAAATGCGCGGCGCTCGGTCGGATCGGCGAACCCGTAAAGCGCGAGGATGTCCTCGCGCACGTGGGTATGGATCCACAGGGCGCAGGTGCCTTCCACTTCGGGGACGGCAGCGAGTGTCTGCAGCGACGTGGTCACCTGATAGCCAACGCCACCGACGTCGAGAATGACCTCGCCGGTCATCGGTTCACGAAAGCGGACGATGCCCGACAGCCAGCCGATCATGCGAAGGACCTTGGCACAGCTGAGATCACGACTCAACGGCGGGCGAACGCGTGGCAACAGGCGATGGCCAGGGCGTCCGAGGCGTCGGCCGCCGGCGCTCGGGCCAGGCTAAAGATCAAGCTGACTCGCTCGGCGACCGCCGACTTGTCGGCGGCACCGTGGCCGGCGACGGCGCGCTTGATCGTCGCCGGCGCGTACTCGAAGGTTGCCAAACCGCGTTGTCGCGCCAAGAGCAGTACCGCCCCGCGGGCCTGACCGAGGGCCAGGGCACTGGCAGCGCTCTTGCCGTGGAACGCCTTCTCGATCGCAAGTTCGCCGGGGTCGAACTCGTCGATCACCTCGCCAAGCGAGGTGGCGATCACAAAAAGCCGCTCGACCACGTCCTTGGTCCGAGGAGCCCGGATGACCCCGCACTCCAGATACGTCATGCCCGGTCCGACGACGCGGCTTGCCCGGCGCCCCCCGAGCTCGATCACCGCATAACCGAGGCGCTGCGTACCGGGGTCGATCCCGAGGATGCGCGACACTGCTGGCATGCGGCGCGCGCTCACGGCTCGACCCCCGGCGGCGCTGGATCGACATGGTTGCTCAAGCTGCCGCCCATCGCCTCGGCCAGCCGTCGCGCGAGCGCCGTGTGGCGCCGCGCCGCGTCGGTACGCGCGATCGCCTGCTCGATCGCCCTGGGAACGCCGACGATCACGCACAGCTTTCGCGCCCGCGTGATCGCGGTGTAGATGAGATTGCGCCGCAGCATGACGTGATGCTCGGGCAGCACCACCACCACCACGGCCGGAAACTCGCTGCCTTGGCTCTTGTGAATCGACACGGCATACGCGAGCTGGAGGCTGTGGGCCTCATGCGCGACGTAGGGCACGCGCGTGCCGTCCATGTCGACCCAAGTCGTTTGGGTCTCCGGCTCGACCGCCGTAACGATCCCGACGTCGCCATTGAACACGTTTTTGTCGTAGTCGTTACGGGTCTGCATCACGCGATCGCCGACGCGAAACCGGCGCGTGACCTGGCCGCGCGCCGACAACACGGCGAGCTCGGGCCGACCGTCGGTGTGGCGGGCTTGCAGGGCCTCGTTGAGTGCCTCGGTGCCGGCGCGGCCCTTGTGCATCGGACACAACACCTGGACGTCGGTCGTACCCGCTAGCCCGTAGGCCTCGGGAATCCGCTCCGCGGCCATCTTCACGACTAGCTCGTGGGCGTGCTCGGCCCCCTTGGCCGGCACCACGAAGAACTCCCCGCCGGCGCCGTGCGGATCGGCGACCAGCGGCCGACCCTGGAGCACGCGGTGTGCGTTGTCCACGATCGTACTCCCGCGGGCCTGGCGAAACACCTCGGTCAACCGCAGGTGGAAAAGCGGCACATGACCGGCGCCCGCGGCGATCATAAGGTCAGCCAACACATTGCCCGG
>CADEGN010000484.1 GCA_902826865.1 uncultured Myxococcales bacterium
CCGCGCGCTGCGCCGGCCGAGGGCCCCGTGTTTCTGCTCCGCGGCGACGTGGTTGGCCGCTATGTCGTGCTCGACAAACTCGGCTCGGGGGGCATGGGCATCGTCTACGCCGCCTACGATCCGGAACTCGACCGCAAGGTCGCGCTCAAGCTCATCCGCCCTGGGGCTCGCGGCAACGCCGATGTCGCGCGCGCCCGACTGTTGCGGGAGGCCCAGGCGCTTGCGCGGCTCAATCATCCCGGGGTCATCGCGGTCCACGACGTGGGGACATATGAGGACCAGGTGTTCGTTGCGATGGAATTCGTCGACGGACCGGACCTCGCGCATTGGTTGCGCCAAGCGCCACGAACGTGGCGTGAAGTGCTGCCGCTCATGCACCAGGCGGGCGATGGCCTGGCGGCGGCCCACGCGGCCGGATTGATCCATCGCGACTTCAAACCCGAGAACGTCCTCATCGGCGAGGACGGCCGCGCGCGCGTGCTCGACTTCGGACTCGCGCGCACCGCCGGCGCCGACGCAGCCGAGCGCAGCGACGCCACCGGCGATCACCTCTTTGGATTGGACCGGCTGAGCTCGATGGGCACGACCAAGGAGTCCGTGCGGTTGACCCAAGCCGGAGCGGTGGTCGGAACGCCGGCGTACATGGCCCCCGAGCAACACCTCGGCCGCGACATCGATGCGCGCACGGATCAGTTCTCGTTTTGCGTCGCATTGTACGAGGCGATCTATGGCGAGCGACCGTTCGCCGGCGACACGCCGGCTGCGATCTCCTACGCAGTCACACGCGGCAAGATCCGCGAGGCCCCGCGCGAGGGCGCGGCGGTGCCGAGCTGGCTGCGCAAAGTGATCGTCCGCGGACTCTCGCTGGCCCCGGACGCGCGTTGGCCGGACATGCGCGCGCTGTTGACCGCGCTCGCGGCCGACCCGGCCGTGCGGCAGCGACGGCTCGCCGTCGTGGCGCTCGCCTTCGGTCTACTCGGCGCCGGAGGGCTCGCACTGTCGACCATGCAACCCGACGAGGGGGCGTGCCGCGGCGCCGAGCGGCGGCTCGAGGGGATCTGGGACGATGCAGTTCGCCAGGCGGTGGAATCCGCGTTCCATCACAGCAAGGCGCCATACGCCGCCGACGCGCTGGCATCGACGAAGGGCTTGCTCGATGAATACGCGGTCCGCTTCGTGGCGCTCCACAGCGACGCATGCGAGGCAACGGCGATCCGCCACGAGCAGTCGCAGGAGATGCTTGACCGCCAGATGGCGTGCCTCGACCGATGCCTCAAGGACGTCCGCGCGCTGACGCGTTTGCTCGCCAACGCCGACGATTCTGTGGTCGCCAACGCACCAGAGGCTGCCGGCGCCCTACCCTCACTTGAACCATGTGCCGATCGCGAGGCGCTGGTGGCCGGCGCGCCGCCGATCACGGGACACGACGCGGCTCAGATCGCGGCGATCGAAGACCAACTGGCCGAGTCGACCCAGCAGTTCCAACTCGCGCGCTACGCCGACGCGCTGGCCACCGCAACCGCCGCCGAGGCGGGTGCCCGGGAGTTGGACAACGGCCATCTGCTGGCCCAGGCTCAACTTGGGCGTGGACGCGCCGAACTCCAACTCGGGCGCGGACCGGCGGCCGAGTCGTCCATGCACGCCGCGGCATTGACAGCCGACGCGGCGGCCGACGATCGCACGCGGGCGATCGCGTTCGCGAGCCTCGCCTTCGCCGCGGCCGAGTCGGTCGACCGCGCCAGCGAAGTCGAGCGCCTCGCCAAGGCCGCGGATGCCACGCTGACCCGCCTCGGCGGCGACCCGATGATCGAAGCGGAGCTGCACAACAACCTGGGGATTGCCGCGCGGCGCCGAGGCGATGCGCGCCGGGCCGTGACCGAACATGAGATCGCGCTGCGCCTGCGCCGGGGGGTCGCCGACGCCGACGAAACGAAGATCGCCGACAGCCTGATCAACCTCGGCCTCTCCCTGGTGGCGGCGGGTGAGCTCGAAGCCGCCGAGCGCACGCTCGCCGACGGCGAACAACTCACGCGTAAGTACTACGGCGAGTCCCACCCGCGCTTCGCCAACATCCTGCACAATCGCGGAATCTTGCGCCATCGTCGCGGCGACGATGGCAGCGCGGCCGAACTCCTCGCCCGCGCGACGGCGCTACGGGATGAGGTCCTGCCGCCGGGACACCCCGACGTGGCCAAGTCGCACCACGACTTGGGCGAGGTGCTGCTCTCGGCCCGCCGATTCGAACGCGCCCGCGCGGAGTTTGAGATCGCCGTCACGCTGCGATCCGCCGGGCGCACCACCGAGCCACGCAAGCTCGCCAACTCGCTCACCGGACGTGGCAAGGCCGAGCTCGCCCTCGGGCAACTCGAGGCAGCGGTCGCCAGCTTGCGCGAGGCGGTGGAGCTGTGGCCGGCGTCCGAGCACATCGAGCGGGCGCACACGATTTTCTCCCTGGCGCAGGCCTCGTGGTCGCAGGACCGTACCTCAGCGCTCGAGCTGGCCCGAACCTCGCTCGCGGCCCTCGCCGACGCCGACGCAACCGGCGCGGCCGAGGTCCGGGCCTGGATCGCGCAACACACATCCGAATGACCGGCGCGCGGCTCGGCGCGGTGACGCTCGCGCCCCCATGGGTTGTGGCTGCGCGAGGCGACCTGCGAGCCCCCCTGGCGGCGCGCAGGCGAGCGTGCTACAAAACGGCCCCCGATAAGGGCCTCGCGGCGAGCATAGCTCAGTTGGTTAGAGCGCCGGATTGTGGATCCGGAGGTCACGGGTTCGAACCCCGTTGCTCGCCCCGCCCGTCTTCAGCTCCCGTGCACGCGACGCGTGCGGCGATAGTGCTCGACCACCGCGTCGGCCAACCCCGCTGTGATCTCCGCTCGCGCCTCGGCGCTCACGAGCAACTCCGCCTCGCTGCCATCGTCGAGGAATCCAGCCTCAAACAGAACCGCCGGAGCAGCGAGCCCGAGCAGCACGTCGAAGCGGGCCTGCTTGACTCCGCGATCGATTCGGGCGGGAAACCGTCGCGCTTGCGCCGACTGGATGTCGACCGCCACCGCGATCGCCCGCCCACGCAGCGCCGCCTGCCGGAGTTCGCCAAGCATCAGCTCGGCTTGGCTCCCGGCACCGCCGGAGCGGGGTACGGCCTCGTCGTTTTCGCGGCGGGCGGTCCACGCCGCGTCCAAGTCGCTGACCTCAGCGTCGAGCACGAACGTCTCGAACCCGTGTTGGTCGTGGTGCTCGGATGCATTCGCATGCAGGCTGAGGAAGAGGTCGGGCCCCACTGCATTCGCGCGGGCGACCCGTTCGGCGAGGGCGACAGTCTCGTCACCCTCCCGCGTCAGTACCACCTTGGCGTGCGGCAGGCGGATCTCCAGCTGTGCGCGCAGCTCAAGGGCCAACGCCAGGGTGATCGCCTTTTCCGCGGGCCCGTCGGCGTTGCCCCGGCATCCGGAGTTTGATCCACCGTGGCCGGGATCGATGGCCACGACGAAGCGCTGCTCGAGCAACGGTCGCGGACCAGCTCTGCCGGCCCCCGCGCCAAGCATCCCCAACACGAGCAGCGTTCCGAGCATTTGACTACATGTAGGATAATATGCTCCGCGGACCAAGAAACCGGCGGAATGGGCCCCTACGGGTGCGATCGCCCGGTCTCAGAGGCATGCTACACCCGAGCCCTGGGACGCCGCCGTTGACCGACCCTCGCTCG
>CADEGN010000485.1 GCA_902826865.1 uncultured Myxococcales bacterium
TCGCATGCCGCTTTCATCGCGCGCTGGAGCCATCGGCGACCACGTCTCGGCGCCGACCGAGCGGGCGGGGGAGCGGTGGCGGTTCCGGTAGCCGTCGTGAGGGGCCATCGCTCGAGGCCGCGCCCATCCGGGCGAAACGCTGGTCATCGGAGATCGAGCGACGGCCGGCCCCCGTCGCCGGTGGCAGCACATTGGCGCATCAACCGCGGCGGCAATGCCGGATCGGCTCCGACCGTAGGCTCATTGCTGAAGCGCGCGCGATGGCCAGAGTCACGCACGTTAACGTCGTCGCGATCTACGACGCCGGGAGGGACGGCGCCCAGGTGTACGTTGCGATGGAGCACGTCGACGGATGTACGCTCCGACAATGGGTCGACGACAGGCGCCCGACATGGAAGGAAGCAGTTGATCTCTTTGTGGCGGCCGCACACGGGCTAGCCGCGGCCCACGATGCCGGCGTGGTCCACCGCGATTTCAAGCCGGAGAACGTGATCGTCACCCGTGCCGGAGTTCCGAAGGTCGCGGATTTCGGACTCGCGCGGACCGACCTACACGCGATTCGCAACATCGACACGAATGATCTCGGCGCCACGCAGAGCGTCATCGGCGTGGGGACGCCTTCGTACATGGCGCCCGAGCAGCTTCGCGGGGGACCAGCGACTGCCGCCTCCGACCAATTCGCTTTCTGCGTGTCGCTGTTCGAGACATTGTTCGGTGTGCGGCCGTTTTCTGGGGATACTTTTGACGCCCTGCGCAGGAGTGTGGAGGCGGGTGAGATTCGCCGCGTGCCGGGCGCAAGCGCTGTCCCGCTGCGGATCCGACGAGTCTTGGAGCGCGGTCTCGCCGTCGACCCCGACCGACGCTGGCCCAGCTCGCGAGTGTTGGGGCGAGAGCTGGCCCGCGCTCGACGCCCGCTGTGGCGATCGGGATGGCTGCTCGCGCCCCTTGCCGTCGCCGTCGCTGTTGTTTTCTCAGCGGCGCGACTTCTTCGACACGACCTGCCGCCGCAGTGCGTGGAATCGACGGCACCCCTGGTCTCTGCGTGGAACGATGAGCGACGAGGCACCGTCGTTGGCGCCATCGAGAATACGAAGAAGCCGTTCAGCGCCGAAGCCAGCGCTTACGCGCTCGATCGACTCGACGCGTTCGCGCGATCGTGGACGGATATCCACCGTGAAGCTTGCGAGGGGGTGGCGATTCACAAGGACCGATCCATGCGAACGATGGAGCGCCAGTTGGCGTGCCTGTTGCGATCGAAGATCGGCCTCGAGGCGGTCATCACGGAGCTCGAGGAGATCGACGAAAAACGTGTTGCCAGGGTGCATTCGCTAGTTGAGCAGCTGCCGCGACTCGATGGATGCGCGGATCCATCGAACCCATTCGATGACGAGGAGACGTTGAGCGCCGAGGCGGACGCGATTCGCGAGCTGCTCGCGGCGGTGAAGGCCAAGACCGCCGCCGGACAACTCGAGGCGAGTCTGGAGGCGGCGCAGGGCGGCCTCGCCGCAGCCCAAGCACTGGGCGATCCCCGCTTGCTCGCCGACGCTTGGCTTCATCTCGGGGGCGCTCGCTTGAATGCCAACGACTTCGAAGGAGCCGAGGCCGCATATCTCGAGGGCCTCGATCGATGCCTCCAGACCGGATACTACAAAGCTTCGGATGGAGCGCGGTCACTCTCTTTCTTGGCTCAGCGAGGCATGCGCCTCGATGAGGCGAAGGCGTACGCCTTTTTCTCCCTTTCGCTGGCGCGAAGAACGGGGGACGCGCGACTCGTCGCTCACGCCGAGTCGGTGATGGCCGGTGTGCTCGCGCAACAAGGAGAAGTCTCGAAAGCGATCTCCGGCTACCGCGCCGCCCTCGAGCATGCGGGTGACGACGACGAGGCGAGCACGACGATCTTTCGCGAGAATCTCGCGAACGCCCTGCACAAGCGAGGCGATCTCGAGTCCGCCGAGGCGGAACACCGAGTGGCGTTGGCAAGCTTGACCCGACGACTCGGTGAACATCACCCGTCCGTCGCCACCGTCCAGACCAACCTGGCCTCGTTGTTGGACCAGATGGCTCGTGACGTCGAGGCGGTCACTTTGCTCGAGAGCGCCCTGGAGACTCGTGTCCGAGCAATCGGCGAACACAGCGTCGACGCAGCGATGACGCGTCGCGGATTGGCGAGCACGCTGAACAAACTAGGCCAGCATGGCCGAGCGCGTACGCTGCTAGAAAACGCGGTTGCGGACCTTGCAGCCAGCCTTGGGCCCACCCACTGGCACACGGCGATCGCACGGTTAACGCTTGCGGACACTCTCGACTACCTCGGGCGCCCCGGTGAGGCGATCGACATCTACGAGGCGGCGCTTCCAAACTTGATCGAGGGAGTTGGCGCAGCAGATCCAGTCGTGGGTCAAGCACGTTCCAACCATGCGATCTTGCTCGAGAAAGGTGGAGATTTCGCCGCTGCCGAAGCGGAGTATCGCCTGATCTTGCGAGAACAAGCCGAGGTGCAGGAGCCGAACCCGCTGATGCTGCAGCATACCCACCACAATCTGGGCGCGCTCCTCGAAGACCTGCGCCGGTGATCCTTGGGAGGCGAGGCGTTGGGACGCGCGACCTTTGGGAGGCCTCGCGTCCACGCGCCAGCTCGCGAGAGCGATCAACTCGAAGGTTCGAGCTCCGCGAGCGAAATGGCGTCGTTCGTCGCCGGTGTCGCGCTCCCTGTCGCGCGCGCTTCGGGTTCGGAGTCCCCCGCCTCGGCGTTGCGCCCCGGGCGGCGCGCGGTCGGACGGACCCGTGCGGCGAGCTCGGCTTCGCCGGCGATGGACAGCGCGGCCGATAGCAGCGTTGCGACCCGGCGGAAGGTGTCGTCGAACTCGACCATCGCCTTGTTCTTGGCCGTGATCGTCGCTTCTGCCTCGCGGGCCTCGCGGGCGACGGTGGCGATGGCCTTGTCGAGCTGCTTGCTGCGATCGTCGAGGCGTTCGATCCAGTCTGCGGCGTGGAACGTGGCGCCGCGCACCCGCGACTTGGGGAGCTTCTGGGTCGACAGCACGCTCGAGACGTCACGCGCCAGCCGGGACAAGACCACCGGGTCGCGCGGGGTGGGACCGGTGAGGCGCAACAGCGACAGGGAGCTGGCGCCGAGCAACCCGGTCGCGACCTCGCGCAGCTCGACGATGTCGGCGTACAGCCCGTCGGTCAGCTCGTCACGCTTCGCGCGCGGTGCTTCGTCATCGGCGAGCTCTTGCTCGTGGGTCACGTCGGCCTCGATTAGGCGAGCGGTCGCCACCTCGAGGGCGGCCGCGCACAAGGCGAACATTTGGCCGGCATCGGGGATCCGCTGGCCCTTGATGGCGACGGGTTGAAACAGTGCGTCGAACGCTTCGGCGACGCGAGGCCCATGGGATTGGGCGGCTGCGATCACGGCTGCGGCGCTCTTTTGACGATCGGTGATCTGCTTGGACGGCATGTTCGTCTCCTTGGCGCCTTGGCTCGCACGGGTGACGGCGAGCTGGCAAGGGGGTCGGGGCGGCGGCGAGGGTGGCCGGGGCGATCGGCCTTGGCGGGGAAACGCGGGAGGCCCTGGGGCACAGGATCGTCGGGGGATCTGCGGTGATCGCACGGCGCCCTGATCGGGCCAGCAGGCGAGCGCGATGGAGGATCAATTCGCGGCATGAACGGCTGTTTTGTGC
>CADEGN010000486.1 GCA_902826865.1 uncultured Myxococcales bacterium
CGCGAGTTCCGATCACGCTTCACTTGCGGCCGTGCGGACCGAAATCGACCGGATGGTCGACGCCGTGCTCGCCGAGGCGCGCGCGCGGGCCGAGGCCGTCATGGGTGGAGGCGGCGGATGAGCTCGCGCCGTGGCTTGACGGTTGCCGTCCTCGCGCTCTTCGGGATCGCGGGCGCGCTGGCATGGGCAAGCTCGCGGCGACATTCGGTGGCGAGCCACAACGAGCTCGACCCTCGCGACCCGGCGGCCCTCGCTGCCGGCGCCGGACGGAGCGCTGGCCCCGCGCCCAGGGGTGCGGACTCAGCGGCGTCTGCCGTGGTCTTCCGGGTCATCGACGAGCAGGGCGATCCGGTCGATCACGGGACCGTGTCGCTACGTTGCCTCGAGGACGATGAGGTCCGCGAGATCCCGGGGGGAGTCGTCGAGCTCGGCGAGGACGGTGAGGTTCGTGCGATCGCGTGCCGGGCGATGGTGTGTGTCGAGCTTCACCACCCAACGCTGCGTCGGGCCGACCCGTGGGTGTTGCGTCCAGGTGAACCGGCCGTGCTCCGCGCCCGCGCGCTCTCGCGCTTGCATGGCACCGTCGACACCGACGGCGGTCGGCCGGTCGCGGGCGCGACAGTGATCATCTCGTCGCCTGAAGATGGCGATCCGCACGCCACGTTGCCGACCGTCGCTCGCACCACGACGACCGACGCGGACGGCGTGTTCACGATCGCGTTGGTCGAGCGGCCGCCATGCGACCCGTGCCTCGACGCGTCGCAAGGCTGCGCCGATGGGGAGCTGCCGGTGCACGAGCGCGTGCGAATCACCGCAACGATTGAGGGGTTCGCGCCCACAATGACAGAGGTGGAAGTGTCTGGCGATCCCGTCGAGCTTCGGGTGGTTGCCGCGGACGACGCGCTGGTCGGCGTGCTCCTCGATCCACGGGGGCAAGCGTATCCGCGCGCGTTCGTGTTCGCGCGCTCGCTCGAGCGGCCCGGGGAGCAACACCGCGCGGTGGTCGACGGCGACGCTTTCGCGTTCGAGTCGCTGGGAGCTGGCACATATGGCCTGCGGGCGGTGCAGGACGGAATCGAGCTCGCGAGCGTCGACGACGTCCGCACCGGTGACGATGTGAAGTTGCGCGGCGTTCGGCTCGCCCATGGTCCCGACGTTGTCGTGGATGTGGGTGCAGTGAGCGACGTGCACGTGGATGGCGGTCCGTTTCGCGACGCTCGGACCGACATGCAAGGGCGGGTGCGGGCCGACGACGTGATGCCCGGGCATTACGTCATCCGCCTTCGCCCACACGGCGCGCGCGAGAGCATCGTGCACGAGTTCGAGATCGCCGATCGCGGCGCTGCCGCAGGGCAGGGCGACACAGCAGTGCACATTCGAGTCGATCTCCGAGCGGGTGCCGCCGGGGTGCGGCCGGCCAGTCCGAGGGGCGAATAGCCCCGAGGGCCCGACCCCCGCGAACCCGTCGTCCGGCCCGGTTCGCGCGCTCAGCTCGCACGCGGCCGCCCCGCCCCCGACGGATTGACGGCTCCACGCTGCCCGCCGCTTCGCGAACCACAAAGCCGTGCGCCGGCGTGTGCGGTCGAAGCCCGCGCGGCCGCCTACCGCTGATATGATGGCAGTTGGTGTCGGCCCCCAGTCCATCGCGGAGTCAGGAGGGTGCCGGTGGGGATGGCTTCCCGCAGTTGTTCGGGAAATACGTCTTGGTCCGGCCGATGGCGCGCGGCGGAATGGGGGAGCTCTTCCTCGCCGCAGCGGGTGAACGCGGTTTCGAGAAGCCCTCCGTTGTCAAGAAGGTCCTGCACAACCTCGACGATGCGGGGGTCCATCGCCGTTTTCTCGACGAGGCCAAGGTCGTGGTCCGCCTCAACCACGCCAACCTGGTCCAGGTATTCGACGCCGGCCGCGTCAACGAAGAGTACTACCTCGCGATGGAGTTGGTTGAGGGCAAGGACCTGCGCGCGGTCTGGAACCGATGCGCGCAGCTCCACCGTCGCATCCCCGTGGACGTTGCGATCTATGTGTTACGTGAGGTGTTGCGTGGCCTCGACTACGTGCACGACGCGATGGGGCTCGACCTCGTCCACCGCGACATCTCGCCGCCGAACCTGCTCATCGGCTACCGCGGCGAGGTCAAGCTCACCGACTTCGGCCTCGCCAAGAGCGCGATCAAACGCGAGATGACGAGCCCCGGCGTCGTGTTCGGGCGCTACAGCTACCTCTCCCCGGAACAGGCGCGCGGTCTGCCTGCCGATCGTCGCACCGACATCTACGCCTGCGGCATCGTGCTCTGGGAGCTGCTCACCGGCCGCCAGTTGTTCCCGTCGTCGAATCGCACGCACCAGGAGGCGCTGGCCGCCGTGCGCAACCCGATCGTGCGCGCGCCGTCCGAGCTCGTGCCGGGGATCCCCGCCGGGCTCGACGACGTGCTGCTCGCGTCGCTCACGCCCGATCCGGGCAAGCGCTACGGCAATGCCGGCGAGTTCCGCGTCGCGCTGTCCGAGATCCTGCAGCGCGACTTCCAGTCCTGCGACGCCGATCGCATCAGCGAATTCATGCGGGACATCTTCGCGCGCGAGTGCAAGATCGAGGCGCGCGACTACGCGGAACTCGCCCAACAGGATTTCAGCGATCTGAGGGCGCGCGTGCAGGAAAGCGAGGCGATCAGCATCAGCGATGTCATCGCCCTCGAAACCGGTCCCCGCAAGGGAACCGTCACGATCCCGCTCGGTGAATCCGACATCTTCGAGCTCGACCAGCCCGGCCGAATTCCTGCCCAGCCCAATCCCAGGTCGTTGCGCGAGTCGGCCGAGAGCTGGGTCGGTCGGGTGGTGGCGCAGCGATACCGGATCGATGCGTTGATCGGCATCGGCGGCATGGGGGCGGTCTTTCGCGTCACGCATCTCGCCCTCGGAAAACCGTTCGCCCTCAAGGTGTTGCATGACATCTATACGGGAGACGCCGATATCATCACACGTTTCATGCGTGAGGCTCGGGCTGCCACCCAGACCGGGCACCCCAACATCATTGACGTCCTCGATATCGGGACGACCGACGACGGCGACGTCTACTTCGTCATGGAGTTGCTCGACGGACAGAACCTCGGTGGGGTCGTCCGCCAGCAGGGACCGCTCGCGATTCGGCGAGCCGTCCACATCGTGCGCCAGATCTGTCGCGCGCTCGCGGCCGCCCACGAAGTCGGCATCATTCATCGCGACTTGAAGTGCGAGAACGTGATCCTGACCGGACGCGGCAAGGATCCCGACTTCGTCAAGGTCCTCGATTTCGGCATCTGCAAGCACGTCAATGCCGACGTTTCGCAGACGTCTCCCGGGCTGGTCATGGGCTCACCCGATTACATGGCGCCTGAGCAGGGGGCAGGGCTCGAGGCGACCGTCGCGTCGGACATCTACGCCGTCGGCTGCATCCTCTTTGAGATCGTCACGGGTCGGCTTCCTTTCGAGGGGCGCAACGCCATCGACGTGCTCATGCAGAAGGGGGCGCGCGAGGCCATTCGTGCGACCGCGTATCGTGCCGAGTTGCCCGAGCCCCTGGCGGATGTGATCGCGCGGTGCTTGGCCCGCACGCCCGGGTTGCGGCCTGCCTCGATGCGGGCGCTCGAGTACGAGCTAACCCGCGCCGTCGACGGTCGCGCAACCGCGGT
>CADEGN010000487.1 GCA_902826865.1 uncultured Myxococcales bacterium
CGCCCTGGTGCTCCGTTCTCACGGATGAAACCGAACGTGTCGCCCCCGGCGGTGAGCTCGATGCGGCCGCGAGCTCCGTCGATGCTGGCGCTGCGTCGATCCTCGCTGATGGTGATCGTCGGCGAGCGCCCGCCCCACAGCGCAGGCGTCAATTCCACGTCGAGCTCGAGCCCGCCACCGGAGATCCCAGACAAGGCGCGTTCGATCGCCAAGTGATAGCTCGCGCGCAGCGTGTTCGGATCGGCGGCGGCGTAGGTTACGGCGCCGCGCATGCCGAGCGGCTTCGACGTGATGTTGAGGCTGGCGTCGGTGCCTTCGCCGGTTGTCAATGTGAACTCGGGTTCGGCCCAGCGAAAGCCCTGGGTAAAGAGCACATGGCGGGAACGGATCACGTCGGCGTAGTCGTGACGGACACGGATGCCGCCATCCTCGTCGATCTCCGCGCTCCACCCGGGGCCCAGCCGCGCGACGGCGGCCGCGCTTGCCGATGCGGCCGAGGCCACCGGATCGTCGGTGCTGGTGATCGCAGGCGATGGGTGCGGACCGAGATCGCCGGGGGACGGCGGTCGGCAGGCGAGCCCGAGCAGGGCATACGCGTATGGCCAGCCGCGCCGGCTCACGGCCCGTGCTCGCGGAACCACCGCCCGGTTTCGGCCAGGCCGGCCTCAAGCCCCACCGGTGCGCCCAAGAGTGCCTCCATCTCGGTGGGGTCGAGCACCGAGCGGAGTAGATCGCCGGCTCGGCGAGGTCCATGGCCGATCGTCACCGTGCGACCGAGTTCGGCCATCAACCCGCGCGCGATCGCCTTGGTGTCGGCGGCCACTCCGGTGCAGACGTTGATCGTGCGATCGCCGAGTTTCCCGGCCAATGCAGTCAGGTTGGCCCGCACGACGTCGCCGACGTAGACATAGTCGCGGATGCAGCCGTCATCTCCGATGTCGCGCATCGCGTTGATCTGGATCGCGCTGCCGTCGAGGATTCGGCGCGCGAAGATCGCGACCACCCCGGCTTCCCCGTGGGGATCCTGGCGCGGGCCGTAGACGTTGGCGTAGCGCAGCACGGTCGAGTGAAATCCGAGCTCTGCGCGCCAGGCGTCGAGGTAGTGTTCAACGGCAAGCTTGCTGCAGGCGTACGGGCTTAGCGGATGGGTCTGATCACCCACCTTCGCCCGCCGTTCGCCCTCGACCTCGCCGTAGATCGCCCCGCCGGTGCTGGCAAAAACCAGTCGCTCCACCCCGTGGCGGACGCAGGCGCCGAGCAGATGGATCGTGCCGAGCACGTTGATCTCGGCGTCGCGAGCCGGTTCGCGGGTCGAAACGGCGACCGACGTCTGCGCGGCCTGGTGGCTCACCGCCGCGGGGCGGAATTCGGCGAGGCAGCGATCGACCGCGGCGGGGTCGCGGATATCGAGGCGGTAGAAGCGAGCCGCCGGGTGGAGGTTGCGTTCGCGTCCGGTGGACAGATCGTCCGCGACCGCAGTCTCGTGGCCGGCCGAAACCAGCGCCTCGACGATGTGACTACCGATGAACCCGGCTCCGCCGGTGACGAGCACGCGCACGCGCATCAACTTAGCACCTGGTCGCGCCCTTCTGCTAGGTTGCGAGCGAGGTGGTCGGGCCGCGCGTCATGTTCGTGCTGGGGACCCGCCCGGAGGCGGTCAAGCTCGCGCCAGTGATCCACGCCGCGCGCCACCACCCCGATTGGGAGCTTCGTGTGTGCTCCACGGGACAGCACCGTGAGCTCTTGGCTCCGTTTTTGGCCACCTTCGCGCTGACGCCCGACGTCGAACTCGCGACCATGTCCCCGGGGCAGTCGGTCGGTCGTCTGCTGGCGACGGTGGTCGGCGCCGTCGACGATGTCCTCGCGGCCGAGCGGCCCGACATGATCGTCGTGCAGGGCGATACCACCACCGTCGCCGGCGCCGCGTTGGCGGCGACGATGCGCGCGATCCCGGTGGCCCACGTGGAGGCCGGTCTGCGAACGTTCGATCGCCGCGCGCCTTTTCCCGAGGAGCAAAACCGCGTGATCGTGGGGCAGCTCGCGGCGCTGCACTTGGCACCGTCGCCGCGGGCCGTCGCCAACCTGCGGCGCGAGGGGGTTGGCGAGGCGGACATCGTGTGCACGGGAAACACCGTGGTCGACGCTGTCCGGTGGATCCGCGCCGGCTTGCCCGCCGGCGCTGCGGCGCCCGAGGCACTCGCGCGGGTGCTGCCGAAGCTGCGCCCCGCGGCGCCGATGGTGCTCGTCACCGGGCACCGCCGCGAGAGTTTCGACGGCGGCCTGCTCGAGGTCTGCGCCGCGTTGGCCGAGATCTCCACCGACCATCCGGAGATCGACATCGTCTATCCGGTGCACTTGAACCCGGCCGTCGGCGCAGCGGTAACCCAGGTGCTTGCCGGCCGCGACAATGTGCACTTGTGCCCGCCGGTCGACTACCCCAGCTCGATCTGGCTCATCGGTCGTTCGCGCTTTGTCGTCACCGACTCCGGTGGGATCCAAGAAGAGGCCCCGGAGCTCGGCAAACCGGCGCTTGTTACCCGTGCCGCAACCGAGCGACCCGAGGCGGTGGAGATCGGCGCCGCGCGGATCGTCGGCTACGATCGGGCGGCCCTGCGCGCGGCGGCCGAGCAGTGGCTTCGCGATCCCCAGGCGTACGCTTTGGCGGTGCCGACCCGCAATCCGTTTGGCGACGGGCGTGCGGCGCTGCGCTGTGTCGCCGCCCTGCGCGAGCGCCTGGCGTTGCCCTTCGCACCGATCGAGGCCTGGTCAGGATAGACGCGCGCGGCACGGTCGGGCTTGCCTCGCAGGCGGGCTCGGGCAAATATCGCCGGCGTTGTCCGAGCCGGCCGACGTACGCCTGCAGGGCACCATCGAACGCGTCGTCTACCACGATGAGCGCACGCGTTACACGGTGTTGCGGGTCGCCGTCCCCGGCGCGAGCGAGCTTGTGACGGCGGTAGGGCGCGCTGGAGTTCAGGAGATCGGATCGCTCGCCGTGCTGGTGGGCCACTGGGATCTGCATCCCAGCCACGGGCGGCAATTCAAGTTTGATCGCCTGGAGGTCGAGCTTCCGACCACCTTGTCGGGGATCGAGCGCCGACTCAAGCGCTACCCGGGGATCAAGGACGCCATCGCCGCCCGGATCGTCGCGCGCTTCGGGATGGACACCCTCCAAGTCCTGGAGCAGCAGCCGCGGCGATTGCTCGAGGTCGAGGGCATCGGTCCACGCACGCTCGAGAAGATCGCCGAGTACCATCGCGATCACGTCGGGCCGATCGCCCAACTCGAAGCCCAACTGCTCGAACTCGATCTGCCGGTCCACCTCGCGCGCCCGATTCTCGAGCGCTATGGCGACGGCGCCATCGAGGTGGTTCGTCGCTCGCCCTATCGCTTGGCCCGAGAGGTCCGCGGGATCGGCTTCGTCACGGCGGATCGGATCGCGCGAACCCTCGGGCTCTTGCCCGATAGCGAGGAACGGATCGACGCGGGTGTCCTCTATTCCATGGAACAGGCGGCGGGGGAGGGCAACTGTGCGCTGCCGATCGAGGGGCTAGTTCGGCGCGCGGCGCAGAACCTCGGGGTCGATCCTGAGCTCGTCCGTGGCGCCGGCGAACGGTTGGTGGCCACCCACGAGCTCGAACTCGACTACG
>CADEGN010000488.1 GCA_902826865.1 uncultured Myxococcales bacterium
TCGGGCGCGACCCTGGTCGGGATCGACGTCAATCTGCGGTTGCGGCGACTCGTGAAGCCGCGCCCAACGGGCGATCAAGACGGCGACGGCTGGCTCGACCGCTACGACGAGTGCCCCACCGAAGCGAGCGACGAGCCAGACGGCTGTCCCCGCGACCGCGACAGCGACAAAGACGGCGTGCCCGATCGCATCGACGATTGCCCGAAAGACTGGGGCGATGACGCCAAGGGCTGCCCGGTACCCGATCAAGATGACGATGGCATCTACGACAGCAAAGACAACTGCATCGACCAACCAGAGGCACGCAACGGATTCGACGATGGCGACGGTTGCCCCGATGAAGCCCCGGTCGCGGTCCAACAGCTGACCGGTGTTATCGAGGGCATCACCTTCGACAGCGGCAAAGTCACGATCCGCAAGACCTCACGACCTGCGCTCGACAAGGTCGTGGAAACGATGACCAAATACCCCGAATTGCGCATCGAGGTCATCGGGCACACCGATGACCAGGGCAGCCACGACGCCAACGTAGAACTGTCGGCGAAGCGCGCGGACGCCGTTCGAGCCCACCTCATTTCCAAGGGCGTCGACGGCTCGCGCATCACCACCAAAGGCGCCGGCCCCGACGAGCCGATCGCCGAGAATTCCACCAAAGCCGGTCGCGCACGAAACCGCCGGATCGAGTTCAAAGTCGTCCAATGATCGGTGGGCGGGCGGCAGCGGTGCGCGCCGCTCCGAGTACGTCGGTGATCGCTGGCCAATCGACGGGGTTTGCCGACAGCGCGCGCTCGATACCCGACATTGCCCGGCTGACGTCGGGATAGCCAAACGAACCGGCATTGCCCGCCAACCTGTGCACCAAGGCGCGAGCGTCCGCGAGAGCGTGCGGATCGGTCCGTCCGCGGGCGAGGGCGTCGGCGACGGCCTCGACGCGGTCAGGCAAGCGCGCGGCGTACTTCCGGTACAACTCATCGAGCCGGGGATCGCTCACGGCGGGTCCCCGTGGATCCCCACCAGCCGGCGGATCTCGTCGGCAAGCCCAAGCGGATCAAACGGCTTGGCGATCACACCGACCGCTCCCAACGCAGCATAACGTGCCAGCTCGGCCGGCTGCGCCTTGGCTGTCATGAACACTACGGGGATCCCCGCCGTGCGCGGATCCTCGCGGAGGCGCTTGATCGTTCCCTGGCCGTCGAGCTCCGGCATCATGACATCGAGCAGAATGACATCCGGGCGTTCGGTTGCCGCGAGCAGCACCGCGGCTCGACTACTCCCGAGGCAGATCGTCTGCCAGCCGCCGATCTCGCGCAACGCCAGA
Source organism: uncultured Myxococcales bacterium (assembly GCA_902826865.1). GTDB lineage: Bacteria > Myxococcota_A > Polyangia > Nannocystales > Nannocystaceae > Xiheibacterium. The sequence goes on from CADEGN010000488.1 coordinate 1,319, forward strand.
TCGGCGATAGTGCGGATGTCGTCGTCATCATCGACCACCATGACCCGCGCAATCGGACTCACGGCACCTCGCCATTCGCGCGATAGCGCTCAAGTTTTCGATAAAGTGTCTTGCGGTCGAGTCCAAGGATCTTGGAGGCGAGGGTCTTGTTGCCACCAACGCTCTCGACCACGCGAAGAATGTAGCGGCGCTCGACCTCTTCCAAGGGGACGAGCGTCGCCGGGTCAGCGGAGATTACGAACTGGGAGCGCTGATGCGCGCGCACCCGCTCCGGCAGATCGTCGAGATCGATCTCGCTGCCCCGGGCGAGCGCGACGGCGCGCTCCATGCTGCTGCGGAGCTCGCGAACGTTCCCTGGCCAGTCGTAATCGCACAACCGTTGGGCCGCGATCGGACTGAGTCCGACGACCCGCTTCCCGGTGGCCGCAGCGAAGCGCTGAAGGAACTGCTGCGCCAACACCAACGTGTCGGTGTTGCGGGCGCTCAGCGGCGGCATTGGTACATGAATCACGTTGAGGCGGAAAAACAGATCTTCGCGAAACCGGCCGTCCTCGACCGCTGCGTCGAGGTCACGATTGCTGGCGGCGACGATCCGCACATCGAATGGCACCGCCCGATCGCCGCCAACGGGACGGACCTCATGATCCTCGAGTGCGCGCAACAGCTTCGGCTGGAACGCCACCGGCAGGTCCGCGACTTCGTCGAGAAACAAAGTCCCGCCGTCCGCCTGCAGCAGCAAGCCCCCGGCGTTCGGTTTCCCATCCCCGGCGGTACTGCGAACGTGGCCGAAGAGCTCGCCCTCGAGCAGTTGTTCGGGAACCGCCCCACAATTGACGGTGACAAATGGCTTGCCGCGCCTCGGACCCTGGTCGTGCAGGGCGCGCGCCGCCAGCTCTTTGCCCGTCCCGCTTTCACCCGTGACCAGCACGGTGGCATCGGTGGCAGCAGCGCGGGCCAAGAGGTCGTAGACCCTCTGCATCGCCGAACTCGTGCCGGACAAGCCACCAAAGCCCTCCTGCGGGGCAAATGCCTCGCGCAGCCGCCGGGCCTCGTCGCGGACCCTGCACTCACGGACCACGCGCCGCACACGTAGCCCGACCGCCTCGATATCGAGGGGCTTCTCGATGTAGTCGTAGGCGCCCGCACGCATGGCTTCGACGGCGGAGCGCATACTGGCAAACGCTGTCATCACAATGACGGTGCGATCAGGTCGGTCGGCGACGAGGTGAGCGCAGAACTCGAGCCCGCTGATCCCGGGCAGGTTAACGTCGGCCAATACAACGTCGAAGCTGCCATCGTTCGCAGCGGCCAATCCGGCCTCTGCGTTCGGCACTGCGGTGACCTCGAACCCCTGCGCACCGAGACCAGCAGATAAGAGTGATCGCAGATCCTCGTCGTCGTCGACAACGAGCACGCGACCTGTCAACTTATCGGGGTTTTCAAACTCTTTGATCAAGGCACTGCGAGTATACTAAGGATGGTGGCAATGTCCCGGCCGCGCCGCTTCGGCTGGCCGCCGGCCTCGTGTCGAAGTGCCCAGCTGGTGCGCCTGGCATCGCGTGCCTCGGGGAATTCTGCCCCGAGGCCGGCCGAGCCAAACCGCCTGACCACGTGCGTGCCACGAATGGCGACCGGCCCTCGTCTTCGCGTGCACGACCCCGACCGATTTCGCCTAAAGTCTGACCCGGGCGCTCGCCCTCGAGGAGTCGATCCATGTCGCATCTGGTGCTCGCCGCCGCGCTCGCGGCTCAACTTTCCAGCTCCGCCGAAGATCCGGCAGTTCCGGCGGGAACGACCGCGAAGGACCCCGCATCGACCGGGGCGACGGACCTCGGCGGCTCGGGGCAATTCGCGGCCGTCGGTACCAAGGCGGCCGAGGCGACGGATGCAACCGAGCTGAACCTTTCGTTCGGTGGGATCTTCAACACCGGCAACTCTCGTTCGCTCGCGCTCACCGGGCTCGGCAAGTTTCTCCTCCGTCGGAGCATCCACCAGTTCACCGCCGCGGCCGCCGGTAACTTCGGCCGCGCAGCCGCAGCGCTGCGCGACGACGCCACGACGATGGGCGTCGACGAATCGCAAATCAAGCAGAACGTCGGCAACGTCCAGGGCCAGGTCCGCTACGATGTTTTCTTTCACCCCCGCTTCGCGGCATTCTTGATGTCGACGGCGCGCTACGACAAGTTTCAGGGCTTGGATCTGCGCTTGAACATCGACCCCGGCATCGCGATGTACGCGATTCAGCAGGAGAAGCACAA
>CADEGN010000489.1 GCA_902826865.1 uncultured Myxococcales bacterium
GCCGCCCAGGGCCAGCCAGTGCAATGGCAGCGGTCGCCGTTTCATCCAGTCATCCTTCATCGCCTCGCTTGAGCGTGACCTTGTTCACGGATCGCTGCCGTCGGGCAACACACAAAGTCCGCACCTGCCGCCGCGGATTTGCATCTTCCCAGGTGTGTATGGACACTTCGCCGATGAGGGTGCTACGGCCACGAACGCTTGTCACGCTTTTCGTAGCTCTCGGATGTTCTTCGAGCTCGACGAACGAGATGCCCATATCGACGGGAAGTGGGTCAACAACCGAGGTGGGCGAGCTGGAATCGTCGACGAGCGCGCCTCCGAACGGCAGCGAAGTCACGACGTCTACGCCTTCGGACGCGACCTCGCTCGCGATGGAGTCATCGGGAAGTGCTGAAACAACCGGGGAACACACGAGCGGTGATTCGCCGCCCCAAACCGATTGCGGGAGCGACCTTCTGCGTAGCGACACGTTTTCGCCGAACGAGGTCTACCTCATCGGCACGCTTTCCGAGGGTGCGTGCTATCTCGACGCGATCGCTCACTGGAGCACCCCAAGTGACGCGGTGGTCGGGCTGGGTTGCTACTTCAACGAGCAGTCGGCGGTGGTTCGCCCGACCGACGGCCGGATGTTGTACACCGACATCTTCGGGCCCAAGATGCGCGAGTTTCACTGCGACGACTGTCCTTGGGTGCCTGGCTCAGCCTACCCCGATGCCCCGTTTCTAAACGACATCGTGCTGAACGCCTGCGAACCGGACACCAGCGTGCTGCAATTCCTGGCGGCGCCTGATGGTTCGCACATGTACCACTGCAACGGAGGCCTCACTTGGTACGCCCCGGATGGCACGATCGCGTACGAGAGCGCGTACGGATCGTTGCGGCACCTTGGCGTCGACTCGCTCGGACTGACCGATACCCATGTCGTCGGGTTCGCCACGCAGACGGCAACGGAGATCGTAGGTCTCCCCAGCGAAGCACCTCTGACGATTCGGGCCGCTGCGGACGGTGGTTTCTTCCTCGTCGTCGGCACGGACGATGCGGCCGAACTGTGGCACGTGGACCCGGAAGGCGCCGCCGCCAGTCTCGGTTCCTACGGCGATCTGCCCATGGGATACCACGACGCCTTTGGAACCAAGCTCGACGGCTGTGGCGGTCTCTACCAATTCGCCTACGGTCCGGCGGCTTTCGAGGACGTGATCGTGCGGCGGCACATCGGTCGCCCGACGGAGATCATCTACACCGAAGCGGGCGACCCGGTGGTCAAGATCCACATTTCCGGGCTGCTCACGGGACCGTAGGCCACGTAGCGGAGGTCGAATGTCGGGACTTGCGGTGCGCTGGACCGTGCTGGGGGCGGTCATGGGGCTGGTCTCGGGGATCGGCCTGGCCATGGCCACCGCCTGGCAGATGACGCGAGCACTGGCCGATTTCGGGGCGAGCGAAGAGACGAGCGCGGCGCTTTCGATCGCCTCGCCGTACTCGGACGACGCAACCACATGGCTCGCGCTCGCGGGCGCGCCCGTACTCGCGGCGCTAATCCAAGGGCCGCTTCTGACGCAGCTCACACGCCGCATCGGTCCGACTTCGGTCTTCGTCGCACTCCTGCTCGACGGCATCGTCGGCATCGGTGGTGGGTGGTCGATGTCGCTGTTCAAGTCCGCGAGTCGGATGCACGCTGGTTCGGTTCTGCCCGCAATCGTAACGGCAGCGATTTCCGAGTTGTCCCTCTTCACGAGCTGGCTCGTGCTCGCGATCTCCAGGGTGCCGTCGCGTGGGACGTACCGTCGAGATCCCGTTCCTGGAGGACGAGCAGCCGGTCGTGCAGAACGACTGCTTCAATTGCGTCGGCGGGCGCAGCCGCCAGCAACGCGTCCAGCGTGAGCGCCAGAACGCGCGGCGGCGCGATAGCACTGCCCGAGATCCACAGCTGCGATCCATCGTACACGGTCACCATGGCGCTCGAGCTCCTCGTCCGTGGGCAGCGGGCCGGTGTACAACCCCGGCATCGGCCCCAACGTCTCGCTCAACCAGAGCACTGTTTCGTTGTTGATCCACACCCGAGCGATAGCGCTACCTCGACGGTGTCGGCAGCAGCATCTCTAGCTGCCTCTTGAGCTCGTGCTCGATCGACCACCGCGCTACCCACACCGACCAGGAGGCGCTGGTGAGATCGATCATCACGCCGACGGAATCGTCCGTCAAAGTGACCTCTCCGTTGACGCCCTTGGCCCTGCCCGCCGAAACGCTGAAGCGGAGGGTGTCCGATTCCCACCGCCATTCGAAATCGGGCTCGTCTCTAACCACCTGGCGTACGAGTATTCCCACCACAAACCTGGCGTTTTCCTTCGAGAGACTGTGGCCCTTGGTGATCTCGATCCTCGTCATTGCGGTCCTCTGTTCGCAGCAATGCAGCGCGCCGCCTGCGAACTCTAGCGGACGGTTTGCCTAGGTCGATCCCTTTCGTGCTCCGAGGGGGCCGAGGAGCGGGCCATAAGGGGGCCAGGTGAACCGAAGGGCGCGTTGTTCAGTCTTAGCAACCGTGACATCACCCACCCGAGTCGAACCGGGAGTATGTCCATGGAACGAGCGGTCGTCCGGAATCATCCGCGTGCCCCGACGCCTGCCTGCGTCGACGACTCGGTGCTGAGCGGGCCTCGAGAGCCATCGAGGATCCGCTGCGGGGATGGAGGCGCGGCTGGTGCAGCAAGGTGCTGCTACTAAGGATCGTCGGCCAAGTTCGTGCGTGCTGGTGCTGTCGACGTGTTGGCCCTGGGACGCACCCCTGGCGCCTTGATCGATTGCGCGGTGTTCTGCGTGTTCGACGATCCCGCGCTCCGACGCGGGCGGATGAAAGCGATCGCGGAGATCACGGATCGGCGCGTGGCCCCGAGGATGCTGGAGCGCGTCGGGTATCCGAGCGACCCACCCGGCACGCGGGCCACCGGCGTCGGTGGGAGCGTCCCGCCGGCTCGACGACGAGCCGTGGGCGGACCCGCCAGCGCCGGACGTCGAGTAGAGCCACGACCTTACCGCGCAAGCGTGGCCCCGATGGTCCAACATCGGGGATCATAGACGTCGATCCTGACGAGCCCGGTCGCTTCGAGTTCCCGAAGCGCCGATACATCTTCCTGATCCTCGAAGAGCGCACCTTCTATCAGTTCGAGATCGAAGGCCATCCCTTCTGTGAAGCCACGGTCGCCAAGGCTTCTAAGAAGCGAGAGCAGCTCGCTCGCTCTTGGCGACAACGTCATCGGCGTTGAACCAGTATGGCACCGGCGGTTTGAAGCGGGTATCAGTGCCGAGGGTCACTGATGGCGCGGCCGAGGCGAGAGCCGGCGCACGTGCCGAGGTTCCGATTCCGTACGTGCTGGCGCGAGCAGGCCGCAGCGGAGGGCCCATGGCAAGCCGGCACGGCATGGGGCGTGACGGTGGCCGAGCGACCGGGGCATGGAAACGGGTCGTGCGCCGAACGTGTCTGGTCGCATGCCGCTTTCATCGCGCGCTGGAGCCATCGGCGACCACGTCTCGGCGCCG
>CADEGN010000490.1 GCA_902826865.1 uncultured Myxococcales bacterium
TTCGTCAGGATCTGCACCTGGACGTTCGTGATGTCCGGGACTGCATCGATCGGAAGGGTGCGTGCGGCGTTAACCCCGAGCGCCGCGACGACGGCCGTCAGCACTAGGACAAGAAATCGGTTGCGGAGAGACCACTGGACGATGTGTTGCAACATCTCAGTCGTCCTCGTCTGCGAAGGATGAGCGTTCGAGCTCGGCCTTGAGAGTCAGGCTGCCATCGGCGACGACCTCTTCTCCTTCTCGAAGGCCGCTCTGAATCTCGACGGTCGCGGCCGTGCGCGCGCCGACGCGCACGCGTCGAACCGCGAAGGTCCGATCGGCGCCCCGGACGAAGACGACCTCCTCGCCAGCGACCCGCTGGAGCGCGGCCGCCGGAATCGTCAGCGCGGGCCGATCGTCCTCGGCCGGCTGGGTAGCCTCGTCCCCGAGCAGCCGCGCCCGACAGAACATGCCGGGGCGAAGCGTGTGATCCTCGTTCGACACTACGACGCGCACTCGCGCGCTTCGCGTTCGGTCGTCGAGGAGCTCCCCGACGTGCGTAACCCGCCCGCGAAGGTCGCGCCCCGGAAGCGCGCCCAGCGTGATGGAGACCTCCTGCCCGACCGCCACTCGTCCGAGATCCCGCTCATAGGCGGTGAGCACCGCCCAGAGCTCGCCGAGGTCTGCGACGGTGAAGAGGGTGGCCGCCGCGTCGACGTTCTGGCCGACGATCGCCTGCCGCGCGACGACGATGCCCGCGATTGGACTTCTCAGCGTGACCGTCGAGCCCGCGGAGTCCGTCGCTCCTGGGGCGCCGAGGCCGAGCGCCACGAGCGCACCGCGGGCGGCTTCCAGGTCGGCGCGAGTGGCGGCGAGGTTCGCGCGCGCCGCCTCGAAGTCGGCCGCAGAGGAGATGCGATCCTGGCGAAGAAGCTCCTGCCGTTGGTAGGTCGCCTGGGCTTGCTCGACTCGCGCGGCAGCAGTGATGTACGCGCCACGCGCGCGACCATATTCGCTGCTGTCCACGCTCGCGAGCGCAGCGCCGCGCTCGACGCGGTCGCCTACGTTGACGTTCACGCGCGAGACGCGCGCGGCCGTACGGGGGCCGACCATGGCCATCCGATCGGGCGGCACGACAAGCTCTCCGACCAACGCGATGTCGCGGGAGAGACGACCGCGCGCGACCCGCGCGACCTCGAGGTGCGCTGCCTCCAGCGCCTCCTCGCTCAGTCGGACTGTCTTCGCAGCGCCTTCTTCCTCTTCACGGTGCTCGCCTGCCTCTTCACGGTGCTCGCCTGCTTCTGCGTGACCTTCCGTCGACGCTCCTGAAGGATGGCGCATGCGGGCGAACACGAGCCCGGCGACGCCCACGGCGAGCGCCGTGAGCGAGACGGCGATGATCTTCTTGCTGCGAGTCATCGGAGCACCCCCAGCGCGCGCTGCAGCGAAATGCCGGCATCGGCGAGCTCAACGAGCGCATCGAACTGCTCGCGACGCGTGTCCGCGAGCTCACGCTGCACGACCAGCACCCGCGTGAGGTCGCTCTGACCGAGCTCGAATGCGCGTTGCGTGAGGCGAAGCCCATCTTCGATCGCGGGGATGGCGTCCGTTTCGAGAATGTGAAGTCCGTCGAGGGCCGCTTGATAGCGTCGTCGTGCCACTCGCACCTCGGCGTCGATGCGAATGGCGAGAGCCTCGCGCTCAGCTTCGAGGCGCTGCGTCCGAGCCTGCGCGATCGCGATCGGTCCCTGGTTTCTTTGAAAGATTGGAAGCGGCAGACCGATGCCGAGGAGAAAGACGTTGTTTCCTTCCTCGCGCTGATACGTCGTCCGTAGGACCGGGACCGGCCACGCCGCACGCTGCTCAGCGTCGACGTCGAGGCGGGAAGCCCTCAACGCGGCGTCCGCGGCGACGATCTCGGGCCGATCCGTCGGCGCCGTGCGCAAGAGAGCGTCGGTGAACTCGGAGCTCACCGATCCGAGCTCGCCCGTGACCTCCACTGAACGATCTCCTGGTATCCCAAGGATGCCCTTCAGCGCGGTGACGCTCATCTCGCGGTTGGCCTCGGTCGTCGTCACGGCCCGCCGCGCACGCGCTGCGGAAACCCGCAACAGCGCGACATCTGGATCGCCGATCTCCCCAGCGTCGCGGCGACGCTCGGCGGTACGCAGAAGTGCGGTCGTGAGATCGAGCTGCTGGCGCGCCCAGCGGTCCTCGGCGGTCGCGCGCAGTGCCCGGTAGTACGCGGCGAGCGCCTCTGCGAGAGCTTGCTGCTGCGACGTCCCGACGAGCGCTTCGTCGCGCGCGATCGCGCCGCGAGCGGCGTCGATCTCGGCGCCGCGACGCCCATAGATCTCGAGGGGCATGCCGAGCGTCACCTCCGCGTCGGGGATCGTGTCGTTCGGGCGGAATCGCGGCCCAGCTGCCACGTCCAGCCAGGGCGACTGACGAAGCAGCACCTCGGCGCCCACGAGTTGACCTCGGCTCTCGCCGACTCGTCGAGTCGCGACGATCACGTCCGGGCTCCGACTTCGAGCCAATTCAGCGACCTCTGCGCGGCCGAGTCGAAGAGGCGCTTCCTGTGCCTGAGCGCGCAGCGACACGAGCGCGAGCGACAGGACGAGCCCGCCGATGAACCATCGAAAGACAATTGCCGTAGACAAGACGCATCACTCCTCCGCGTCGCCTGCGCGACGCCAACAAGCCTCTGGAACACGCACGGTTGGTTCGGGCGGGTTCAGGCTCGCGGAGGGTGAAAGACCTCGTTGGCGCTATCGCGCGAATGGCAGGCGTCGACGGGGGGCGAGGCCGGCGCTCCGCAGAGCGCGGGCGGCGCCGTCGCGTGCACCATCGCAAGCGGCGCCGGCACGGACGGAGCGAGCTTGGCGCATAGCCCGTGGGAGCAGTTCGGCGGGCAGTGCTTTTGCCCATCCGAACCGTCGCAATCAACCGAACACGCGACGGGTTCGCCCGTCACGAGTTCCACGGCCAGCTCGGGGAGCCCGCTCGCGACGAGCGCGACGAAGGCCGCGACGATGATCGCCAACCACGAACGCGAGACCGATCGGCGTCGGGCGCGCCTCGTCATCGCGATCGCTCCTGGTGCCTCGCGAAGGCCTCGCGGACGGCGCGCTCGAGCGTCGGGCTCTCGAGGCGGTAGTACGCGAGCTTGCCCTGCATCCGGCACTTCACGACGCCCTCGCGCCGCAGCCGCTGCAGCTGCTGCGACGTCGCGGGCATCGATCGCCCGAGCACGCGTGAGAGATCGCAGACGCAGAGCTCGTGGAACGAGAGCGCGTAGAGGATGCGCAAGCGCGTGGGGTCAGCGAGCAGGGCGAACTCAGCTGCGGTGCGTTCGAGGGTGTCCTCGTCCGGCATCGCAGCGAGAACGTGGGCGACGTTCTCCTCGTTCACGAACTCGACGCCGCACGTGTCCGCTTCGTCCGAGGCGGACGGCAGGCGAGCACGATCGGCGCGGTTCGTTTCCACGAGTTCGAAAACTAGCAA
>CADEGN010000491.1 GCA_902826865.1 uncultured Myxococcales bacterium
GCCGACTTCCTCAGTCACGACGGCGGCTTACGTGTTTCTGGCCGGGGTGTAGCTACGCGAACAAGAGCTGGCCGGGCTCGTCGAAGAGCTCGACGCGCACCTCGAAGGTCCGGTGGCCATGGCTCTCGCGCCAGCGATAGACTGCGCCGTCGATGATGACGCGTCGACTCCGCTTCTTCGGCAGCACGGTCCTCCCTCGCGCGTCGCCTTCGTCCGCACGCGTCGATCAGCTCTTACGTACCATGCCTCGACGCACGTCGTCGCGGAACACCTCGCCTTCCCAGGCGGAATCCGATCGCGAGCTCGACAGTGGCGGGATGACACCAGCCGTGCTCAAGAAGACGACGGCTCGAGTGATCCGGCCTGGTTGCTCGGACGTCTGCCCTCCCGGAGACCGGACCGCCATTCACCTTGGTCCGATGAGATCATATGCGACGACTTCCAACAGCTCTGAGTGTTTGGGCAACCGTCCTCTTCGCGGGAGCGGCCTGCGACGATGGCGATCCAGGGACCGTCGACGAGGCCGTCTCGTCGCAGCGAACGACCGTAGTTGCGCGCTGGGAAGACGGCGAAACGAGGGTCGAATTCCTGATGGCTCCGGTCGATGCCGAGTCCAACGCCTTGCCCGAGATCGGCGTCGCCGTGATCAGCCCTCAGGGCGTCGCGGACCCGGTCGCGCCGTTAATGGAGCTCGACCCAACGCCGGTCGAGCTGCTCCGCGCGCTCGATCCGGTCGCCGAGATCCCGGATGTGATGCTCGAGCACCACCTGCGCGTCAGCGAGCTCGCTGGGCGCAACGCCGAGGTTCGCGACCTGACCTCGTTCCGCGAGGGGATGAGCATCGTGACGGACGAGGCGATCTGCGGCAACGCGTTTTTGGCGGGCGACAGGCTCGACTTCATCGAGGCGATGGTCGATCTCCTGGCAGGGGGCCGGGACACCACGACGACCTTCCTCATCCACGGCGACGGCGACGAGAGCGTGATTTGGATCGGCGAGGAGACCTCGCAGGTCAACATCGGGTACCGCGTGTGCAATCCTAACGACGGCGACGCAATGGGCGAGGACCGCTTCTACACCCTCATCACGTCGATCGGCCACGCCGGCGGCGGTGGCGTTACGTGGTTCGCGGGCCATCTCGACGGCGGACTGCTGCTGCGGTTTCACTTCCTCAGGCAGACGGAGGGTGCACTTTACGCCGCGACGGTTCGCAACCCGCAGTGGTCGGGGAACGGTGTGCAGTACCAACTCTGCACCTACGAAAACGACGATTGCCACGGTCTCCAAGCGTGGTTGGCGGTCGGCAGCAAATAGCTGCCGCGAGATCGCGAGCGCGTGCGTCTTCCGTGCTCCGACCTGCCGAGCGAACGAGCACAACCCCGCGGTGGACCGGCATCGGCGGGCGGCCCTCCGCACCTTCGTTGCCTTCCGCGGAGCTGCGACCGGTCCAGCGCCAACCGAGGGCGCGCAGAAGATGGTCGCCCGTCGAAGGCCGCGAGCGCATGGCTACCCGAGCCTGTCCGCGACCTCACGGTCGCGCACCGCGTTCTGCTCGTACTCGCTGCGCTGCTTCCCCGGCTTCTCCCGCTCGGCCGCGCGATCCCACAGCCGTGCCGCGTCGAGATACGCGCGGGCCGACGCATGAAGGCTGGGAAGACGATGGGACCCGCTTTCGGCTGAAGTTTGCGCAAGTGCCCGCGCGATTGCCTAAACTGCGACTCGCTCTTTTTCCATTTCTGCCAATGGACATTGGCTGACCCGTCTTTCCCAAACCACTCGGCGATGCGCGAGCGATCTCCTCTGACGGCGTTCTTGGCGAGCTGCGCGACGGCATCGCCGGTGGCAGGATCGGACGCGAGGAACTTCACGGCGAGTTTTCGCTCAAGCGTAACTTCGCATGCGGAATAGACGGTACAAAACGCTCCCGGGCTCACACAGCCCGAACGATACGTGCTAACCCACGCGCGGGCGAAGGTGCAACACACCTCCGTTGCGTTGGGCTGTGCCCGGCCGCGCACCCGGTAGCTTGGTCTCGGCGCGCGGTGGTCGACTGGGGCGCAGTTGCGGGAGCCGCTCGGAGCGCGGTGGTGGCGGTAGCTCGCGCGCACGCGGTCGCGCTCCCCGCGACTCGCCGGGGGCTGCGCGCCCTCGCGGCTTGGGGCTCGCGTGGGCCGTTTGCGCCACCACCGGCTCGCTCCCCGAAGCGCGATCGATGACGGGCGACGCATTGGTCACCACGTCGAGGACGGGCGCAATCCGAGCGATCTCCACGGGCGCTGTCGCGGCTGGCACGCCCATCGGCGTAGCCAGCGGCGGCGCGGGCGTGACTTGCCCCGGCACTTCAACGCTGGAAAGCGACGCTGCCGTGACCACCGGCGTCGGCGCGATTTCGGGCACTCGACTCGACCGTGCAGGCAACGTTACCCCGACCATGAGCAGCACCCCGGCGGCCGCCGCTGCGAGCCCGCCGCAGATCATCAATGCCGGCGAGCGACGCTGCAGCATCGATGTCGGTCGTGCGTTCGGCATCACCACACCGCCGATCTCGACCGAGGGCACCGCGCGGACGACGGTCGACTGCGCGACCAATCCCTGCGCGATCGCCCGGAGCTGCGCCGCCGCCTCGACCGCGCTGGTCGGACGCTGCTGCGGTTCCTTGGCGAGCAACCCGCGGATGTACGCGACCACCGGGCCCGGCACCCACGAAGGCATCGCCGGGACGTCGGCAAACATCTGCTTGTGCAAGACGACGGTCAGCGACTCGCCATCGAAGGGCACCTCGCCCGTGAGCATCTCAAACATCATTGCGCCGACGGCGTACAGATCGGTTCGGGGGTCGATATCCTGCCCAGCCGCCTGCTCGGGCGACATATACCAGGGGGTACCGAACACGCGACCCAACTGCGTCAGTGGGCGTCCCCCATCGGCTACGCTCGCCCCCTTGACCAGTCCGAAGTCGACGATCTTCGCCGTGCTCACACCGGCCTCGTCGCGCACGATCAACACGTTCTCGGGCTTGACGTCGCGATGAATGAAGCCGCGGGCATGGGCGTGGGCGAGGCCGTCGAGCACCTGGCCGACGATCTCGAAGCAAGCCTGCAGCGCCATGCCGCGACCGATGATCTTGCGCAACTCAACGCCGTCGTACAGGGGCATCACGAGGAACTTGTGGCCCCCTGGCGCGGTGCCGGCCGCGACGACGCGGCCGCAATTGGCGTGGTCGAGCTGCGCACCTGAAAGGACTTCACGGTCGAAGCGAGCGACGATGCTGGGATCGCCGAGGAGCTCCGCGTGCATCACCTTGATCGCAACCGCGCGACCCGCCACGGCATCGTCGGCGCGGTAGACGGTGCCCATCGCGCCCTGCCCGATCACCGCGGTGAGGCGGAATCGCTGGGCAAGGACCGAACCGATCCCGAGGGCGTCGGGGCTGGGCACGTTGGTGATCGACGGGTTGCGAGCGCGCATATTC
>CADEGN010000492.1 GCA_902826865.1 uncultured Myxococcales bacterium
GATGTCGGGATGGTGGCCGCCCCAATCAGTGATCTGGCCGCCCGAGTAGTCGAGGATCCAGCGGAAATTCACGTGGCATCGCCCGGGCGCATAAGGAGCATCCGGAGCAGGCCCGAGCCACATGTCGTAGTTGAAGCCTGCCGGTACGGGCTCGGGATCCTGCCGGTCGCCCGTTCGCCCGAAATCCGGCGTGCCGCCCGGCAATCCGCACAGCACCGTGTGCAGCTTGCCGATCGCGCCATTCCGCACGATCTCGCAGGCCTTGCGAAACCGCACGTCGGACCGCTGCTGGCTGCCGCACTGAAACACGCGGCTGTGGTCGCGCACGGCATTCGCCATCGCCCGGCCCTCGGCGATGGTCAACGAGAGCGGCTTCTCTCCATAGATGTCCTTGCCCGCTTTGGCCGCCTGAATCACCGAAATCGCGTGCCAGTGATCGGGCAGCGCAATCAGCACGGCGTCGATATCGGAGCGCCGCAGCACGTCGCGGAAATCGTCGTGCATCGCGCAGCCCTTATAAACGCCGGAGCGTTTGGCCCGCGCATAATGCCACTCCACCAGGTCGCGCGCCGGTTCGCGCCCCGCAATCGCGCCGTCCCAATACCCGGGCGATTGCCGGTTCACGTCGCAGACGGCGACAATCTGTACGCGTTCATCCCGAAGGAAACTCTTGATGTCGTTGAAGCCCTGGTTGCCGGTCCCGATGACGCCCACCGTGACGCGCCGGCTCGGAGGAGGCGGTGGTGCTTGCGCGGCGGCGGCGGTTCCCCACCGCCGCGAAGCGCGGCCCGGGTTTGGGTGGTGAACCCGGCGCGCGCCGGGTGGTTGGGTTGGCTGTTGCGCTACTACGTGTTCGCGATCCTCGGCCTCGCGGTCGTGGCGGTCGGTGCAGCGGTGCTCACCTATCGCCGGCTTGCCGAGGACCTTCCGGATCTCAACGCGATCGAAAGCTATGCCTCCTCGGCCCCCGGGGTCACCCGGATCTATGCCGCCGACGGATCGCTGCTGGCGGAACTTGCCCGGGAACACCGGGCCTATGCCGCCTACGCCGACATCCCGACGCACCTGGTCCATGCGATCCTCGCCAGCGAAGACCGCCGGTTCTTCGAGCATAGTGGCTTGGATGTGCGCGGCTTGATCCGCGCCGCGCTGGCGAACCTCCGGGCCGGTGGCGTGAGTCAGGGCGGAAGCACGATCACGCAGCAGGTCGCCAAGGCGTTTTTGTCCCACGAACAAACGCTGACGCGGAAGCTCCGCGAAGCGATCCTCTCGGTGCGGATCGAATCGCGGCTGGCGAAGGAAAAGATCCTCGAAATCTACCTGAACAAGACGTTCTTCGGCCACAACGCCTATGGCGTCGCCGCGGCCGCGAGCCGCTATTTCGGCAAGAAGCTCCCGGAGCTGACGCTCGGCGAGTGTGCGCTCGTCGCGGGCCTGGCCCGCACGCCCGGACGCGACAGCCCGTTCGTCAGCCGTGACCGTGCGCTGTTGCGCCGCGGGGTCGTACTCGAGGACATGGTCGAGGCGGGCTACATCACGCAGGCCGAACGCGACATCGCCGCCAACGAGCCACTGCACCTCGCCGAAACCCCCGAAGTGTTCCGCGCCCGCGCGCCATTTTACGCCGAGCACGTCCGCCAGCTCGTGACGACTCGGCTCGGCGATGAAGCCGTGTTGCAAGGCGGCCTGCGCATCGAGACGGCCCTCGAATTGCCGGTCCAAGCGATGGCGGATCGAGCGGTCGACAACGCCCTGCGGGACATCGATCGGCGCCAGGGGTTTCGCGGACCCGCCGCACACCTCGCCGCCACCACCGACCAGGTCGAGTTCGCCCGCCGCGCCACCGCCGAATACGGCGCCGATCCCTTAGCGGCCGATGTCTGCGTCCCCGCGGCACCCGACGAGCGGATCAAACTCGACTGCCCCAACGAAGAGGGCGCCATGTGCACCCCATCGGCGCAGCCAATGCCGACCGACGCGGATTGTCAGCCCCGCTGGCGGCTTGCGCTGGTCGAGCGCACCAACAAGTACAACGCGTGGCTTCGGGTCGGTTCACTCGCTGCGATTCTCCCCCTGCGTCAGATGAACTGGGCCGCGCGTTATGACCGCAACACGGGTGTCAACGACAGGCAGATCGATGACGTGCGCGACGCGCTCGAGCCCGGGGACGTGGTCTGGGTGCGCAGGGCCCCTCCCTCACGCCGGTCCCAGGCCGGCAACGAAGAGATCGATCTTCCCGAGGTCGAGCTCGGGCAGACGCCCCGCGTCGAGGCGGCGCTCTTCAGCTTCGACCACCAAACCGGGTACGTCTCGGCGATTCAGGGTGGCCATGACTACGACCGCTCGCAGTTCAACCGGGCGATTCAGGGCTGCCGCCAGCCGGGGAGCGTGTTCAAGGCGATCTACTACGCGCTCGCCCTCGACACCCGGCGGTTCGACATGGCCACCGTGCTCGAAGACCGACCCTATCAGCCCGAGCCCGGTGAGGCGTGGAACCCGCAGAACCTGCACGGGACGATCTCGGGCGAGGTGATCCTGCGCAACGCATTCATCTTCTCGCTCAACCTGCCGTCCATCCGCTTGTTCATGCGCCTGGGCGCCGGCGAAGTGGTCAGCTGGGCCCGCAGGCTCGGGTTTACCAGCGAACTCATCGCCGACAAGGCTCTCTCGCTCGGCGCCTCGTGCGTGCACATGAACGAACTGTCGCGCGCGTTCGGAGTCTTCGTGCGCGAGGGCAAGTGGATCGACCCGGTCTTCGTTCGCCGCGTGGTCGACAAGAACGGGGAGGTCCTGATCGACGATCGCCACCCGTGGGATGAGGGGATGGACGTCGGCGGGCGGGTCGACGCGATGGCCCTGGCTGCCCTCCACCCGCCCAAGCAGGTCGTCGACGTCGGCACCGCGTTCCTGATCACCAAGATGATGCGCGACGTCGTCACCAACGGGATCGCCAAGCAGGCGCAGAAGGTCGGCGTGCCCGCGGGTGGTAAGAGCGGAACGGCGTCGAAGAACACCTACACCACCGACACGTGGTTCGTTGGCTTCACCTCGCGTTGGGTCACGGCCGCGTGGATGGGCGACGACGAGTACGAGCGATCGCTCGGCGATGAGGACGCCAGCTACACCACAGCGACGCCGATGTGGACCGACTACATGCGCCGCGTCGTGGCCGGCGTTCCCCACCGCATGGTCCCCGTGCGGCGGCCCGAAGGCATCTCGCCACGCATCAGCTCGTACATGAGCGGGGAAGGTCCACGCTCCGTGATGCTCTACTTCCACCGCGGGACCTGACGCGAGACCGCCAGCGTCCCGCTGCGGGTCGCACGGACGCCGCCAAGGAACGCCCGGCCGCGCTTGCACGCGCGGCCGAGCTTCACAACAACACCTCTGGCGTGGCAAGGCGGCGCATCGTGATCATCGGGGCTGGTGGGTTTGCCCGGGAG
>CADEGN010000493.1 GCA_902826865.1 uncultured Myxococcales bacterium
GATTCTGACCCTCCACCCCAGTGGCCCCGCGTGGGCCCCTCGGATCCACGCATCGATCCGCACCTCGATCTCGAGATCGAGGAACAGCGCCGCGTACTTGGAATGATCGACCGCCTCGACGATCTCTCGCCCTTCGAGATGCTCGGGATCTGGCCGACGCACGATCTCAAACGCGTTCGGCGGGCGTACCACGACGCCAGTCGCACCCTGCATCCCGATGCCTACTACGGCGACGAAATCGGCCCGTTTCGCGCGTACCTGGCCCAGCTGTTCCGCCGCGCAACCCAGGCGCACGAAGCCCTGCGTGATCCGGAGCTGCGCACGCCCTACGTGGACGCAGAGCTCGCGCGCAAGGCCGAGCTGCGGCGACGCGACGACCAACTGAGCGAGCAGCAGCGCGAGCGGGAACGCGTGCTGCGGGAGCAGGAGGAGGCCGAGGCGGCGGTGCGTCGCCACGAGCGCGCGGTCACACGGGCGCGACGACAGCGAGCGCGGTTGGGTGCCGCGGTCAAGGCCCAGATTGCCGCCCACGTGCAGGAGGCCAGCGACGCCGAGGCCAAGGGCAACATGGCCCGAGCCGCCAACCTCTACCGCCTCGCGCTGCAGCTCCACCCGGGCGACGGGGAGCTCGACGCTCTGTGGACCCGCTGTCGCCGTGAGGCCCGGCGCAAGCGGGCTGCGGAGGCGTTTTCCAGGGCCATGAGCCTTCGTGACTACGGTCAGGGCCACGAGGCCGTTCCGCTCTTGGTCGAGGCGGCCGATGCCGATCCGCAGGTGGTGGAGCACCTGGTGTGGGCCGCCGAGGCGATCGCGGCCAAGGACCCGGTTAAGGGCCACCGCTTCGCTCTGGCGGCGCTGGACGGGTTGCGCAGCGAGGCCGTGGCCGACAAAGGGACGAAGCGCCGCCCCCCAGACCTACACCGACTGCACATCCTACTCGCCAAGGCGTTTGTGGCCCTTGGTCAGAAGCACACCGCGCGCGAGCTCCTCGGGGCGATCGACACCGGGCAGGGCAAGCCCGCCGATCCTGAAGTACGTGCCCTTCTCAATTCGATCAAGTTGCCCTAGCCTTGGAAGTGGGCTCCTTTGGGGCGAAAGACGGTCGAATGGACAACGTTGTCGGCATCGATCTCGGGACCACGAACACCTGCGTCGCCATCGTCGAAGATGGGGTCCCGACCGTTATCCCCAACAAAGGTGGCTACAAGACGACGCCGTCGATCGTCGCCATCTCCGAGAGCGGTAAGCGCCTCGTCGGGCACATCGCCAAGCGTCAGGCGGTGACCAACGCCGCCAACACCGTCTACGCCGCCAAGCGGTTAATCGGTCGGCGATGGGACTCGCCGGCCGCCCGGGCGGTCTTGCAGTCGGCGCCGTACACGATCGTCGAGGGGCCCCACGGTGACGTCCGCATCAAGCTGCGTGAGCAGGTGTACTCGATCCCCGAGACCTCGGCCTTCATCCTCCAGGAGATGAAGATGATCGCCGAGCAGTACCTCGGCGGTTCGGTCGAACGGGCGGTGATTACCGTGCCCGCCTACTTCAACGACAACCAGCGCCAGGCAACGAAGGACGCCGGCCGGATCGCCGGGCTCGACGTCATCCGAATCATCAACGAGCCGACAGCGGCGGCGTTGGCGTACGGATTCGGCAAAGACCTCGAGCGCCGGGTTGCCGTGTATGACCTTGGCGGCGGTACGTTCGACATCTCGATCCTCGACATCGGCAAGGGCGTCTTCGAAGTGGTCTCGACCGCCGGTGATACGTTCCTGGGCGGCGAGGACTTCGATATCCGGGTGATGGGAAGGCTAACCGCCGCCTTCCAGGAGAAGTCGGGTGTCGACGTCGCCGACGACAAGATGGCGATGCAACGGATCAAAGACGCGGCCGAGAAGGCCCGCTGCGAGCTGTCAGTTGCGCGCGAAACCCTGGTCGATCTGCCGTTTCTCTACACCACGCCGAGCGGGCAGACGTTCCACCTCCAAGAGACGCTGACCCGCGATGAGCTCGAGGAGCTCACCCGAGACCTCGTCGATCGCACGGTGATGATCTGCGAGAAGACGCTGCGCGAGGCCAACATCGATCGCAGCGACCTCGACGACGTGATTCTCGTCGGCGGCATGACGCGCATGCCGCTGATCCAGACCCGCGTCGCCGAGTTCTTCGGACTCGAGCCATGCAAGGGCGTTCACCCCGACGAGGTCGTCGCGCTCGGTGCAGCGATTCAGGCGGCCGCTCTCGTCGACGAGAGCCTCGATGTCTTGCTGCTCGACGTGACGCCGCACAGCCTCGGCATCATGGTCTTGGGCGGGACCTTCTACAAGCTGATCGACCAGAACACCACGGTCCCCACCAGCGCCTCGCATATCTTCACCACCACGCGCGACTACCAGACGTCGGTGAAAATCCTCGTGCTCCAGGGCGAGAGCGAAAAGGCCGCCGAGAACGAATTGCTCGGGGAGTTCATTCTCTCGGGCCTGCGCAAGGCTCCGCGCGGAGAGGTCGAGGTCGAAGTCACCTTCGCGATCTCGGCCGACGGGCTTGTCAGTGTGTCGGCCAAGGACCTCGAAACTGGTCACGAACAGAGCATTACCGTGACCGCCACCAGCGGTCTCACCGAGGAAGAGCTGCAGAAGCTGGTCGAGCACAGCCAGAACTACATGGTTGAAGTGCGGGCCTCCGAGGAGTTCGAGCGCCAGCGCCAGCAGGCCGAGCGGTTGATCGCCGAGGTCCGAGAGCTGTTTCCGCAGGTGCAAGGCATCATGAGCGGAACCAGCTTTGGTCGCGATGCCATCGCCAAGGCCGAAGGGGTGCTGCGGCGCGCCGACACCGAAATGCGCTCGCAGGACGCTCGCAGCCTCGAGGAAGTCGTGGAGAGCCTCGAGCGCACGCTCAACATGTTCCGCGGGGTTGTCAGCAAGACCGGACTCAGTTGAGCCCTGGGATCTCGCCGCGGTGAAGCTCGTCGTCGTCAGCTACAACATCCACAAGTGTATCGGCGGCCTCGACCGACGATATCGGCCGGAGCGCGTGATCGCGACGCTCGGTCACTATCAGCCCGATTTTGTGTTGCTGCAGGAGGTGGACGACGCCGCCCCGCGCTCGCAATTTCACCGCCAGGTCGACCTGCTCGCCGATGGCCTCGGCATGCGCAATCGCTTGTGGGTCCCAACCCACCGCCTGCGCGCCGGGGGTGCCTACGGCAACGCTATCCTCAGTCGATTCCCTCTCTACGATCCCAGCACGATCGACCTTACGATCGCGGGCAGGAAGGTCCGCAGCGTGGTGCATGCTCGCACGCGCGCGCGCGTCCGGAGCGGAAGTCGAACGGTCCACGTCTTCAACCTCCACCTCGGGTTGCTTGAGCGGGACCGTCGCGTGCAGATGATGCGGTTCCTGTCCGCCCATCCATTCGCTCGCCTTCACG
>CADEGN010000494.1 GCA_902826865.1 uncultured Myxococcales bacterium
GATCGGGTGACCATTGAGAACAACTACATCCACGGGGCCGGCTGGCGAGCGCAACAACTTGGGTATCTCGGGTCAAACGGAATCTACGCTGGAACCCTAAAGAACAGCGTGATTCGCCACAATTACATATTTGACGCCCAGTGTGGTGGTATCCGCGTGTTCAATTCCTCTGCCTCCAACACTGGCGATGATAACGTCGTTGAGTTCAACTATGTGGAGCAATGCGGGGGCGGCAAGGGCCTCGGCGGTGCGTCGACTTGCGGGGGATCTGGGTCGTACGTTGTTGGGGATAAACGGAATGTGTTCCGCTACAACGTGGCAGTGAACGGCGGCGCGCGTTGCATTTGGGTTTACCCATCTGGAGCGGGCACAGCGGACAACGAGATTTACAACAACACGTGCGTCACACACCCATACGGGATCGTGTTTGACAATGACACTACGCTGCTCAACACGCTGGTGGCCAATAACTTACTCGTAGGGATGACTTCAAGTGCCATCGCGGGAACTGGCTCGGGAACCTCATTCCAAACGAATGTCGCGACCGGCGCGTTGACTGATTACACAGTATCAACCACGGACTACCGGCTTAAGCCTGGGACGAATGCAGCGCGCGATACCGGAACGTCGGTGGCGGGTGCATTGCCTACGGTTGGGGCCCCCGATGTTGGCGCGTATGAACATGGGCGCATTGATTCTTCGGTCGTTGCGGGAGGATTTATCGAAGCAACCGTTAACATACAGACGCCCAGCGTTCTGCCAGCAGCCGACATTACCGGGTTCAGTGTCTCGTGTGTAGGTTGTGCAGGCACGCCGGTCGTCTCGGCTGCGACGCTCAAGCCTGGGAGTACGAATATCGTCCGTCTCTCCATCACCGGCATTACGACCCCGGGCTCGTGCACCCTGTCGTATGACGGGTCAACTGGCAACCTCACGGACTCCGGGATGATCGGCCTCTCGATTGCAGGCCTGGCGCCGATTGGATTGGCCCAGGGCGTCGATACCCTTTCCGCGCAGGCTGTGAGGGGTATCTGTGGCAATAGCGACGACGACCCAGGCGGCAGCGACGACGGCGGAAGCGACAGTAGCTCGGCAGACACGACGACCGGCGACGATGCCGTGGAAACCGACGGTGGCGACGTCACCGAAGCGGGAAACTCGAGCGAGGATGGGGCGCCCACGGGAGACTCCACCGGCGCCGCCTCTGCCGGCGGCACCGACGGCGGCGGGTGCGGGTGCGTCAGCGGGCGCTCGCAAGCGCCGGCGTGGTTCACGATCATTCTTGTCGCCGGAGCGGGCGGGCGTCGCCGGCGATGCCCGCCGGTGGTCGGTGATGCGAGCTTCATCGCTTCACGCTCGCTTCATCACTCTTCACGCTCGCTTCATGGTGGCCAACGGGGTTTGGCGCACCGCGCTTCGCAAGTACCTGAATTTCCACGGGCCGGATCACCCCGCGGCACGGTCAGCGGATTGCACCGGACGACGGCATGCTTCATCGACGACGCTCTGCATCAGCCTCTTCTCTCATCGTTGCTTGTGCTCTGCTCGCTGCCTGCGATCCGGCAAGCGGCGAGGAGGCAGAGGACTACGAATTCGAAGTGGACGAACTGGCACAGTCGAAAGCCGATGGCGAGACCTGGCTGAAGGTCCTCGACTGCGACGGCGGTGCAGCCGTCGTCGATGTGAACGATTGGGAGCGACGTGAGCTCCAGGTAGTGATTCGTGACCCGAACATTGTCAACTACCTAGCAACCGCCACCCAGCTCAAGTTCGGCACGACTGTAGCGGGCAACATTGTCAACGCCAAAGGCGAGATGATCTTGCGCGCGCGGGTGGACCGGGGGGTGTTTACCCCGTGGGATTTTTCCTCGATGAGCCCATCGACGATCCACGCCTTCGACGACCGCCTGCTCGTCACTCCCCGCGTGTTTGTGGATGGCCCAGGGCTCAGGATCACCATGTCAGCCGCCATTGCGGACGGGTTCCAAGGCGAATGCGACGGTGGAACGACGAGCTGCGTTCCGAGCCACTACCGCGACGGCGGCACCTTCGACTGGTACTTCCAAAGCTGCGACTGAGCGCGCCGACGCTCCGTAGGGCTCGCGCCTCTCGAGCCCCGCCTGCGCTTCGTCAGGCTCGGTGCTCGCCGTCCAGCCGGAATCAGCAGCCAGCGGCGAACTCGAGCGACCGCCCCATCGCATGCGTTTTCCGGCGCACTTGGGCCCCGATAATGTTGGCGGTGATGGGTGATGATCAGATCGGGTGGCGCGTTGCCGAGAACCCGCAATGACGGTCGAGCTGGGCGGCGTCACACACTCGGCGGGGACGACCTTCTGCAACCAGGCGCCTGTCACAGCCGCGCGCGAGGCCGCGATATCGCTACGCCTGACTTACGTCCCGTGAGTCGCCGTTGAGGGATCTCCTGCGAACGACCCAAAAGGTTGTATGGCCGCGAGCATGTCCGACCATGGCCCATGCTCGCCCGCGGAGAACGTCAATCCGGTCGACTTCGCGGCCCTAGCGTCGGCGCCGGCGCAAGGTCAAGCCGAGCAAGACGAACACGCCCAGCGAGAGCATGTCGGTGGAAGCTGGGCCGCCGCCCGTGCAAGCGCAACCCCGGGCGTCGCCGTCGAGACTCCCTGATCCGTCATCACCAGACTCTCCGCTGCTTGCTCCGTCATCGCTGCCTCCGTCGGTGTCGCCGCGGTCGTCGCTGCTCGACCCAGGAACGTAGGGTTCCATCGTGTCTTCCCAATAGGGGGCCTCGCACGATTCGATGAAGGCATCGAAGTTGTCGTTGGGTACTGCGCCGAGCTCAAGTCCGCCATGGGGCGTGCACGCGATACCTCGGCTGGAAACCGAACCGTCGATGAAGCTTACAAGCTCAACGCCCAGGCAATACTCGTCGGCGGTGGCATCGAACCTCCAGCCGATCGTCGTCGTTAGGTGATCAGACGCGACTCCTAGGACGGCCCCGTCGCTCTCGGCAACCCCGCCGACGCCTGAGTAGGTGCGCACGTACGATTGGGTGAGCAGTGCGTCGTCACCAAGCTCAAGGGCGCCCGAAAGATTCGGGAGCTCGTCGCGCATTGAGGCTTCACAGGTGGGAAAACCGCACCCCGCACCCCCCACGTCCGGACAACACACTCGAGGGTCACGATCGCGTTCGGATTTTCCGAGGGGATCGAGGGTGACGGACGGTGCGGGAAGGGAGCCGGCGGCACCGGCCGCAACGGTGAGAGCGACGGTGGCGACGAGCTCTGGATCCCCCAGAGGCTCCTCACCAAACACCTCGGGGATGACAGAGATCCGGGCAGTGTAGACGACTCCCGCCACGAATTCCTCGGCTGGCCGCCACACCACGAAGGTGACCGATCGCCAGAGCGCAGGTGGCCGGACGCCGGCGGCGAGGGCGTGCGCA
>CADEGN010000495.1 GCA_902826865.1 uncultured Myxococcales bacterium
TGGTTTGAGCCGCTGTCGACGACGATCGACTGGTCGAGGTCGAAGTCGATCTCGAGCACGCGGTTCTCGCCCGCCACCGCGCTCAGCGCGCTGCCGATCGTGACCGGCAGCTCGACCAGGCCGCCGAGCGGGTTGCCGTCGCCGTCGAGCAGCGTGGCCGGCGTGGTCTCGCCGACCAGGTAGGCCTCGGCCGAGGCGAAGTCGAGCGTGATCGTGGCGGCCGAGTACAGGCCCGGCGGCACGTCGGCCACGTTCAGCACCTGGCTCGTGTCCGTGAGCGTGGCGAGGTCGACCGTGATCGGCGCGGGCAGCACGCTGACCAGCCCGCCCGCGGAGCGCGTCAGCTCGACGGCCGCGACCTCGACCACGAACGAGGCGAGCTCGTCCGAGGCGGCGTCGGTCAGGGCCAGCGTGACGGCGGCGTCGCTCCCGCCCGAGCTCCCGCTGGAGCAAGCCCCGGCGAGCACGGGCAGCGCGGCGAGCAGGACGGCGGAAACGGACCTCGGGCTCGGGTGGTTCTTCATGGCTCCTCGCTGCAGGCGGTCGCGGTTCGAGCGTGCGTTGCGCTCGCCATTTCGACCCCTGGGCCGCTGAACCTGAGCCGGACCGCTCGGCCCGAGCGCCGGTCGTGCAAGAGCCTTGTTGCGCTCGGAGCCTGGCTGCTTTGCGCGCGCCCGCGAGGGGCCGGATGGGGGCCGGCGTTGTTCAGGCTCCGTCAAGCGCGAGGAGCGCGGGGCCGGCGCGGCATTCCGTTCCCGCGCGCGTCGGCGGACCACGCGGCCCGCGAGAGCACGGGGTCGGCGGCGCGGAACGACGACGCGCTCCGCGCCGCCGTGCGCGGGCGGAGCCCGCGTCGCTTCAGGGCTTGCGCTTGGCGGTGGAGACCGCCGTGACCACCTTGGTCATGCTCTCGCGGGTCTTCCCGATCTGGTCGAAGGCCTCCTTGAAGGTGTCCGTGCAGTACTCGTCCAGGATCTTGTGCAGGCGGTTCGTCTCCTTGAGGCCCTTCTCGAGCTCGCTCAGGCGCTTCCAGATCTTCGCGATGTCGTTGTCGTCCACCATGGTTCTCGTTCTCCGTGTAGGGGGTTTGGTGTCGACGCTCCGATCTGCAGGGGCCCGCCTTGGGGAGACACGAAAGAGCGGGATTCCGCTGGCGCCGCGCTGCTCGGCTGCGCTGCGCGGGCCGCAGGGCCGTAGCGGAAGTGGCGCTTCCGGCTTTCGGGTGGGTGAGGGAGGGGGCAGTGCGGGGACGCGGAGAAGGACAAGACGAGGAGGAGATCAGGGCAGCAGGATCCCGTTGCGCACGACCGCGACCAGATCCTCGACCTCGCGCGTCACGACGACGTCGGGCATCCGGTCGCCGTCGAGGTCTCCCACGGCGAGGCTCCAGGCGTTGTGCCCGATGTCATGGGCCTGGTACGGGAGGAGCGTGCCGTCTCCCGCACCCCGCAGGATCTGCAGGCCTTCGACGTTGTCCAGGCTGGCGAGGACCGCGTCGGGGAAGAGGTCGCGGTCGACGTCCGCGAGCGCGAGGGCTCGGGGCTCGAAGCCGGTCAGGGTGTTCGCGGGCGTCGAGAACGCTCCGCCGCCGACGCCCGTGAACGACGAAACGAACGAGCCACCTTGTCGGCGCACGAGCGCCACGAGGTCGATCCAGCCATCCAGACCCAGGTCGGCGGCCTCGATCTTTTCGGCCTGGCTGAAGGCCGGTCCTGGCAGCGTGGACATCGACACATGGGCGAGGAACGTGCCGTCGCCGAGCCCGATGAGCACGGAGACGGAGCCGTCGTTCGCGCTGAGGTCCAGGTCCGCATTCGCCGTGGCGAGGTCGAGGATCCCGTCTCGGTTCAGGTCCGCGGCCACCACGTCGATTGGATTGAGCGCGACGTCGAAGTAGGCGCTGGGCACGAAAGCCCCGCCCCCCTGCGCGAGCAGGACGCGCACGTCGTCGCTCGCCTGCAGCGAGCGTGTGTAGACGATGTCCTGCAGGCCATCGCCGTCCATGTCGGCGATCGTCACCCCCGAGGTCTCGTCCGCGGTCGCGAGGAACGACGGCTGGAAGGCTCCCCCACCCTCGCTCAGGACGACCTGGATCCCGCCGGAGGTGAACGAGCCGCTGGAGGTGACGACGTCCTGGATGCCGTTGCCGTCGACGTCCCCGAGCGCCATGCGCCCGGGGTTGTCGCCGCCCGTGGACAGGAAGAGCGCCGGCGACACGCTCCCGCCGCCGTCGCCGAACAGGACGGCCACCGCCTCGTCCTCTCCGGCCGCGTCGTAGCCCAGGTCGAGCAGCACCTCCTCGGTGTGCTCGCCCAGATCGGCTATCGGCGTCTTGATCGATGCCGGCGTGCGCGAGAGCGTCACCGCCTGGCGGATCAGCTTCACTTCGCCGCGCTTGGGCTGGCTCACCGACTGCGCGATGCCCAAGTGCTGCACCTGCGGATCGGCGAACACCTGATCGATCGTGTAGATCGGCCCGCACGGCACGCCGGCCTTGTTGATGATCGCGATCCATTCGGCGCTGGGTTTCACCGCAAGCGCGTTGTTGATCGCCTCGTTCAGCGACGTCCGGTTCTTGCTGCGCAGCTTGCCGTCGGCGTAATCGGGATGCTCGATCAGGTGCGACAAGCCGATGGCGTTGCACAAGCGCACCCACATGCCCTGCCCCGAGGCGCCGATGTTGATGTAGCCGTCCTGCGTCCGATACGCAGAGGTCGGCATGCCGGTGGGGTGATCGTTGCCGACCTGACCGGCGACTTCACCGCTGACGGTGTAGCGCGCCGCCTGGAAATCGAGCAGACCGACGATCGAGTGCAGCAGATTGCCCTGCACCCATTGACCTTCGCCCGAGTGCTCGCGCTCGTACAACGCGATCAGCACGCCGGTGGCGGTGTAGATGCCGCAGGCCATGTCGCCGACGGCGGCGCCGACGCGCATCGGGCCGTCGCCGGGCTTGCCGGTCACCGACATCATGCCGCCCATGCCCTGCGCGATCTGATCGACCCCGGGCCACTCGCGATACGGGCCGTCCTGCCCGAAGCCGGAAATGGAGGCGAGGATGATGCGGCGATTGACCTTCTTGAGCGACTCGTAGTCGATGCCCAGCCGGAACTTCACGTCGGGCCGATAGTTCTCCACGACCACGTCGGCGCGCTCGACCAGCTTCATGAAGACCGCCTTGCCCTCGGGCGATTTCAGATTGAGCGTGATCGAGCGCTTGTTGCGATGCAGGTTCTGCATGTCGAAGCCGTCGCGCCCGCCTACCTGATCGGCGTTGGCATCGAGCCCCGGCGGCGATTCGACGCGAATCACGTCCGCGCCGAAATCGGCGAGCTGCTTGACGCACGACGGGCCGGCGCGCGCGCGAGTGAGATCGAGCACGCGCAGGCGTGCAAGCGCGGCGGAAGCGTGGATGGCGCGC
>CADEGN010000496.1 GCA_902826865.1 uncultured Myxococcales bacterium
GCTGTGCACCTCGCCGGCGTCGTTCTGCGCGATCAACCAGTCCCAGAACGCGGGGTCATCCCTCGAACTCGTACCCGAAGATGTCCACGTCGTCCCTGAAGCGTTCGTTCACGAGCCTCCGCGTCATCGGAGTGTAGTAGCGAGCGTAGGGTGCCGGCGACCGGGCGGCCTGAGCATGGGGCAAGTCCAGTTCTGGCATGCCCGCGCGAGCGCAGGCGAGGCGGAAGTCGTGGGCGAGGTTCTCGAAGCGGCCGACGAAGCTCACGGCGAGGTCGCCGTTGCGGTCGGTGATGAACGTGGACTGCGCCCGAAAGTGGTCATCTGCGTCCTCGTCGGGTATCGCAGCGACGGCGGTGACGAAGTCGTCGAACGACATCCCGGCCCGGTACAAGTCGAACCGCGCCAGGCAGAACGCGACGCCTCGCTGCGGGTCGAACGACGTGTAGTCGGGCGCCTCTCCGAGGATCTTGTCGCGGTAGCACGACACGAGCCGGTCCCAGGGGTTGCGGACGAAGGCGAAGCTGAACAGGTCCGGCCACATCGGCCCCGAGGTCGCGGCAGGCGAGGGAGGTGCGGGGAAGCGGACTTCGTGTGGGTTGCCGCCCGCCGGTTCGAGGTCGATGCGCAGGTGGTCGGCCAGCGCGAGCTTGATGCTCGAGCACGCCACCTTGGGGATCTCGACGTAGACGGCGCCGTAGTCCACGAGGAGCACGCTGATCTCGGGTCTAGGCATCGGGATCGGTTCGGCCACACGTCGTCGAGGACGAAGGCTCGAGCATCGAGGGGATCCTGTCACTTCGCCGTGCCATCCGTAAACTCCCCCAACCGCGTCTCGTCGCGCGCGGGGCTGCTCTCCTGCTCCTTCCGATGCCCGCCGCCAAGCTCGGTCAGACGCTCCTGTACGTGCCCGACGTGGAGGCGGCGGCCGCGTTCTACGAGCGCGTGTTCGGAATGACGCGGAGCCTGGTGGATCCCTGCGGCATCTACATCGCGCTCGAGAGCGGCGGTGCGACCCTCGCCTTCGCCGATGCCGAGTGGGTCGCGGGCAACGGTCTCCAGTTCGCGCCGATCAAGTCCAACGTGCGGCCGCCCGCGGTCGAGATCAACTTCTTCGTCGACGACGTGGAGGCGGTCTACCGCGCGGCGATCGAGGCCGGCGCGACCGCCTGGTTCCCACCCGCGCCGCAGCCGTGGGGACAGATCGTGTCCTACGTGCGCGACCCCGCGGGATTCCTCGTCGAGATCAGCACCTTCCCGCCCACGGCTGGGTCCTGAGCAGACGGAGGCTAAGAGTTGCGCCCATTCTGGACGTCCTTCGAGTTCGCCGTCGTTGGCCTACGATCCGACCGTCACCGCGCGTCACAGGTCGGCGGGTCGTCGGTCCGCTCGCAGAACGCGATCTGGTAGCCGTTCGGATCTTCGACCGCGAACTCGCGCATCCGGTAGCTGTAGACCTCGGGACCCCAAACGACCTTGGCCTTGCCCGCGAGCCGCTCGTGCAGTTCGAGCACATCCTCGACGTTGATCACCACGACGCCGGTCATCTTCGGCTCGCCCTCCGCTTCCTTGTGGAACAGCAGATGAACGCCGTCGCGGTCGAGGATGCAGCCCTCGAGGTCGGTCTCGGGCCCCCAGGTGGTGTCCACCGTGAAGCCGAGCACGTCGCGGTAGAAGGCGACGGTCTCGGCGATGTTGCGGGCTTGCAGGCGAACTTCTTGGCTAACGAAGCGGGGCATCGTCGGCATGCTACGCCTCGACGAAGTGGGAGGGGTCAGCTCGAAACCTCTGTGCGCAGCCCGGGCAGCACACGAAGTAGTCGCGGCCGCGATGGTCCAACCGCAACTCGTCCTTGGCGTAGACGACGACGCAGCTCACCGGACAGCGGATCAGGTCGCCCACTTGCGCGCCGGGTTGTGCCACGACGTCCTTCTCGTCGTACTCGGACACCGCCACGGCGCAACTCGCCTGACAGGCTTGCGCCATCACGGGGTCGCACGATGGCGCAGAAGCCGTCTTGGTTGGAGTCGGCGCAGGCGTCGATGCTCTCACCCGGTCGGGCCGCTCGTTCGTCGTCGCCACCCCGCATGCAGCGACGATGAGCGACCCGCATGCGGCCAGAAAATCCCTGCGGGTCTTTGCGGTGCGCGTCGGCGTACGTGAGGTCATGAGTTCTCTCCCTTCGGCTCGAACGTATAGGTGCCGTCCCACGCATGGCTCACCCGGGTCATGAGGGCGTCCGCTTGGACGGCGGTGATCCCCTTCCCGAAGACGACCCGCGCCTCCCGTCGGGCGAAGGAGACGGTGGCCATCTTCACCTCGTCCTGGTCCTCCAGGTAGCTCACCACGAGGTTGGTGCAGCCCTCGCACGTCATGCCCTCGACCTCGTAGACCCGAACGAGGGACTGCTCACCGACCGTCGCTGCGTTGCGCTGTTCGGCGTCACCTCCCGCCATCGTCCACGCGAGCAACTCGGGAAATGCGACGAACGCCACGGTCAACAGAACCATCCCGATGAGCCACGGTCGGGTACGCGCGCCGGTTGGGGATGCGCATGTGCCCTCCGAGCAGTCTGCTGTCCGGCGTCGCATCAGCATGAACGTGCCAGCGATGGAGACCACCGCCAGGCCGACGAACAGCCAGCGATACGCCTCGAAGATGCTCCCGACTCCGATGGCGGACACGCCGAGGCCGACCGCGAGCAGCGGGAGCCAGCAGCAGATCGACGACAAGGCAGCGACGCCCACGGCGCTGCCCATCAGCAGCTTCTGTTGTTGTTCGGCCGTGGTCATGTCGCGCCTCCAGTCCGGCAGGTCGGGCACGCTTCGATGCCCGGAGCGCGCGCGCGTAGCAGGGCGCGCACGTTGCCGAGGCAGCAGTGGCCCTGCGGGTTGGTTTCCTCGCATCGGTCGAGGCCCCCCCGACATGCCTCCATGACCTCGTCCACGATGCTGTTCGACCCATCCGTCCGTGTCGCCGCGAGCACGGCGGCGGCCGTGTGCTCGAAGCAGTAGCAGACCGGACGCTCGGGCTTGCTCTCCTTCTGAAACACAGCGACACCGACATCTGCGGTCGGCACCGTCCCACCGTGCGTGTCGAAGTAGACGACCTCGCACCCCGGGGTCGCACAGAAGTACGCCGGGCCTGCCATGGAGGCGTGCGCGTCCGATCGCACGAGGTTTTCGATGGTCACGGACGTGACGGCCCGACCGGGTTCGTCGCACCTGGGGCATCGTCGTTTGGTCTTGCTCATCGGGCCTCTCCGCCTCCGTCAACGTGCGCGGGCGGTTAGGTGATTCTACCTGCGAACGGCCACGAGGGTGTGCGAGCCGCGGGCGGTTAGGTGATTCTACCTGCGAACGGCCACGAGGGTGTGCGAGCCGCGGCGGC